>CALWTU010000081.1 GCA_944384515.1 uncultured Clostridia bacterium
AGGAGCAAGCTTGACTCTGAACAGATCTTTAACCTTTGGTTTTCCGGGATAGATCTTATTGAAATGACGGACGAAAAGACCGTGTTTATGGTGCCGACTTCTCTCAGAAAAAATATTATAAAGACAAGATATATGGACATTTTTGAGAAGGCTATTGAGGACGCAATAGGCTTCAGGGTCGATGTGGAGCTTGTCTATCCGAATGAGGAGGAAGACAAAAAAAAGAAGATTGAACAAAAACGGCTCGAAGAAGAGGCGTCAAGGAACATACCGCCGATGAAGGAGGAGGAAAAGCTCGAGGCTCTCGAAAAGGAGAGGATGATAAAATCGGCGCTCGACGGGGACAACATGAAGGACAAAAACCTGCTGTCCTCTTATACATTCGACAACTTTATTGAAGGCTCATCAAATAAATTTGCAAAGGCGGCGTGCTATGCGGTTGCAAAAGAGCCGACAATATACAATCCCCTGTTCATTCACGGACATTCGGGACTTGGTAAAACCCACCTTTTGTATGCGGTTATAAACTATCTTAAGCAGTATCACCCCAAACTCAAGATTGTGTATAAGAAGTGCGAGGACTTTATGAACGAGCTTATTGACGCAATCTCAAGGGGAGACACGGTATCCTTTAAAGAAAAATACCGCACGGCGGATGTACTGCTTATAGACGATATACAGTTTATTGCGGGCAAGGTTTCAACGCAGGAGGAGTTTTTCCACACATTCTCTACCCTTTACGAGAACGAAAAGCAGATCATACTTACAAGCGACCGACCGCCTAAGGAGATTAAACCGCTTGAGGACAGACTGCGCACAAGGTTTGAGGGCGGACTTATTGCGGATGTGCAGCCGCCGAGCTTTGAGCTGCGCAGCGCCATCATCAGAAAGAAGGCGGAGGATGCGGGACTTTATCTCTCAAACGAGCTTATCGAATATATGGCGCAGAGAATGCAAAACGATATAAGGCAGATTGAGGGCGTTGTCAAAAAACTGTTTGCAATATACAGCATACAGGGTGACAGCATCAATAAAAACAGCGTTGAGAGGACTATTTCGGTTATAGATCCCGGAAATATACCGAGTGATGTCATGGTTGAGAGAATACTTGAGATAGTCGCCAAAAACTACGGTATCACCGTGGAAAACATAACCTCCTCAAAGAGGACTGACAATATTGTAAACGCCCGCCACATGGCTGTATACATGATACGGGAGAACACAGGTCTTTCTCTTAAAGAAATCGGCGCGATATTTAAACGGGACCACACCACCATAATGTCATCAATCGACAAGGCCGACAGCATGATAAAGCAGTCCAACAACAAAAAAATCGAGTATAACAAACTTCTCAAGGAACTTAAGAATTCACTCTCTTAAACTTATATTTTTTGTGAATTTGGCTTACGGATAACTTTATTTTTGAAAAATAAAAAAGTTTTCCACACCGAAAATGTGGAAAAGTGGAAATGTGGAAAAGTATGTTTTTAAGATTGTGGAAAAGATGTTCAAATACACATGAAATACATGTTTAAAATTTTGTGGAAAAAAAGCGGTTTTTTCTCCACATCTTCTCTACTTTAAAATGTGTAAAACTCATTTTAAAAAAGTGTTGAATTTCCTTGTGTTTTTTGGGTTTTCCACATTTTCCACGGACCCTATTACTACAATTACTATCATAAAGAAATTAATGTATGTAACGACGCCCTTCGGGCAAGGTCAAACTGCATTACTGCTTAAAATTTACTCCTCAGAAGAAAGGAATATGATAAAAATGAAATTTAAAGTACAAAAATCAATACTGATGGATGTTCTGAACCCCGCAATGAATACTGTATCAACCAAAAATACCATAGCTTCGATTGAAGGAATACTTTTTGAGAGCATGGAGGACGGAAGTATAAGAATTTCCACATACGATATGAACAAGGGTATCAGGGCAACATTCATGCCGTGTGCGATAGAGAGAGAGGGAAAATTCGTGATAAACGCACAGCGTCTTTATCAGACTGTCAGAGTTTTGCCTGAGGACGAAATTACAATTGATGTAAACGACAATTTAAACTGCAATATATACTGCGGAAAGGCGTCATTTTCGATTTTTGCGCAAAACGGAGATATATTCCCTAACCTGCCCGACATGAAGTCGGAGGACGGATTTGTGATAAAGAGCAGTATTCTCAAAAAAATGATAGGAAAGGTAATGCATTCGGTTGCGGTACAGGACAACAGAGTGATGCTGATGGGAGCTTACTTTGTTATAACAAAGGATATGATACAAATAGTTTCCTGCGACAGCTTCAACCTCTCAAAGTGTGAGATGAAATGCACCGTTACATCTCTTAAGGATGAGGATATGGAATACAAATTCATTGTGCCGGGAAATGCGCTCTCCGAGCTTACAAAAATTATTCCGGACGATGACGATTTTGATATAGTGTGCTATCTTTTCAGAAAGCGTGCTGTGTTTGAGGCGGCAAATGTATGCTTCTTTACAAGGGTGATAGATTCTGAGTACATAGACTACAACAGAATTATACCGAAGGACAACGATATATTTGTAACGGTCGACAAAGAAAGACTTCTCTCAGGTCTTGAGAGAGCGAATATCATAGCAGAGGAAAAAATTCAGGGCAGCGGAAGAAGCTATGTAAAAATTCTTATTGAGAACAACTTTCTTACACTGACATCCACATCCGTAAACGGAAAGGTAGCGGATGAGATGGAATGCGAGCAGAAAGGCAGAGATATTGAAATAGGCTTCAACTGCAGATATCTTATAAACAGCATTAAAGCTGCGGAGGGAGAAAAGCTTGTTCTGGGATTTAAGAGCCCGACAAACGCTGTTACGATAGAGGCACTTGTGCCGAGTGAGGATTTTACATACTTCTATATGGTGCTTCCCGTAAGAATGAACGAGAAGAAGAACGAGGACTGAAAAAGCTTATAAGAACGGACGGAATAAAAGGTTTTTTCTGACTGAAGCTGTTTTTTAAAAGAGTTTTCAGTATATTATAGAGAGAAAAAACGGATTTTATTCACTTAATGCGATGATATTAAATAATTTTTATGCAAAAGATTTCCGCAATATATCCGAATGCGACATAAACTTTACAGGCGGCGTAAATCTTTTATACGGAAACAACGCCCAGGGTAAAACAAATGTTATTGAGGGAATATACCTTTTTTCACGGGGAAAGTCGCACAGGGCGAAAGAGGAAAAGGAACTTTTTCGGTTCGGAACAGAGGGCTTCAGAATAAAGATAGATTACAGCGACAAATATTCCGAAAACTACCTTGAATATGCGGTGTTCGGCAGAGAAAAGAGGCGGATAAAAAACGGGTACAGGGTTGAAAAAATAAAGGAATTTATAGATAACTTTAAATCCGTGCTGTTTTGTCCCGATCACCTCTCTTTGATAAAAGACGGGCCTGAGGAGAGGCGGAGCTTTCTCAATATTGCTCTCTCTCAGACGGACGGCGCGTATATAAACTGCTACTCAAAATATAAAATTGCACTTGAAAACCGCAATTGTCTTATAAAAAGCGGTATTTTTGACGACTCAGTCAGAAGAGAGATTTTGAGCTGGTCGGAATATATGGCAGAGTACGCCTCGATTATCTCTAAAATGAGGTATGATTATCTTAAAAAGCTTGAGTATTACACCGAAAAAATAATGCGGGAGATATCCTCTGAAAATGAGGAGATGACACTGATTTATAAATCGGATACCGAGTGCGAAGATAAAAATATAAATGAAATAAAACAAATGTATTTTGACAAGCTGACGGCGAATATTGAGAGAGAAAGAGCGGTGGGATATACTCTTTACGGAGTACACCGTGACGATATTCTCATAAATATAAGCGGCAAGGATGCAAAATATTTTGCCTCGCAGGGACAGCAGCGGAGTGCGGTGCTTGCGCTGAAGCTCGGCGAAGGGGAGATACTCCGTGAGATGTTTTCGGAGTATCCCGTGTATCTCTTTGACGATGTGCTCAGCGAGCTTGACGAGAAAAGAAGAAATTATGTTTTGAGGAGCCGTGACGAAAAGCAGATTATTATCACAAGCTGTGAAAAAGACAGCTTTGAGGGTGTCTGCGACAAGAGCATATATGTTGATAACGGCGTTTATATGTAATTTTAAGTTTACATATATATAAATGAAGATTTTTGTAAATCAAACTTTACAAAAGGTGATAAAATGTTCTTACATGTAGGAAAAGGCGAAAATATAAGACTTAAAAATATAATAGGAATATTTGACCTTGATACGGCGACGGTATCCCCCGCGACAAAGAGTTTTATCAAGGAAAAGCAGAGGGTGGGAAGTGTCGAGTACGCCGACGACGACCTGCCGAGAAGCTTTGTGCTTTATATGAGCGAAAAAAAAGAAAAGATAAAACTCTCACGCATCTCCCCCGGCGGACTGAAGAGCCGTACAAGAGGAGAATATATGTATTTTGACGCAAAAAAATAAAATATATTCTGAAAAAACTTAAAAACAAACTATGAAAAATAAAAAATATAAATAAAAAATATATTAAATTCAGGAGGCAAATATGAAGTATATTAAAAGACCGAGAGAAAGTAATTTATTTGCGGCATTTGTAAGCCTTATTATATCTCTGTTCGGAATATTCTGGTCGGTGATGGTAATAAGAAACGGTTTCGGTTTTATGGCTGTGTTCGGATTTTTGTTTGCGGCAATGGGATTTTTCTCTTTCATTTACAGTATTGTAAAATTCTTTTCAAAAGACAACGGATATATTTATAAAATAGATGATCAGAATCCCGGCGGGACAAATGAAAATTTAAAAGACGGCTTAAACTCCGACTACAAGGAAAACACACAGGGCACAGAGCAAAAATATAACTCCTACACTGTAAATCCGACGGAGGAGAGAAAGCTTTGCCCGCACTGCGGCGCACCCGTGTCAAGTTCATTTAAGTTTTGCAACAACTGCGGAAAAAAACTCAAATAAAAAGTCGGAAAAATTTATCAGGAATAAATGCCGATATTTTGTAAAACGGACATTTATATCGGCAAAGGTTCTTGATTTTTACTTATAAAAAGGTTTTCTGATAAGAAAGGATAAAAAATGGAAAAAAGCGAGATAAAGAAAACTGAAGGCACAGGTTATGACGACAGTCAGATACAGGTTCTCGAGGGACTTGAAGCAGTAAGAAAAAGACCGGGTATGTATATCGGTACTACTTCGGTAAAGGGACTGCACCATCTTGTATATGAGATTGTGGATAACTCAATAGACGAGGCGCTCGCCGGTGAATGCGATATGATAACGGTAACCCTTTACGATGACAACAGCGTTTCGGTTGAGGATGACGGACGGGGAATTCCGTCGGGATTTAACGAGAAGCTCGGACTGCCGACGCTCGAGGTTGTATACACGGTACTGCACGCCGGAGGAAAATTCGGCGGTGAGGGATATAAGATAGCGGGCGGTCTGCACGGTGTCGGTGCCTCTGTCGTAAACGCCCTTTCCGAATGGGTGGAGGTTGAAAACTACAGAGACGGTAAAAAATATACCGAGAGATTTGAGAGAGGACATGTAAAAAGACCCTTTAAGTGCGAGGGAGACTGCGGCGAAAAGCACGGTCTTTATGTGAGATTTAAGCCCGACCCTACAATATTTGAGGAGACCGTATTTGATTTTGAGACCATTCTCACAAGAATGAGAGAACAGTCATTCCTCAATGCGGGAGTTAAAATTCTTCTTCGTGACACAAGAGAGGGCAAGGAGAGAGAGGAAGTGCTCCACTACGAGGGCGGAATTATTTCCTTTGTCGAATTTTTAAACAGCGAAAAGCGCGGAAATGTAATTCACAAAGATGTAATATACATGAGAGGCGAGAAGGCAGGCTCGATAGCCGAGGTTGCAATGCAGTATAACGACAGTTATAATGAGATGATAGTTTCGTTTGCAAACAACATGGCGACAATCGAGGGCGGAACGCATGAGACAGGATTTAAGACTGCACTTACAAGAGCATTTAACAACTACGCAAAGAAAAAAGGAATTATAAAAGGTGACGACTCTCTTTCAGGCGAGGATGTAAGAGAAGGACTTGTCGCTATTATTTCCGTAAAGCTTACAGACGCACAGTTTGAGAGCCAGACAAAGGCAAAACTCGGAAACTCCGAGATAAGAACGCTTGTTGACTCTATAGTTTCGGAAAAACTTGAGGAATACCTTGAGGAAAATCCGCAGACGGCAAAGATAATTCTCGAGAAAGCGATGATGGCGAATAAAGCCCGTGAGGCGGCAAGGCGTGCAAGAGAGATTACAAGGCGCAAAAATGCGCTTGAGGTCTCTACCCTTCCCGGAAAGCTTGCCGACTGCAACGAAAAGCAAACACATCTTACCGAGATATATCTTGTATAGGGAGACTCTGCGGGAGGTTCTGCAAAGGACGGAAGGGACAGCCGTTTTCAGGCGATACTTCCTCTTCGAGGAAAGGTGCTTAATGTTGAGAAAGCGAGACTTGACAAGGTTTACTCAAACACATCAATAATTCCGATAATTCAGGCTCTCGGATGCGGTATAGGCGACGACTTTGACATAACAAAGCTCAGATACGGAAAAATCATTATTATGGCGGATGCGGATGTCGACGGCTCGCATATCAGAATTCTTCTTCTGACATTCTTTTTCAGGCACATGCGCCCGCTTATCGAAAACGGACATATCTATCTTGCGCAGCCGCCGCTCTTTAAGGTACATAAGGGAAAGAATGTAAGATATGCATTCTCCGATGAGGAGAAAAACATGTATGTAAAAGAGCTCGGCGAGGTCGGAGTAAATGCCGAGAGATACAAAGGTCTCGGTGAGATGGACCCCGAGCAGCTTTGGGACACAACAATGAACCCTGAGACCAGAACCCTCCTTCAGGTAAGTATTAACGACGCTATCGCGTGTGACGAGGCGTTCAGCGTTCTGATGGGAGACATGGTTGAGCCCAGGCGTGACTTTATCAGAGAAAACGCAAAGTATGTTGAAAACCTTGATATTTAAAGAAAGAGAATTTCAGAATGGAACACAATTATAAAAGCAGTGATATAGAATTCCCTCTTCAGCATATTGAAGGGCGGGATATGGAAAAGGAACTTAAAAAGTCCTTTATGGAATATTCCATGAGCGTTATTACCTCAAGAGCTCTGCCTGATGTCAGGGACGGTATGAAGCCCGGACAGAGAAGAATTCTCTATGCTATGTATGAGGATCATCTCACATATGACAAGCCCTTCAGAAAATCCGCAACGACGGTAGGTAACGTGCTGGGTAGATACCATCCGCACGGAGATGCGGCGGTTTACCAGACAATGGTAAGAATGGCGCAGGCATTCTCTCTGAGATATCCTCTTGTCGAGGGACACGGAAACTTCGGTAACGTGGACGGAGATCCCCCTGCGGCATACCGTTATACCGAGGCGAGAATGAGCAAGATCAGCGAGCTGATGATGAGCGATATTGAGAAAAAAGTTGTGCCGATGACAGAGAACTTTGACAATACCCGTGAGGAGCCCGTGGTGCTCCCCTCGAGATTTCCGAATATTCTCGTAAACGGCGCTGTCGGAATTGCGGTAGGTATGGCAACCAATATTCCCCCGCATAACTTAAGAGAGGTTATCGAGGGCACGGTATACAGAATTGACAACCCCGAGTGTACGGCGGAAGATCTTACCGAATACATAAAGGGACCTGACTTCCCTACTGCTGCCGTAATATACGGAAAGGCGGGCATCAGAGACGCCTACAGAACAGGCAAAGGCAGAATATATGTCCGTGCAAAAGGAAGTGTTGACGACGAGCATAAGAAAATAATATTTACCGAAATTCCGTATATGGTAAATAAATCCATGCTTATCGAGAGCATTGCAAACCTTGTAAAGGACAAAAAAATTGAGGGAATTACCGGACTGCGCGACGAGTCGGGCAGAGGCGGTATGAGAATTGTAATAGAATACCGCCGCGACGCAAACGGCGAGGTTATTATGAACCAGCTTTACAAGTACACTCAGCTTCAGGAGACATTTTCGGTCAATATGCTTGTTATTGTCAACGGCGAGCCGAAAACTCTTTCACTGCCCGAGGTGCTCGACGAGTATATCAGCTTTCAAAAAAGCGTCATAAGAAAAAGATATGAATACGATCTTGCAAAAGCGGAGAGAGAGATGCATATTCTTCTCGGTTACAGAATTGCGACTGAGAATATTGATGAGGTAATTTCAATCATCAAGACAAGCAGCTCCATTCCCGACGCAAAGGAAAGGCTTATATCCCGTTTTGCTCTTACGGATGTACAGGCGCAGGCTATTGTGGATATGACTCTCGGAAAACTCTCCGGACTTGAAAGACAGAAGGTAAACGAGAGAATAGAGAAGCTCGAAGAGTTAATAGCCGAGATAAAAGCAATTCTCGCTGACGAAAACAGGATTAAAGAGATACTCAAAAGCGAGCTTTCCGAATGCGCCGACAAATTCGGCGACAAGAGGAGAACCGAGATTGTCGAGGCAACAGAGGAGATAGATCTTGAGGACCTTATCGAGAAGCATACAGCGGTTATTACTCTGTCTAAGGGCGGATACATAAAGAGACAGCGCGCCGATGTATACACCGCACAGAACAGAGGCGGTAAAGGAATTATCGGCATGACGACAAAAGAGGACGACTATGTCGAGGATGTAAAGGTTGTAAACAGCCACAGTCTCTTACTTTTCTTCACGAGCTTCGGTAAAGTTTACTCAAAGAAGGCGTACCGCATTCCCGAGGCAGGCAGAACAGCCAAGGGCACGAGTATCGTGAATATACTTGAGATCGGCGAGGGCGAGAGAGTTACATCCGTCATTGCGATAAACGAGTTCAGGGACGGCGAATACCTCACAATGGTAACAAAGAGAGGTATTATAAAGAGAACACTGCTCTCCGAGTTTGAGTATCAGAGAAAGGGCGGAAAGATTGCAATAAATCTTGACGAGGACGACGAGCTGATATTTGTAAGACACACCAAGGGAGACGAGAGCCTTATTATAGCGACAAGAGACGGCTTTGCCGTGAGATTTGACGAGATGTGCGTAAGATGCATGGGCAGAACTGCGCACGGAGTTAAGGCGATAACCCTCACAAACGACGACTATGTTGTCGGAGTAAGTGTGGTTGACGACAGTAAGAAGCTCTTTACTATCACCGAGTGCGGTATGGGTAAGAGAAGTCTGTTCTCCGAATTCCGACTTATGAAGAACAGAGGCGGAAAGGGCGTAAGGTGCCACAACATAAGCGGTAAGACGGGCAAGCTTGCCTCAATACTCACCGTTGCGGATGACGACGATATAATGATTATCACAAATGACGGAACAATAATCAGAACCAATATCGAAAACATCAATGTATATTCGAGAACTGCGACCGGAGTTATAGTAATGAGACCGTCTGAGGGCTCATATATTATCAATGCCGCGCGCCTTGAGAAGGCAGAGGAAATAGAGGAAGAGAGCCACAAGGTTGAGAGCGAGACAGTAAATATCAAAAACGAAGATGACGAGGATGAAAAAGTCACCCCGGCTGAAAATTTTGAGACAGAGGGCGAAGATACTGTACTCACGGATAATGAGGACAGCGATATTTAATTAAAAAGGACGGTTTTTAAATAAGTATTACCGTAGAGAAAATCAAGAGTATGCTACCCCGTGTAAACTTTAAAGCGAATTTACAGTCAACAAGCAGTCGGACTGTAAAAAATTTATAAGGAGAACAAAAGATGACTTTTAAAGAAAAATTAATAAAACTCAGAAAACTTAAGGGTTTAACACAGGATGAGTTTGCAAGTGCAATAGGGGTAACCCGTCAGTCAGTATATAAATGGGAGAGCGGACAGTCATATCCCGAAGTAGTAAAGCTTCTTGAAATAAAACTGCTCTTTAACATTTCGCTTGACGATTTGTTTGACGATAACTATGAGGTAGTGCTGCCGGAGAAGAAAAAGAGCAGAAAAGTCTCGCAGATAAAGCTCTCCGAGAAAGAAAAAGAAGAGATAGAAAACACGGTAAAAGAAGAGCTTCGGAGCGTTGAAAACGACTCTGAGGGCACCAAGGCTGAAGAAGCGGATATTCTCTTCTCTGCCGAAAGCCAAGTAAAAGACACTGTCTCAAACGAGCTCGACGGCACAGAAGACGAGAATACGGCACAGACTGTTTTCTCTGAAAAGACAATGGCAAACAGCACGGCATACGCCGAAAATGCCGAGAAAGAAGAAGACGGTGTAAATTACACACAGCCTCTAAGGGACAACACTGTTGAAGAGAAAACCGAAACCGCAGTACACGAAAAGAAAAAAGGATTTTTCGGCAGACTGTTTAACAGAAAACAATAACAGACAGATACAGCAAAGCTTATATTTGTAAAGAAATATTTACATATATATACCTCTTAAAAAGACACGGCGCCGTATAACAGAGAGAAAAAGCGTTTAATTTCAGACGGCGCCGAAAAAACTTTTAAGTATATATTTTACACGCCCCCTACGGCAAATGCCACCGAGAGCGGATTTTTATGAGAAAACCCCGCATAACTTCCCTTTTTAAAAAAGAAATTGAAATATAACTGAATAAAAGATGATTTTCTAAGGTTATAATTAAGTTTGGATAAATAGTTTTGTCGGGGAGTATATATGAGAGGTTACGAAAAAAAGATTATTCATCTGAAAAACACGGGAAGCCGTTATTTTGAAGAGGCTTATTTTATCGTAAAGGATAATAAAAACGAGCACTGTACCTCGGATAAAGAGTTTATGGTTGATGAGGCAACGCGGATTATTGAGGAGAATTTTAATTTTTATTCCGAGAGTTTTTTCAGAAGGCACAGGCTTAAGATAATATGGGGCGCCGTCGCAGCCGCGGTCAGCGCCGCTGCGGTTGTTTTGCTGTTTCTTATTTTTTGATCCCTTCATGAAAGGATAAAATATGAATAACGAAATAAATAATAAAGACACCGAAAAGACGGAAAAACAAAAAAATAAAGCCAAGAGAAGATTTAAAAAGAGAGTGTCGGACGCGCACGCCGAGGCGGATGTAAATCACGCAGGAGCGGACGGCGCCGACACACAAAAAGAAAAAAAAGCGAATTTCAAGAAATCAAAAAAAGTAATAAAGATAAAAGCGGCAAATCCGCAAAATGATAGAAGTAGCGGCAAAAGTGCAGATTCCGAAAAAACTTTGAGCAACAAAAGTAATAACAAAACTGCCGAAAACTCAAAAAACAGCCCGAATGCCCAAAACAAGAAAAACAACAAAGCACAGCTTTCAAAGAAAAATACATCAAAACAGAGACCGGGCGAAATTATACCGCTCGCTATAGCGGATAATGACGGGGCGAGAGAGGATAAAGGAACAAAGAAGAAGAAAGAAAGCGGTTCAAAACTGCGTATTATCTCCCTCGGAGGACTCGGCGAGATAGGAAAGAATATTACCGTTTTTGAATATGAAAACGACATAATCATAATTGATGCGGGAATGGGATTTCCCGACGACGATATGCTGGGAGTTGACCTTGTTATACCTGATATTCAGTATCTTGTTCAGAATAAGGATAAGGTGCGCGGTATACTCATAACACACGGTCACGAGGATCATATCGGCTCAATTCCCTATATTTTAAAGCAGCTGAATGTACCGATTTATGCGACACGGCTCGCACTCGGAATAATAGAGGGCAAGCTCGCTGAGGTAAAGCTCGGTTTTGAGCCTGACCTTTACACAGTCGAGGCGGGAGATGTCGTAAAGCTCGGTGTGTTCTCTGCCGAGTTTGTGCATGTGAACCACTCGATTGCGGATGCGTGCGCAATCGCCCTGAAAACTCCCGTGGGAGTTGTGTTCCACTCAGGAGACTTCAAGCTCGATGTATCTCCGATTGACGGAAAGATGATGGATCTTACAAGAATAGGAGAGATAGGCAGAAAGGGGGTGGATCTCTTGCTCTGCGAGTCAACCAATGCGGAGCGTGCAGGTTACACACCCAGCGAGAGGACGGTCGGCAATTCGCTTGAGAGAATTTTTGCTCAGTACGAGACAAAAAGGCTTATTATCACAACATTTTCATCTAATGTGCACAGAGTACAGCAGATTATTGACGCCGCCCACCGCCATAAAAGAAAAGTGGCGATTTTAGGCAGGAGTATGATAAATGTAATAGGTGCCGCCGCAGAACTCGGATATATGGATCTGCCCGACGGAATACTTATTGACATATCCGAGATAAAAAAATATAAGCCCGAAGAGATAACTCTTATCACGACGGGAAGCCAGGGCGAGCCGATGTCGGCGCTCTACCGTATAGCCTTCTCGGAGCATGACAAGGTAAAGCTGTCGCAAAACGACTGCGTTATTCTCTCCTCAAGCGCCATACCCGGAAATGAAAAGCTTGTCGGAAAAATCATAAACGTCCTCGTCAAAAACGGAGTAAAAGTAGTAAACGACTCTGTGGAGGATGTCCATGTTTCGGGACACGCCTGCCGCGAGGAAATAAAACTGCTTATGGGACTTCTGAGACCGAAATACTATATGCCGATACACGGCGAGTCAAGACACCTCTATGCCAACAAGGAGATAGCCGAATTCATGGGAATTGGGCCCGAGAACATCTTTATCTCCGAGATAGGAAAGGTGCTTGAGCTTGACCGAAACGGCGCGAGATTTAACGGAAGCGTGCCATCAGGCAAAATACTCGTCGACGGCTCAGGCGTCGGAGATATCGGAAGCGTTGTTCTGCGCGACAGAAAACTGCTCTCCGAGGACGGACTTGTTGTTGTGGTAGCGACCATCGACACCGACGGCGGATATATAATAAGCGGCCCGGATATCGTCTCAAGAGGCTTTGTATATGTCAAAGAGTCGGAGGAGCTGATGGAAAAGGCAAGAGAGATCTCTCAAAACGCCCTCAACAAATGCATCGGCCGCGGCGTCAGCGACAGAATGCAGATAAAAACGCAGATAAGAGACGAGCTTGCCCGCTTTATTTATAAAGAGACAAAGCGCAAGCCGATGATTCTGCCCGTCCTTATGGAAATATAATATTTAAACTTCGGCTCGCCGAATTTTTGAATTTTGATTCAGCCGCCAGCGCTTTTCAAACTTTAAATTCTCGGATTGCCGAAGTTTGGTTTTACGGCAATTAAAATTTGAAATCTCAAGAAAAATAAACCAACACGCAAAGGGACAGACAAAATGTATGAGCTGATACAAGTTTCGGATTATTCTTATTATATAGACAGCCCCGCAAAAATCGGACTCGTAAAACTCGGCGAGGGAGAGGTTTGCCTTATCGACAGCGGAAACGACAAGGATGCGGGCAAAAAGGTATTTCAGATTCTCCGCTCCAACAATTGGCAGCTTCGCGCAATATACAATACGCATTCGCACGCTGACCATATCGGCGGAAACAAATATCTGCAAAGGCAGACCGGATGTAAAATTTATGCGCCGGGTATTGAATGCAGTTTTACATCACACCCCATTCTTGAGCCGTCGTTTTTATATGGCGGCTGCCCTCCGAAGGAGCTGAGGCACAAATTTTTGCTTGCAGAGGAGAGCCGTGCGGAGTATCTGACAGATGACGCTTTGCCTTGCGGATTTGAAATTATAGATTTACCCGGGCATTTTTACACTATGGCGGGCTTTCGCACGCCTGACGGCGCGGTTTATCTCGCCGACGCCCTGTGCAGTAAAAAAACGCTCGATAAATATAAAATAAGTTTTCTCTACGATGTCGGCGCATACCTTGACACCCTTGAAAAAATCAAAAATATGAGTGCAAAAGTATTTGTGCCCTCCCACGCCGACCCCGTGTCGGATATTTCGGAACTTTGTGAGTACAATATAAGAAGCGTACATATGACAGCGGAAAGAATTCTTGATATATGTTCTCTTCCGCTTTGCTTTGAAAATATTCTCGAGCGGCTCTTTAACGGGTATTCTCTGAATATGAATTTTGAACAGTATGTTCTTGTCGGCAGTACCGTCCGCTCATATCTTTCATACCTTAAGGACAGCGGAAAAATAAACGCCGATTTCAAAAACAATATGTTGCTTTGGGAGAGGGTGTAAGGAGGATTTATGGCTATCGAAAAAGTAAGAGAATATTTCAGAAAATACGGTATGGAAAGCCGAGTGATGGAGTTTGATGTGTCGAGCGCAACGGTAGAGCTTGCCGCGCGTGCGCTCGGATGCGAGAGCAGCAGAATTGCAAAAACGCTCTCCTTTACGCTTGGCGGACACCCTATACTGATTGTTGCGGCAGGAGACTCAAAAATTGACAACCAAAAGTACAAAGCGCATTTCGGCGCAAAGGCAAAAATGCTCGCCCCCGACCAAACCGAAGAGCAAATAGGACACGCCGTCGGCGGAGTTTGTCCGTTTGCGGTAAACGAGGGTGTAACCGTCTACCTTGACGAGTCTCTCAAAAGGTTTGACACAGTGTTCCCCGCCTGCGGAAGCAGTAACAGCGCAATAGAGCTGACAATTGAAGAACTCGAGAGGTATTCGCTGTTTGATTCATGGGTCGATGTCTGCAAAGGCTATGATAACACCTGACCTCACCCCGTGTCACTTCTGACACCGCAAAGCCCCACCCGTGCCACATCTGATAACGCCCCAATTTCACTTCACCTCATCTGTGACAACCTTCAAACCCCTGCTCCGTGTCACCTCTGATAACGACCCAATTTCACTTCACCTCATCTATGACATCACCCAAAACCCTGCCCCGTGGCAACTCTGATACCCACATAACTTAACCCCGCATATGATAAATGCAAAAAAGTTAAAGCAATCTGTAAAAAACGCTTCTTGTAAAAGAACGGTGTCACCCGCCGCCGTGCGAAATTGATTCCACCTTCCCGGCACAGCTTAATAAGAAAGTCAGCATACATGCCATGCGGCACAGATACCGCCTTTCTCCCCCGTGCGTACAGATTTTAAACGAAGGCGAAAAAAAGAAGCTAAACCGAAATCGGCCTGAAATTTTATAAAAGCAGATAAAATACCACGGGGGCGTGCGAGGAAAAAAGTGTAAAAACCACACATAATTCGCACTCCCTTTAACTCTGACACGCCCCGCCGTTTAATAAAGACGAATAAACAAAGCACACGCAGAATAGAATAATAATGAACTCCCTATTAAAATTTATAAAAAATTTACTTTAAATTAATCCCTTAACTCAATATATAGTATATAATAAAATAAAATATATCGCTTAAATGTGTGTATATATAAAAATTTCTCAGGAGTTAAAATGGATTACATTAAGGAATTTTTAAATTTGAATTTAAAGGATTACCCAAATATTCAGATTGATTTGCCTATCGGATTTATAGTTTGTTTTTTGCTGATAGGACTTGCGGTAAGTGCGGTGTTCATTAATATCTACAAGGTGACAAACACAAAGATCATACGCCGTCTGTTGAGGCGCGGCGCGGTAAGCGAGAACGGAGCGCTGACTCTCTCATCACTTAATATAAACACATTTTTTGTAAGACGCGCCCTGTCAGCCTCGGGCGGAAAACTCACCTCCATTGTCAAAGAGGCGGGAAAGAGTGTTCCGACATATGAAGAGGTTGCTCAAAAGGGCAAGAAAATCAAAGCTTCGGACATATCGGGCAAGATTGATTTTTCATCCGCCCGCTTCTACATAGACGAAAACTCATATGAGGCGGCCAAAGAGGAGAGCGACAAAGGAAGTTATTCATATCTTCCGTCAATAATAATCTCGCTGATTTATGCTCTGCTGCTTGTACTGTCTGTTTTCCTGCTTAAAGACCTTATCAGCCTGATAAACGGATTTTTGGCATAATTTTAAAAAATGTATATTTAAAGGCGCTTTGTGCGTAAGCAAACCGCACAAAGCGCCAAACTTAATCTGAGAGTTAAAAAAACGCACACCGACACCCGTGCAAAGTTAACTAATACTCATACCCGTGCAAAGTTAACTAATACTCATACCCGTGCAGAATTAATTAACTCTCATACCGGTACCGAAAAACGGATACCCTTATCCGTGTTGAATTAACGCATACCTTACCCGTGTTAAAAATACATATTTCCCTACCCGTGAAAAACATTTTTTGCGCTTGTTATTTCTATCGGTTTGTGGCGTACAATGCTTTTGAAGATCTGTTTTTGGCACGCAGATTTAAGGTATCAGAATATATTTTCGGAGGCTTAATATGGAAAGACGCAGATTGTATCGCTCTCTACATGACAAAAAAATACTCGGAGTGGCTGGCGGAATTGCTGAATATTTCAATACAGACTCTTCGCTTGTGCGACTTATATTTGTTATTTCAATTTTTGCGGGAACGGCGGGACTGTGGATATATCTTATATTAGCGCTCTTTATGAAATACAACCCCGACTACACCGACCCAGAGTACGAACAGCAAGCGCCGAAACTCTACCGTGCAAGACAGGGGGCTGTACTGTTCGGCGTATGCCGTGGACTTTCAAATTACTATAATCTTGACTGCACGGTACTGCGTATACTCGTGGTACTGCTCTCGTTTTTCGGAGTGGGACTTATATTCTATATCTGCGCCGGACTTATAATTCCGATAGAGCCGCAAAACAGCTGAAATTTGAAAAAGCAAAATCAATCCCAAATTTGAAAAATCAAAATTAACAAAAATCCCCCGTAAAAAGATATGAGAGCGCAAAGGTAGGTAAATATGCGCTCCGTCTTGAACGGGGGATTTTTATGAAAAACAAAAAGGGGCTCGCCCGAAAACCCACCTTCGAGGTACCCGAAAGCCAATCTCCGACACACCGAAAATAGCCCCGAAGTACTGTCAGCACAAAATACACCTAAAACATTAATTTTTATTCTTTACCTGCCCGGCGCGGTGGCGGCGGGCATATTCCAGATATTCCTCAACATCCGAAATTTCAAATTCAGCGAGGATGTCCCTGACAGTTTTGTCGGTGCCGAAGTATGAGATAATGGCAACGCCAACATACCCCACATCTCCGATTACTTCCAAAAGTGAACCGTATTTTTCTTTGGCTCTCCTGATTTTCTCGCGGTGGTTGTCCATATGTACGACCTCATAATCAAGGTTTATCTCTTTTACCACATAATTGTAATGGTAACTTGTAACACATAAAGAAAGACCCAGCGGATTTATAATTTCTCCCGGACAGCCGTAAGCGCAGGAGGCGACAAAATAACTTCTTGTATCAAAAGCAAAAAAATTCCTCATCAGTCCGCCGCCAAAATAAGAAATAAACACCATAAGATCCGGTTTTGCTCTCTTATATTTGAGACGCATCTCATCAAAATTAATGTCAAAACAGATTATCGCACCCACTCTTCCGAAATCACACTCAAAAATCGTCTCGCTCTCTCCGCATTGTATGTTGTGAAATTTTGTTTCGGTCGGTACAATATAGTTTTTGTCATAAATTCCGACCGTCTCGCCCTGCCGTCCTATCATATAGCAGCTGTTTCTTGCCGTTTTATCCGGCAAAAACCGATAAGCGCCGAACATTATGTAAACATTGTTTTCCCTCGCGATCTTTCTTATGTGATCGACTGTTTTTTCTCCCCGCTCCTCAAAGTAACGACGCATATCGTCAAGAGGTATGCCGTCAGGAACATCACAGCACTCAGGCAGGACAATAAGATCCGGCTTGTCGGGCAAGACCTGAGAAATATTTTTGTCAAGCCACATTATCTCATAATCGGTAAGGCTCATGTCACGGGGCTTTTTAGAGTATTCACAAAGATTCATTGAAATTGTTGCCACTTTTACAATTCTTGCCATTTTCTAATCCTCTTTCAAAATATTTTATTGTATCAGAAAATTATACACAAACTCACTTTTTTCTTTAAAGCTGTTGAGATTATTGTACTGTTGTTTTTTTAAAATTATAAAACCCGCTTTTGCTGAAACTTACTTAGTATTTTGTTTTATTGTACTGTACCTGAAAACAACAAAAGGCTGATACTAAAGAAAATTCAGTTCTCAGCCTTTGCGACCGAAACGATAAATTCACCGCCCGCCGAAAGTCTGAAAGTAGCAAGGCTCGCACGCTTAATAGAGATTTCAAGCTTGCCTAAATCGCAAAACCCGCCCCCGCTCATCTTAAGCAGAGCCTCGAGCACCGTCCACTTAACGAGATTACTATCTTCAAAATCGGGATAAAACAGCCGCTTTAGCTGACACGGGTACAGTTCAAACTCACTGCCCTCCTGTCTTAACACAAAGAACGAGATGTCAACGCCTGAATTTAAAGCCTGAGTTTCTCTGTCACGGTCGCTGTCCGCTTTTACATACTCGCATAAAACAGAGCTTTTATCCGAGAGTTTCTGTTCAGTGTGAGCAAAAGAGCCAATCACGGAAGAGCCTGCGCTGCAGGATTTTTCAATTTCAGAGTTCGCTGTCTCTCTGCTGCCACTGTGATTGTAGGGAAAACTGTCGCAAAGCTCGCCCGTAAACGATCCCCGTTCATATGAGCGTTTAAGTTCATCTGAAAACTTTTCAAACCGACCGAGAAATTTTGCCGCCGCGCGGTCGGCTGATTTCTCGGAAGATGCCCCCTCGATATCAATCCCGATATCACGCCCGTCCGTCGAAATTATCACCGCCGCAATGTCGCCGCTGTGTGAAATGCTGAAACTCGGCAAAATACCGTTGCCGCCTAAATTCAAATCATTACTCATATCGGCGCTATCTCCCAAATACAAGCCACCGCCCACAGCTGAACCGTTGACCGAAGCAGAATTACTTCCCAAAACCGAACCGCTTTCCTGAGCCCAACCACCTTCCGAAACCAAAGTAGCCCCCGAAGCCGAACCTCTCTTCTGAACCGAACAGCTAACCGAAGCAGAACCGCTTCCCAAAGATAAACTACTATTCAGAGCCGAGGCTGAACAGTCTGATTTTTCAGGACTAAAAGAAGCGGTGCAGTGAGCTGTTTCACAGCGAAACGGGGCGTTTTCATCCTTTACAAAGTACGGCTTGCCGCTCTCATTTCGCCGTATATGCGGCATACTGCGGCAGTACAAATGCCTGAAAAGTATATCTAACGCAAAGTACGCCCCTGTGCGAAGTCTGCGCTCTCTATCGTTCTTTGTGTCTTTTATCCTCAGAGCAACATCACGAGGCAAATACTTTTCAAGCTCCGAAAACTTCTCCTGTGGCAAATTTCCCGTGTCAAAAAAGACCGCAAAATCACTCAAAACCGTCTCCTCCATTCCAAAATGTAAACAATTATTTGCTTTATATGCAAATAATTTTAAAAACTCTCAAAAACTCTGAAACCGCTGTATTTCAAAATGATATTTACCGCATAAACCGACAC
>CALWTU010000082.1 GCA_944384515.1 uncultured Clostridia bacterium
TCATCCGGGAGGGCGGCGCGTTGGCGATGAGTTATCTCAGGAAGCTCAAGCCCGACTGCGACATCTGCCTCTATCAAGACAAACAAAACGCACCGTACGGAACAAAGAAAAAGGACGAACTTATTGAATATATATCCTCGGATATTGTAAGACTTTATAACAGCGGCGCTGACGGAATACTGATAGCTTGCTGTACCGCAAGCTCGCTGTACCGTGAGATACCCGGAAAATACCGTCGGCTCGCAACGCCAATAATCACGCCCGTTGCACGGGCGGCGGCAGCCGCAACAAGGTGCGGCAAGGTTGCGGTGCTGGCAACCGAGAGGACCGTAAAAGAGAGGGCGTTCAGCACCGCTCTTTCGGAGCTTGGAGTCACATCGTGCAAGGAATATGTCGGAGGGGAGCTTGTCTCGCTTGTTGAGGGCGGCTGCCGCGACGGAAATGTGTCGGTATGCGAGAGGGAGTTAATCAAAAATGTGCTCTCTCCGCTCAAGGATTTTGACGCAGACACGCTGATTCTCGGCTGCACGCATTTTCCGTGGCTCAAAAACGAAATAAGCAAAATACTGCCGGGTATGAGAGTGATAGATTCCGCTCTCATCGGAGCAGAGGAAATAATTAAAAAATACCCCGGGAGGGGGACGGGAAAGAGTATCATTCTCTGACCGTCGGAAGGGATGAAAAAATGGCAAATTACAGAAGAGGAAGAATAAATGACGCTGTGGCACAGGAGCTTGCCATTGCAATAGGCAATGTGAGAGAACCTATGGTTGTGACCAACTTTGTAAGTATAACACGGGCTGAGGTTGCGCCCGACTTAAAGTATGCGACTGTGTATTTTTCCTGCATAGGAGACGACAAAGAGGCGCTCACGGGTCTGAAAAAATGCACGGGTATGCTTAGGCACCACCTCGCCTCAACTCTCAATCTCAGAATAACCCCTGAGCTTAACTTCCGCAAGGACGAGTCGATCGAGCACGGAGCGAGAATAGCAAAACTGCTTGATGAGGTTATGTCCAAAGAGGGCGAGAGCGCTGAGGGTGAGAGCCCCGAGAACGATACAAAAATTGACACGATCGAGGGAGAAAACACTTAAATGACAGAGTACAAAAGGCTCAGCAAAAATACCCTGTGCCAGAGACTTACGAAAATAAAAAAGCCGCTTATTCTCATGCACAAAAACCCCGACGCCGACACCGTCGGCACGGCGTGCGCACTGGCGCATGTATACGAGCTTATGGGCAAGGAGGCGTATATTGCCTGTCACGACCGAATTCCGAAAAGGCTGGAGTTTATTGTAAGCTACACGGGTGCGCGCCTTTTTGACGGTGAGGATATATCCGGATTTGACATTATAGCGGTAGATGTTGCATCAAGAAACCAACTGGGAAGCTTCGGGGAGAAAATCATCGGCAAAGACTGCATTATGATAGACCACCATGCAATGGGAGAGGTGTTCGGAGATTACTATATCAGAAGCGACGCCTCAAGCGCCGCCGAGGTGCTCTATGATGTCATTTCCCTCTTATGCCGACGCGGCATAATCAAGGAGGACAAAAAAACCGCCTATTCAATCTACGCCGCAATGGCGTCGGACACCGGCTCGTTTAAATACTCCTGTTCTCCGAAGACCATGCGCATTGCGGCGCAGCTTATAAAGACGGGTATAGATTACTCTGATATATCGCATAAGCTCTTCTCTTCAAAATCCAAGGAAATTATGCTGGCGGAGGGATATATTGCGAGCAACATCAAGGAGGCGGCGGGAGGCAGAATTTCATACGCACAGCTCTCCTGCGAAAAGAAAAACGAGCTTGGACTTTCAGACGAGGATTTGCAGACCTGTATTGATGTAATACGCTCATTATACGGCACTGAGGTTGCGCTGTTTGTGCGGGAGACGGAGCCGGGTATGTACCGTGCGTCTATGCGCTCGGTTGGAGCCAATGTCGCAAAGGTCGCCGCAGAATTCGGCGGCGGCGGCCATATCAGGGCGGCGGGTTGTTCACCTAAGGCAGACAGCCTTGACGAGGCGGTAAAAATGCTGCTTGAGAAAATAGAGGACGAGCTTGACAACCCCCAAAATTAAACACAAATTTTAAGGTACATGCCTATATCGGCAAGATATGAAAACGGCTTTGACAAAAACAAAAGAAAACCGAAAAATTCAACACGCTACCCTGCGTTTTTAAATATCGCACCTCTCTGTTGCCGATTCCATGACGGCAATCAAGCTTATTTTCAGACTATGAGTGAAAAGGAGACGGACAAATGAAAAAGATAAGAAAAGCTATAATTCCCGCGGCGGGACTCGGCACAAGAATGCTGCCTATCTCCTCGGCTGTGCCGAAAGAGATGCTGCCGATTGTGGATCTGCCCTGCGTATACTATCTCGTTGAGGAAGCCGTAAAGAGCGGCATTGAAGAAATATTGATAATAACCAACCGCGGCAAAGGGGCAATGGAGGACTTTTTCGACCTGAATATCGAATATCTCGACAACCTCGGGAAAAAAGGAAAGACCGAGGAGGTCGGAAAACTGCGTGAAATTGCGGGAATGGCAAATATATATTTTCTCAGACAAAAGGAGACAAAGGGACTCGGACATGCTGTCGGCAAGGCGAGAAGCTTTGTCGGGGACGAGCCGTTTGCAGTGCTTTACGGCGACGATATAATTTTCTCTAAGACACCTGTCGTAAAGCAGATGATGGAAGTATATGAAAAGTTCGGCGGCTCGGTTGTCGGAGTAAAACCCGTGCCCAAGGAGGACCTTGTAAAATAC
>CALWTU010000083.1 GCA_944384515.1 uncultured Clostridia bacterium
CCCGTGCCCCGGTACCCGTGTACCATTATCTCGACCGGCGCGCCGTCCTTTACATGGTAATACGAGCCGTGCAGCCTAAGACCGTCAAAAGAGGTGATATATACATCCTCATACGGAACTTTTACAAGATTGTCGATAAGCGCCCTGCATTTTTTCCTGTTTTCCGTCGAGCCGTCAAGAAGCCTGTATATGTCTTTTTTCTTATTGGGGTTTGAGTAAAACACAATAAAATATGTGATAAGTGATGTGAAAAACAGCAGCGCCAAAGCTGCCGCCAAAACAGCAACAGTCACATATATATAAGTCGACTGAATACCGAGAGTAAAATTTGTCATTTTAGCAAACCCCTTTTGAGACATCTTTTTTTAAATTATAACACCCATAAGAGTAAAAGTCAATAATAACCGCCGCGGAAAAGAAAAACTGCTTTTTTCGGCATAACCTCGGATAATCCTGCACGGGTATAGCTTAAAAAGCAGTTTTTCTTGACTATTTATCAATATGCGGTCAACATCTTGTCTGTTATTTCAACAGTTACATCCATAGCGGTACCGTTTCTTGTGATGTTCATCACAACGCTGCTGCCGACTCTTGCGTCGAGCATTGAGTCAACCACATGGTGGAGTCTGTAAACCTCGTGCGTCACACCGTCTATTGTGATTGAGTTGATTATGTCGCCGCCCTGAAGCAGTCCGGCAACTCCGCCGCTCTGAGATACCTCGCTGACGGATACTTCCTCTCTCTTTTCGAGTGTTCCCGTCTCGGGGTCGTATACCGTGTACTGCTTTGACGGGGTAACGGTCACACCGAGAAGCACTCTGTATACGCTTTCTTTGTTGGTTTTGTCACAGTAGTGGATGATGTTGTCCGCCACCGCCCGCACTACATTTGACGGAATGGCGTAGCCGATATTGTCAACCTTTGTATCTCCGCTCTTTGCGTTGACTATTCCGATAAGCTCGCCTGTGTCGTTAAAGAGACCTCCGCCCGAGTTACCGCTGTTAACTGCGGCGTCAATTCGCATAACACGCAGATTTATATCTTTGGTTCCCTGAGGAGTGTTCATCGACAGAGTTATATATTCGCTGTCCACATTGATGTATCCCACGGTTGCGGAAAGTCCTGCGCCCTCGGGGTTTCCGATTGCTATAGCGGTGTCAAGCAGATTCAGCTTGTCAGAGTCTGATACGCTGACAGCCTGTGCGTTGCTCTCCATAAGCACCTTGCTGTTTTCTACTTTAAGTACTGCCAGGTCATAGTTCATAGAACCGCCGATGTATGTTGCCTTTATGCCGTAGTCGCTTGATTCCTGACCGTAAAGGTAAACGGTTATATCCTGGCTTATCTGGTTCGGAGATGTGGAAGTGCCCTCGTATACAACATGGTAGTTTGTGATGATATACGCCTCGCCGCGGTTCTTGTCAAGCTTGTATATTACTCCCGCTCCGGAGAAATACGCCTTGCTTGTCGTTGCAATTCCGCCCACTCCGTACTGATATACATCGTGTACGCACACAATACTTACGGCGCTGAGCAGTCCCTTGCTTGCGGCGAGAACATTTATATTAGCCTCGGGGTTATTTATTGTAACATCGTAAGAGTCGCCGCCCTCAACGGTTATATTGCCGTTCGGAAGTGAGTTATTGCCTCCTGTTGTGCCGGAATCTAACAGTGCGTCCATCAGCGCGCATGAGCTCAGACTGATGCAAAGCATGATTGTTGTAACAAGCGATATAATGCTGATAATTCTTCTTCTCATCTTTCCCACCTTAAAATGTTTTTCTATATTTTACACCGATAATATTAATTCTATGTTAAGAAAAAGCACAAAAGAAATAAATTTTAGGTGAAAAAATTCCCCTAAAAGTGTATTTTTGGAAAAATATACACCACGGTACCCCAAAATACGGAGGAATGCTTTAAAAGCGAAAACGCCGCACCTTGCAGTGCATAAAGATAAATATATTTTTTTTGTTGGGCGAGCGTGCCGTTTGTGTAAAAATGCGCCGCTGGTAATTTGTGTCGGTCGCCGTTGCGCCGAGTTGGTGGATAACTCGCAACCGCCCCGACCGCCTCCCCGTGCGTCGGCTTTTCGGGGAAGAAATGAGGGAAGTTCAGGGTTGAGAGGGAAGCGGAGAGTGTGACGGTTATGGTGGAGGAGAGTTGTGCGGTTTTGGGGTTAGTTATAAGGGTTTTATGTGCATTATGAAGGGTTCGTATGTGTTGCAAGTTTTGCGCGGGGTATTTTAAAGCTATACAAAAAAGCCGCCGCATACCTTGTCGCATTTACAAGAAAGTATGCTTCGGCTTAATTCACATTTTTAAAAAATCTGCACGGAATGCGGTTTATCACTTCTTTTCATTCTTGAAGTACTGGTACAGATAGCAGGGAATCATACCGTTATACAGCTTGCGCACCTTGTCGGCGGGTTTGCCGTACAGTTTCTCAAAGCCGGTGTGGCTCGTTATGATATACACCTGCCACGGGGCAAGCGAGCGAAAATGCGCACCCATTTTTTTGTAGAGCGCCTCGGTGCTCCTCTCGTCTCCCATTCTCTCGCCGTACGGCGGATTTGTGACGATTGTCGCGCGCACTCCGTCTTTTTTGATGTCAAGACAGTTTGATTTGAATGCGGTTATGATATTCGACACTCTCGCATTCTGCGCATTGCGCAGGGTGAGGCGCACGGCGTTTTCGTCAATGTCGGAGGCATAGACTCTGAAGTCTGTCGCACATTCGCCCTCCCTCGCTTCCTCTCTTGCAAGGTCAAACCTCTTCTTGCCGATAAACGGAAAGCTCTCCGCCGCAAAACTCCTGTCAACGCCGGGGGCAATATTGCACATCATCCTTGCCGCCTCTGTCGCAATCGTGCCGCTGCCGCACATCGGGTCCCAGAGCAGGACATTTTCTCTCGGTCTGCTTATTTTTACTATTGCGGCGGCAAGAGTCTCACGAATGGGGGCGCTGTTCGACTCCTTGCGGTATCCCCTTTTGTGAAGCGGCACGCCGGATGTATCTATCATAATCGACACGGTGTCGTTCAGTATGAAAAACTCTATCTGATACTTAATTCCGCTCTCCGGAAAAATATCCATATTATAGCGTTCCGAGAGGGAGCGGACTATCGCTTTTTTGATTATCGCCTGGCAGTCGGGTATTGAAAAGAGCTTACTTCTGATCGAGTGTCCCTTGACGGGGAAAGCGTCAAGCTTTCCGATAAACGGCGAATAATCTATCTGCCGTGTCCCCGAGAACAGCTCCTCAAAGCTCTCTGCGTGAAACTCTCCGAGCTTTATATATATTCTCTCCGCATAATGCAAAAAGATGTTTGAGAGCGCAACGCCCTCCTCGTCTGCGACAAATGTAATTCTGCCGTCGATTGTGGATACGCGCTCGTATCCGAGGTTTTCTATCTCCTCGCCGAGCAGATGCTCAAGTCCGAAAAGACATGTCGCAACAAGTAAGTATTTCATAAGTTCAGTCCTTTAATTGTGTTTTTGTTCCGTAAATATAAGCGTCGTTGTTAAGTGATGCCGTGATACTGCTCAGCACATGCGCCGTGCAGTTTCCCATTCTCGGCAAAACATGGTCTGTGGTGTCCACACCGTCGGCGTTATATGTTATAGAGGGGATAAATATTATATCTCCGAAAATCAGTCTTTCTCATTATTATACATCATACACCTACGAAATTCAACAGCAAAAAAATTAAATTTGTGATATGTCTGAAAGCGCCGTACCGAAAATGAGCGGAGAGGGAAGAGAGGAGTAAAATTTTGAAGTTTTTTGGAAAAATAAAAAGGCCTCGGCGGGGAAGCTTATATCGGCGTGTAAAAAGCGCAGCCTGAGCCGCCATGAAATTCCACTGCCGCCGAGGCTTTGCAAAGCGCAGCTGACGGCGCTTTGTGCGCAAAAAGCGGCGCCGGAATCAACCGCCGCCGCTTCGTTACATCCCCGTTGCAGAGCAATATTTCAGTTGTTTTTGGGCAGATAGCCCTCGAAAATTATTCCCTCAAAGCCATTTTTCTTCGCACGGGTCTCCTCTTCCTCACTTCTTACCGTCCATGCGAGCGTCGGTGCGCCGAAAAAGAATTTTGAGAGGCGCAGTGCCGCATTTTTGCTGTCCTCATGGCGGAAAGCGATAAAGTCAGGCCGTGCCACAGAGTTTAAAAGCAAAAGCTCGAGCATGAGATACATGGGTTTTCTGTACTCCTTTTGCGTGTGGTAGTTGAAGGAGAGAATTCCGCATACCGCACCGGGCAAAAGCTTCTTTATGTTTCTGACCGAGAGGGGGTTAAAGCTCTCGATGATATACTCACCTTGGTAACCCTTGAGCGCCTCAGCCAATTTCGGCGTCACATCCTTCTCGCCTGCCTCCTCTTTTATCTCAATAAGCAGGGGTACTTTGCCGTCGACAGCTTCAAGCACTTCGGCAAAAGTCGGCACGCCCTCGCCTGTACCGCTCAGCGAGAGGCTTTTGAGCTCTTCTGTCTTAAGCTCTTTTATCTTTGCGTCAACTCCCGTGACACGGTTTGCCGTGCTGTCGTGGAACACGACAAGCTCGCCGTCTCCTGAGAGCCTTACATCAAGTTCTATGCCGTACCCGAATTTCACAGCGTTTTTGAATGCGCCGAGCGAGTTTTCCGCAAAGCGCTCATTGTGCAGTCCTCTGTGAGCAAAGTAGGCATTTTTGTATTTTTTCATTTTCTCACGCGCCCGATATGAGGGTGAGATCATCAACAGGTATGCGATAAAAAACAGTAACAGTACACCTATAACGGTAAGCGCTATAATCAGAAATTTCATCAGTCATCACCGCCCGCCAAGCTTTCAATGCCGATTTTTCCCTCGGGCTTTGCGTCTCCGTGCTTTACAAAGAACATTGTCACAAACGAGAACGCAACAAACAGTGTTGCGTAAGGGAAGAATATTCCCCAGCCGAGGTACTGTATGAGAAATCCCGAAAATACGGGGGTAATTATCTGAGCCGCCATTGAGGCCGTATAGTAGTAACCTGTGTATTTGCCGACATCTCCGCCTTTTGCAAGCTCCACTACCATGGGGAAGGAGTTTACATTAATTGTAGCCCAGCCGATACCGGCAAGAGCAAAGAGCAAATACATTATGACGGGATTTACGCCCTTTGTGATGAATGAGGCGGAGAAGAACGCCGCCGCAAGTATACCGACACCGATAAGGATACTTCTGCGTCTGCCTATCTTGCTCGCAAGAATTCCGACGGGGATAAACGCTATCAGCGCCACGCCCTGCGCCACCATCAAGGTGATATTATAGGGAACCGCGAGCACCTCGGTTGCATAAACCGAGTATTTGCTCGTTATGGCATTGTATCCGATGTACCAGAGTGCAACCGACATAAGTATAAGAATAAGAGATGTGCGCTCTGCGGGAGTGATACGGCGCTTTTCCGCAGGCTCCTCGGTGGGTGCGGGAGTTATGCCGCCCTGCTCTTCGTTTGTTTTTTCAGCCTCGCTTGCCCACTTATTTTCCTTGACGGTAAGCATAAACACCAATAGGGAAATAATCATCACGCCGCCCACAGAGGCAAGGTATGCCGTAAAATCGGTCTTGCCCTGAGTATTTGTTTTGAATATTACACTCAGTCCCAGTGCGATAATACCGCCTGCGGTACCCATGAGGTTTATTATTGCATTGCCCTTGGAGCGCAGGGGCTTTGGGGTTATATCGGGCATGAGCGCAACTGCGGGGGAGCGGAAGAGTGCCATTGATATCAGCACAACAAGCAGTACCGCGATAAACACCCACAGTACGCTTATCTCACCGAGCAGTACAACCAGAACGGCGCTGAGCACCGTTCCGATAAATATAAACGGAGTTCTCTTTCCGAACTTTGAGGAAAGTTTATCCGACATGGTTCCGAAAAAGGGCAAGAGGAATACTGCAAGCAGGTTGTCAAGGGACATGATAATTCCGGAGTACCCCTGGGGCATGTCAAATTTATTGGTCAGAATAAGCGGTATAATAGTGTCGTATGCGCTCCAGAAGGTGCAGATAAGAAAGAACGCAAATCCTACAAGAAATGTTCTTTTGTAATTAAGTTTCATAGCATTACTCCTGTACTTGAGTTTAGAACATTTTATCATAAAATGTCAGAGTTGTCAATCTTTTTAAACGGTCGGCATCTAAGAAGGCTGTGCGGTGTAAAAGTAGCGCCGTCATCAGTCGGTTAAAAGATATTTTTTCAGCGATAAATATCTCCGTATGATGCGGTATTTTGAAGTACGGTCGTTTATATCTGTTCTATGTTTATCGTGTTGGAGTTTCCGGACTTACCGTTCGGCGTGCCGCCGGTAATTACAATTCTGTCACCGCGCTTTACAAGTCCGCTCTCGATACTCGCTCTCTTTGCGTGATAGAACAGCACATCAATTGATGAAAACTCCTCAGAGAGCATAGGGATAACTCCCCAGGAGAGTGCGAGCTTCCTGTATGACTGAGGCTCTATAGTCATGCCGATAATGTCCATTTTGGGGCGGAATCTCGACACGAGTCTCGCTGTACCGCCCGAACGGGAGCAGACAACGATAACCTTTGCGCCGATATCCTCCGCAAGCACGCACGCCGAGTGGGAGAGGGCATCGGTCGGGTCGCTTATCACAAATATTTTGTCGCTGTACTTGTTTTCAAGGTCTGCCTCGGTCTGTACGCAGATTTTGGACATGGCGCTGACCGCCTCGACCGGGTATTTGCCCGCCGCGGTCTCACCCGAGAGCATAACCGCACTTGTGCCGTCATAAACCGCATTCGCAACATCCGAAATCTCCGCACGGGTGGGGCGCGGCTGGTTTATCATAGACTCGAGCATCTCTGTTGCGGTGATGCATCTCTTGCCTGCACGGCGGCATTTTGTGATCAGCGTCTTCTGTATTTTCGGAAGCTCCTCAAACGGTATCTCAACTCCGAGGTCTCCTCTTGCAACCATTATTCCGTTTGCGACCTCAAGTATCTCGTCAATATTGTTTACGCCGCTGCGGCTCTCGATTTTTGCTATCAGGTCAATATCCGGGTTTCCGTTTTCGATAAGCAGATTTCGGATGTCTATAATATCCTGCGCCTTCGATGTAAAGGAGCACGCAATAAAGTCAACACCCTCCTCAATACCGAAAAGTATGTCCTTTTTGTCCTGCTCGCTCAGGTATTCAAAACTCAGCGTTTTGTCCGGGAAAAACATGCTCTTCCTGTCAGTCAGAACACCGCCCTCGATAACTACGGTCTCAACCTCGGCGGCGCTTACATCGGTAACCTCAAAGACAAGCAGTCCGTTGTTGAGCAGTATTGTGTCGCCCCTCACAAGGTCGTTTACTATTCCTTTGTAGGAGACGGATACACGCTGCTCGTCTCCCTCTGTGTCCTCGGTCGTAAATATAAATTTGTCACCTTTTTTAAGGGTGATTTTATGGTTTTTGAAACTTCCGATACGCAGTTCGGGTCCTTTGGTGTCAAGCATGATAGGCAGCGGAACATTCAGCTTTTCACGCACGGTTTTAATAAGCTCGATGTTCTCCTTATGCTCCTCATACGTTCCGTGTGAAAAATTAAGTCTCGCCACATTCATTCCGGCTTTTACCATTTTTGAGAGTGTCTCCTCATCCCTGCACGCGGGGCCGAGTGTGCATACAATTTTCGTTTTCTTCATATATTTCGTCTCCGTCGAAAAAATAATTTTAAAATCTGTCTAAGCCACCGTAATATTATATAATATTTATTGTAAAAACGCAAGCAAATAAATGTAAATATTGACGGATAAATTTTACCGCACATTTTCGGCGCATTATTCATAGGCTATTTTTTTACTTTATTTTCCAATTTAGTGCATCAAAGCCTTTGTCCGTGTTAAAATTGACAAATAAAAGTATGCTTTTTTGTTGATATTATAATTATTTTTCAAAAAAGTATTGAAAATTATCATAAAATATGCTAAAATATCGTACAGTATTTACAAAATAACTTATCAGGGAGTTTAAAAATGTCAAATCGTTTATTTCAGACCATCATTCATCAGATGAAGGATGTGGTTGGCAGAACCATTGGTGTTATTGATGAAAACGGTATTATTATAGCGTCAAGTGAACTTTCCAAGATCGGAGAATCAAGGCAGAAAATCAGGGAGGAGCTCTCTTATTCGTCAGACTATGTTGTATACGAGGGTTACACATACAGGTATATTAATTCCGCGGGCAAAGGTGAGTCTGTATGCTTTGTTGAGGGAGACGATGACCATGCCGCTAAGATGTCCGAGCTTATTGCCATTTCTCTGAGCAATATAAAAAGTCTCTATGACGAAAAATACGACAAGGGTTCATTTATTAAGAATATAATCCTTGACAATATTCTCCCGAGCGATATATATATAAAATCAAACGAACTGCATTTTAACAGCGACGAGCTGCGAGCGGTTATTGTTATCAAATTTTTGTCCTATCCCTCACAGACGCCCTATGAGATAATTCAGTCGGTTGTACAGGACAAGACAAAGGACTATGTAATCTCAATCAGCGAGCAGGATATTGTTATCGTAAAGGAGGCTACCGCCGACACGACGATGACAGATCTTGAAAAATATGCCCAGCAGATAATAAGCACGGTTTCTCACGAGTACAACACCAAGCTTCTTATCGGTATCTCCTCTGTTGTAGACAGACTGAAGGATCTTGCCAGAGCTTATAAAGAGGCGAGAATTTCTCTTGAGGTAGGTAAGGTTTTTGATATTGAAAGACCTATTATGTGCTACGAAAATCTCGGTATCGGCAGACTTATATATCAGCTTCCGACAACTCTTTGCGACATATTCCTCCAAGAGGTTTTCAAGAAGGGATCTCTTGAGTCGCTTGACAGAGAGACACTCATGACGGTGCAGAGTTTCTTTGAGAACAATCTTAATGTTTCGGAGACATCGAGAAAGCTTTTTGTCCACCGCAATACCTTGGTTTACCGTCTTGAGAAGATCAGAAAGCTTACGGGACTTGACCTTCGTGAATTTGACCATGCGGTAACATTCAAGGTTGCGCTCATGGTTAAGAAGTATCTGACGAGCAAGCCCACGAAATTCTGAGCCTTTGAAGTTGTAAATAACTTTGACAGAATTAGACCGATTTCTCGGTCTAATTCTGCTATAATTGCTTGATGACTTATTGATATACCCGTCATAAGACGGGCAAAACCGTATAAACCGCCGTCGGTCTTAATTTGCCGCAAAACCCAAAGGGGTGCGGGAGATACCCGGCATTGACGCAAGGCGGAAAGAAGGAGGTTTTATATGAGAAAATCCCGATTTAACAAAAAATCTTCATTAATTATAAAGAGCATTACGGTTTTATTCTGTCTTGCTCTGACAATGCTTCTGTTTGTCTCCTGCGACAACGAGGAGCCCATAAAGTCGAAAGAGGAGATACTCTCTCTTATGTCAAGCGAGAGTGACACGGAACTCATTTACGCCACCGAGTATTTTGAGAGGTGGGGCATCACCAACTTCCAAGAGAGCAAGATGCGCGGGGTAGAGGTGCTTTTCCGAGATTATTACGTCGAGGATATGCCGAAGGCTATTGACCATGCCAAAGAGGCAGGCACGCTTTTTGTTGAAAACATGTATGACAGTATTGACCTTACCGACAAGGCAGAGGTCACACACGCCATTATCAATTGCTATATCGAGGTTGTCGGCGACCCGTATTCGGTCTACCGTGACACGTCGGAGTATGAGAGCTATGACACCGATATGAGCGGAACATTTACGGGTATCGGCGTGTCGATTGAGTATAACTATATAGAAAAAACCATGCGTGTTGTCGAGGTTTATTCCTCCTCAGGAGCCGAAGAGGCGGGCATTCTTGCCGGGGACTACCTCTATAAGGTAGGGGATCAGTTGATTTCACAGATGGAGTACAGCGATATTATAAACTCCATCCGAGGCGAGGGGGGCAGCAGTGTCAATATCACCGTCAAGAGGGGTGAGACCGAGATAACTATGGATGTTGTGCGGCGTAAGGTTGTGGAGGAGTCGGTTAAGTACACCTTTGACAGCAACACCCGCATAGGATATATTAAGATTTCTTCATTTAAGGAAAATACCGCAAAACAGTTCAGGGAAGCGATAGATTATATGGAGGATAACGGCGCCACAGGTATAATTTACGACCTGCGCTCAAATCCCGGCGGATATCTTGACACTGTAGTCAGTATGCTCTCGTATATTGCGCCCAAGGGTACCCAGATAGTCTCGTTCAGCAACAATTACGCCTCCCCGATGAAGGCGGACGACCCGCATACCCTCTCGCTTCCGAGCGTTATTATCTGTAATGGAAATACAGCCTCCGCGGGCGAACTTTTCGTCTGTGCAATGAGGGACTTTTCAAGGGCGGGACTTTTCAGTGCAAAGATTGTCGGAACTACTACATTCGGCAAGGGAATTATGCAGCGCACCATTCCTTTTACGGACGGTTCGGCGCTGACGCTGACGGTTGCGTACTACAATCCGCCGAGCGGAAAAAATTATCACGGGGTGGGCATTGTGCCTGATATAGAGGTTTCAAACACCCAGGGTGAGGACTTGCAGCTTAAGACAGCGCAGGAAGAGATTTTGAAATTGATTAAATGAAAATTCATTAGGAGATAAGAAATGTCAGAGATTAAGATTTACACGCCCAAGGGCTTCAAAGCATTGCAGGATGAGCTTGATTATCTTGAGAATGTTAAGGTTGAGGAGAATAAAAAGGATATTTCCACAGCGCGCTCCTTCGGCGACCTTTCGGAGAACAGCGAGTATGACGAGGCTAAGGCGGAGCAGGGTAAAATACACGCACGCATAAACGAGCTTAAGGAGATGATTGCAAACGCAAAGGTGATTGACGAGTCACAGATCGACTCTTCAAAAATCAGCGTCGGATCTATAGTTAAAGTGTTTAACAGAACGAGAAATCAAGAGGTTGAGTATCATATTGTCGGCTCATACGAGACGGATCCCTCAAACGGCAAGATTTCCGACTCCTCTCCTATCGGCAGCGCACTGCTCGGAGCGAAAGAGGGAGATGTTGTCACCGTCAGCGCGGCAAGAGAGCAGGTGCTTGAGGTTCTCAGCGTCAGCAGAGCAAAGGAGTAATTCTTATATGGGCAGTGACAGTACAAATGTAAATAACAACTCTCAGAACGCAAACTCGACAAACGAGCTTGTTGTAAGAAGAGAAAAACTCATGAACCTTATCGAGAGCGGGCAGAACCCGTTTGAGATAACCAAATATGACATAACACATACTTCAGCTCTGGCTGTGGCTGAGTTTGAGAGGGCGGAGAGCACTCTCAAAGAGGGTGAGAGCGTCTCTGTCAGGGTTGCGGGCAGAATAACCGGCCGCCGCATTATGGGAAAGGCGGCGTTCGCCCACATTCTTGACGGAGACGGCAGAATTCAGCTTTATGTCGCAAGAGACGAGATAGGCGAAAATGAGTATGCCGCATTCAAAAAATGGGATGTCGGCGACATTGTCGGCGCAGAGGGAGAGCTTTTCCGCACACGCACCGGAGAGGTTTCGGTACATGTAAAGAAGATTACCCTCCTTGCAAAATCCCTTCTTCCCCTCCCGGAGAAGTTCCACGGCCTTACAAACCTTGAGCAGAGATACAGACAGAGATATGTTGACCTTATCGTCAATCCCGAGGTTAAGGATACCTTTGTAAAAAGGTCAAAGATCTTGCGTATAATCAGAAGCTTCCTTGACTCCAAGGGATACCTTGAAGTTGACACGCCTATCCTTGTTCCGCTTGAGATCGGCGCATCTGCACGCCCCTTTAAGACGCACCACAATACTCTCGACATGGATATGTATCTGAGAATTGAGACAGAGCTGTATCTTAAGAGACTTATTGTCGGCGGAATGGATAAGGTATACGAGGTGGGCAGAATATTCAGAAACGAGGGTATGGATCAGAAGCATAATCCCGAGTTTACATCAATCGAGCTTTACCAGGCGTACACCGACTATTACGGAATGATGGACCTTGTAGAGGAGCTTTACAAGCTGCTTGCAAACGAGATTTGCGGCACAACAAAGATAAC
>CALWTU010000084.1 GCA_944384515.1 uncultured Clostridia bacterium
CGTAAATCTTCTTGGTTTTGAGGCTCCCGAAGTTTGGGATGAATCAATGGTAAATCTTAAATAACGGCACAATGACCGCCCGCAAAAATAATGTTTTGCGGGCGGAGTTTTAATTGTTTAAAAAAATATAAAAAATATATAATGTGTTAATACTTTGGACATATTTATTTGCTACAATAAATAAACTTATTTATGGACCAGAAATTGTAAATAAAAAATATGTTGCATTTGGTTAAAAAATGCATATAATAGCAATAAATAATCGGAGGTTAATAAAAATGATATTCGAAAATATAGAGGTTAATCATATAAAATTCGGACCGGGAATTGTCGTTGCCACACAGGGAAAATACATGACAATACAGTTCAGCAACACTAAGAAAACATTTGTGTATCCCGACGCCTTCGAGAATTTTTTGACTTTGGCAGACGGCAGTGTTTCGGATGAAATCAAATGTGACATAGAGAAAGCCAACAAAGTAAAACAACAGATTTTACACGATAAAGAGGAAGAGAATAAGAGGGCTATGACCCGCGGAATCGTTATTCCCGGCAAGCAGATAAATCCTAACGAGCAGGAAGATGAGGAATCTGTCTTCAAGTCAAGTGAAAAGGATGAAGAAATATAAATAAAACAGGCTGTTTTAAACAGCCTTTTTCGCATTATATATATTGAGGTTTGGATATGATTTTAAAAGGATATTTGTTCAGCGTTCTTTATGTCCTACTTTGTATGGCATTGGCATTGATTTTTTATAAGAGCGGACTTGAGAAAAAATACTGCCGAAAAATTGTACATATTCTTGTCGGATTTGAGTGGGTTATTTTATCCCATTACATGGGTACAAGCTATCACTTTTTTATAGTTTGCATTTTGTTTACCTTGGCGCTTTTATTAATTTATTTAAAAAATCTTGTTCCCATGATTTCATCCGACTCCGACAACGCTCCGGGAACTGTTTATTATGCGGTTGCGATGAGTATTTTGTCTCTCGTCTGCATTTTTATTCCGGACATGCTTGTGCCGTTCGGAATCGGAGTTTTCTGTACATCTTTCGGAGACGGATTTGCGGGTGTCGTGGGTCAGCTTTTCTCGAAGTATACAAAGAAACTTTACAACCAAAAAAGCATTGTCGGTATGGCCGCAAACTTTGTTTTTTCTTCTTTGTCGGCTTTTGCTATATCAAAAATTTACAGTTATGAGCTTTCACTGTGGCAGTGTATGGCAATAGGCTTTTTGTCTTTTGGACTTGAAGCGATTACAACAAACGGACTTGATAATATCACAATATCTCTGGGCGTATCTCTTTTTGCGTTTGCCCTGCATAATTACGAAACTACAGTTTTTTATGTTATACCGATTATTCTGACACCTATAGTAATACTACTTGTTAGGCAAAAGCGGGTTCTTACTAATACAGGACTTGCGGTTGCGCTCGCAATAGATCTTTTGATTTCCTTAACTTTCGGAAATTTCGGATTTACGCTTTTGATTAGTTTCCTTGTCGGCGGAGTAATAACTGATAAACTGAAAGCTTTGAAGAAAGTCAGAGACGACATTACAAAAAAAGAGCATTCCAGAGATGCAATTCAGGTTATTGCAAACGGACTTATTCCCGTTATGTGTGCTGTTATATATTCCTTAACATTTAACAAAATATTTTTGTATGCGTATATCGCCTCTGTTGCTGAGGCTTTGGCGGACACATCTGCGTCCGGGCTTGGAGTATACTCTAAAAATACTTTTGACATCTTCAGATTTAAAAAATGTATTAAAGGTATATCCGGAGGAATGTCGTTTATCGGTACATTTGCCGCTCTTGTAGGAGCTACACTTATCTCGACGATTGCATTTATGTTTGGAACGGTTAATTTAAAACTGTTTTTCATTGTTACTGCAGCTGCGTTTTTGGGATCTGTTTTTGACAGTTTTCTCGGTTCTCTTTTTCAGGTCAAATATAAATGCCCTGTATGCGGTTCTCTTACAAAAGGGATGAGCACTGCGGCTCAGCTACTGTGAAGGTCAGCGGTTATTCGTGTATGGATAACGATATTGTAAATGTTTTGAGCAGTTTGTTTTCAGCGGTGATTTGCGCGGTTATATGTATAGCGGTTTTGTAAAAATATCTTCATTATAATATAAAAAAGAGCTGTCACAAGTTTAACTTTGAGTTTTCCTGCGGCAGCTCTTCTTTTTCATGAAAAATATAATCTATATTCTGTCGAAACGGTCATTCCGCCCGCTCAACTGTTATAATAGATAAAATTAGTCGTTTGTCTTGATGGAATTCTCGTAAGACTCAACCATCTTCTTTACCATCTGACCACCGATGCTTCCGGCCTGACGAGAAGTAAGGTCACCGTTGTAACCCTGCTTAAGAGTAACTCCTACCTCGTTTGCAGCTTCCATCTTGAATTTATTAAGTGCGCTTCTTGCTTCAGGTACATTAACTTTAGACTTTGACATAAGAAAAATCTCCTAATTTATATTTAATCTATTTTATTGAGACCAAGTTTTTTAAAAAGAATTTTTTCTTTTTCCTTGGCTCTGTATATAGTTTAACAAAAAGAAAGTAAAATATTTGTGTTAATTTTTGGAAATAAAAATGCATAGATAAAACCGACGAAAGCAAAAAGCACCAATAAAGGCAGGGAAAGGGGGGGATGGGTATTGTAAAAAACGCCAAAGTACAAAAAAATGAAAAATTTTTGGAAAAAAGTATTGACAATTGAGTAAAAATAATGTATAATAGACAAGCGCTCAACGGTGAG
>CALWTU010000085.1 GCA_944384515.1 uncultured Clostridia bacterium
AAAGAAGAAGAGATGATAAAAGAATCCGGAAGATTTATTGAAGGATGCATGAAAAACGGAATTGACGAGTCTTTGGCAGGAGAAATTTTTGACGAGATGGTCGGTTTCGCAAAATATGCATTCAACAAGAGCCATGCTACGGCATACGGAATAATATCATACAGAACCGCGTATTTAAAGGCTCACTATCCGGGAGAATACTTCAGCGCACTGCTGACAAGTGTGCTTGATAACACTCAAAAGTTGCGCGAGTATATAGCTGATGCAACAAAATTTAATTTGTCTGTTCTGCCGCCGGATATTAATGAATCCGATGCTGATTTTACAGTTTCCGGGGATAATATAAGATACGGACTTCTTGCTATAAAAAATGTAAGCCGACAGCTTGTAAATTCCATTATCGCAGAGAGGAAAAACGGCAAATTTAAATCTTTTGATGAATTTGTATCGAGAATTCCATCATCGAATATAAATAAAAGAACATTTGAGTTCTTCATCAAATGCGGAGTATTTGACTGCTTTAAGGTAACTCGGCGCGCGCTCATGCGCTGTTATGAACAGATAATCGATTCGGAACTTGAGAAAAAGAGAAACAACATATATGGACAGATGGATCTCTTCTCGATAGGTTCGGGAGCGGAGAAGACAAGCGGAGGATACGAGTATCCTGATGTTGAGGAGTACTCGCTAAAGGAACTGTTGCTTCTTGAGAAGGAAAGCTCGGGTATGTATTTTTCAGGTCATATGATAGATAACTTCAAAAATCATATTGAAAAACTAAACGTTACGAAAATATCCGACATTACAGACGACTATTCTGAGGAAAATATTTCGCATACACATAACTTTACAGACAAGCAAACGGTTAAAGTTGCCGGTATTATTACGGATAAAACTACAAAAAATACGAAAAACGGCGACACTATGGCCTTTATAAAGATAGAGGACAGATATTCGGAAATTGAGGTTATTGTTTTTTCAAGGCAGTATGCTAAATTTTCAGAGTTTCTTTCGGTGGATAACGGTGTGATGATAGAGGGTAATCTGTCTGTCGAGGACTCTGAGATGCCGAGAATTTTGCTTTCCGATATGATACCTCTTGAGGGAAATGCGACTTATAATCCGGATGATGAAAAGACAAAAGAAGAGGCGCTCAGCAATAATAAAAACGAGAGCAAAACAGATAAAAAGATTTATATAAAAATACAAAACATGGACGAAAAAGCTGTGGATTACATCAAGAGAGTATCAATCATCTATCCCGGAAACTCGGATGTTATTTTGTATATAAGTTCGAGCAAAAAATATCTGGGTTTAAAAAATTGCAAAGCCGACTGTTCGGATAAAGCAATAGCTAAGCTAAAAAGTTATTTTGGGGATGACTGCATCGCTTTAAGGTAATAATATTTATTAATTTTGTTCCAAAATATTTAAAATTTCAGTCGACCATTTTAGTAACAGATGTATTGACACTTGATTTTTTATGATGTATAATTAAATGGTAAATAATTTATTTTATGCGGAGGTGCTTATGAACACTTACAATGTGATAGTTGATGTTATATTGGTTGTGATTATGGTCTTCGGCATTGTTTTGGGAGTAAAGAACGGTTTTGTCGCTTTTTTGTCTAAGCCTATCAGGTTTTTTGCGGCATTGGCAACTGCGATTCTGTTGGCATCCTCTGTCGGCAATTTAATCGTAATGCCGTTAATCGAGGAGCCGGTAACCAATCAAATTGTAACTTACCTTGAGACAAAATGTATTGTTGACAATAAGGTAGAACGAATTCCTACATTGCTTAAGCTTGCCGCAACTTTAGTAGGTGTCGATGTTTCAAACCTTGACGCCGCGTCAGCACAGGAACTTATTGAGTTAATTGTTGATAAACTTGCTATGCCGGTTGTTGAACTTTTATCTCTTATAGTGGCGTTCATAGCGCTCTATTTCATATCAAAATTGCTCTATGGTCTTATTTTCGGATTTATAAGTAATATGTTTAATCACGGAATAATAGGATTTGTAAATAAAACCATCGGTTTTGTGTTTGGATTTCTGTTTACCTTTATTATATCCTGGGCTGTTGTCTTGCTGTTCGGATATATTATAAGCATACCCCAAATTGCGAGCACATCGTTCGCTTCCTCTTTTACCGGCGGTTGGATTTATAATTTCTATAAAAGTGTCAGCCCGGTAGATCTGTTGCTTAGCTTCTGATTTTGTATATTTATATATTGAAAATTAGGTTTGTGCTGAGGCTAAGCTGTCACAAACCTAAATTTATTTAGAAAGGTTAGTCTTAATGGAATTGAAGAAATGCGCAAGATGTAAAAAGCGTCCTGCTGTTGTATATATAACCCGTTTGGAAAACGGCAACCAGATTAACGAGGGACTTTGCATTCCGTGTGCAAGGGAACTCGGAATAAAGCCCGTCGAAGATATGCTCAAAAAAATGGGTATCAGCGAGGAGGAAATTGAAAATATGCCCGCCGAGATGGAGACTCTCTTCGGTGAGGGGGATTCATCCTTGACTGCTCAGGATCAGAGCATAGACGGCGGTGCTCCTGCCATGGATTTGCATAAGTTTTTCTCTTCACTCGGTTTGCCTAATATGTCAATGCCTAAGCAGAATAAGCAATCCGGTACCAAGGCGGGTGAGAAAAAAGAAGATAACAAGAAAATCTTAAGAGCTTACTGTTCGGATCTTACCGAAAAAGCCAGAAGCGGCAAGGTTGACCGAATTATCGGCAGAGACAGAGAAATTGAGAGAGTTGTTCAGATTCTTTGCCGCCGTCAGAAAAACAATCCTTGTCTTATAGGTGAGCCCGGTGTCGGTAAAACCGCGATTGCCGAGGCGCTGGCGCAGAGGATAGTTGACGGAAACGTTCCTATGAAGCTTGCAGATAAAGAGATTTGGCTTTTGGATTTAACTGCTCTTGTTGCGGGAACACAGTTCAGAGGTCAGTTTGAGTCGCGAATTCTCGGACTTATTAAAGAGGTTAAGAATTCCGGAAATGTTATTTTGATGATTGACGAGGTTCATACTATTGTCGGAGCGGGAGACTCCGAGGGAAGTATGAGTGCGGCGAACATACTGAAGCCTGCGCTTTCAAGGGGTGAAATTCAGGTTATCGGCGCAACAACTCTTAAAGAATACAGAAAATATATAGAAAAGGACAGTGCTCTTGAGAGAAGATTTCAGCCTGTCAATGTAAATGAGCCGTCGGTTGAGGAAACGGTGGATGTCATAAAGGGTATTAAGAAATACTATGAGCAATTCCACGGCGTTAAAATCTCTGATGATGTTGCTCGCAGTGCGGTTATAATGTCTGAAAGATATATTCAGGACAGATTTTTGCCGGATAAGGCAATAGATCTGATTGACGAGGCGGCGTCGAGAGTTGCTATGAATTCAAAGGAACTCAACGAAAAGCAAAAGCTCACAAAGAAACTTCTTGATACAAACAAGAAGATTGACGATCTTGAAGCGCTTCTTCAAAAGCCTGAGGAGCAGACAGAGAGCGGTTATAAAGCTGTAGCAGACCTTAAAGTTGAAAAGATAAATACAGAAAAAGAACTTGAAGAACTTAATGAAAAACTTAAGTATCTTTGCGTTACAACGAACGATGTTGCAAAAGTAATTGAAATCTGGACCGGAATTCCCGCATCAGATATAAGTGCAAACGATGTAGGAGAGCTTGTAGGACTTGAAGAGAGAATTTCGGAAAACATTATAGGTCAGCAAGAGGGTGTCAGCGCTGTTGTAAGAGCCGTAAAAAGAAAGAGAGCGGGCGTTTCTTACAGAAGAAGCCCTGTGTCGATGATTTTTGCGGGACCTACAGGCGTCGGAAAAACCGAGCTTGCCAAAGTTCTCTGTGATCAGCTGTTCAAAGAACCGGATGCCCTTGTGAGACTTGATATGTCTGAGTTTATGGAAAAACACTCTGTATCGAGAATTGTAGGAGCTCCTCCGGGATATGTCGGATATGACGAGGCAGGGCAGCTTACCGAGAAAATAAGGCGCAGACCTCATTCTGTAATTCTCTTTGACGAAATTGAAAAAGCACATCCGGATGTGCTTAATATTCTCCTTCAGATTCTTGATGACGGAAGAATAACAGATGCACAAGGCAGAGTTGTCAATTTTGAAAACACAATTATTATAATGACGACAAATGCCGGAAGCGCCAACAATACTAGTATTTCCGGTTTTTCTGAGTCGAAAGAGGAGAGAGCCAAGGAGAAAACCGAAAAGGCTTTGCTTTCCTTCTTAAGACCTGAGTTTATTAACCGCGTTGATGAGATAATAACATTCCGCAGTCTTGACAAGAGCGATTTTGTGAAGATTGCCGATCTTATGCTCTCAAAGCTCAAGACTCATATGCAAGAGAAAAATATAAGAGTGACATACGACAAGGCTGTGCTTGAATATATTGCCGAGAAATCATTCTCCGATAAGTTCGGTGCAAGAAATATGAGGCGGTATATCGAGAAGAATATTGAGGTTGAGATTGCAAATATTCTTATCGAAAACTATTCGAGAACTCTTATAGGAATAAATATATCTATAGAAAATGACAAAATAAAAATTGACTTTATATAAAAAAGGAGATATAAAAAATGGCAGAATGTTCACATGATTGTGCAACCTGCAAGGAGAAGTGTTCCAAAGAATCACTGCTTGAACCTCAGAATAAAGCAAGTAATATCAAGCGTGTCATCGGTATTGTCAGTGGCAAGGGTGGAGTCGGAAAATCTCTTGTTACCTCTATGCTTGCTGTTTCAATGCAGAGGAGAGGATATAAATGTGCGATTTTGGATGCGGATATAACAGGTCCTTCAATTCCCAAATCATTCGGATTAAAGACCGGCTGCGTGCAAGGTAACGATCTCGGTATGTTTCCGCCTGTAACCAAGACGGGTATTGAGGTAATGAGCCTTAACCTTCTTGTTGACGAGGAGACAAAGCCTGTTGTTTGGAGGGGTCCTGTAATTGCAGGCACGGTAAAGCAGTTTTGGAGCGGTGTTGTTTGGAATGATGTAGACTATATGTTTGTCGATATGCCTCCGGGAACGGGAGATGTGCCGCTCACTGTTTTCCAGAGCTTGCCGCTTGACGGAATCATTATTGTTACAAGCCCGCAGGATCTGGTTTCAATGATTGTGGAAAAAGCGGTTAACATGGCTGCCATGATGGATATAAAGGTACTCGGCTTGGTAGAGAATTACAGTTATATTATCTGCCCCGACTGCGGCAAAGTGATAAGACCTTACGGCGAGAGCAAAATTTCAGAGCTTGCCAAAAATCATAATACAGAGCTTCTTGCCACTCTTCCTATTGATCCTGAGCTTGCATCGCTGTGTGATAAGGGCGTTATTGAACTTTTCGAGGGCGATTACTTAGAAAAAGCATGTGACTATCTTGAGAAAAAAATATAAAATTCAAGGACTGTAAGGTTGGTTTGGGACCAACAAAACTTACGGTCCTTTTTTTATTTATTTTCTTTTTTCGACCAAATATTTTAAATCAATGTGATAGAATTAAAATATAAAAAATTTGGAGTTTGTTTTGAAAACTTTTTATGTTGATATTTACTTTTTGATAAATTTTACGGTAGATTATCTCGCGCTGTGTTTTTCAACAACATTTCTCAAGATTTCTTCTTCCGTAAAAAGGCTGTTTATTGCAAGTATAGTTGGCAGTTTATATGCAATTGCGGCAGTATTATTTATAGATAACCCGATATATATGATTTTTGCTTCCGTTTTTACTATAATCTCAATGATTTACATTGTATCCTTCGGAGTGACATTTTTCAGAAAAATAAAGCTTATGATACTGTTTATTGTTTTTCAGCTGTTTTTCGGAGGTGCGGCATATTACGGATTTTGCTTCCTTGAAGAAAATTTGGGTATTTCTTTTGAGGAACCCTCAACTCACGCAAACAGAAATATTATCATAATATCTATAATTATATTACTCGCAATCGCACTTATAAAGCTGATTATGAATTTGTTTCACACTACAATCAGCGAAAAGGTTGTTTCTGCAGAGTATATTGCAAGCGGCACAGCAGTTAAGTTTGACGGACTTATTGATTCGGGCAACTTAGTGTGTGACCCGATTGACAGCACGCCTGTCGTATTTCTAAGCCGGGACTTGTTTTTAAAAATGTTCGGTGTAGACGACGAAATGATAGTAAACTCGCAAAGATATAAAAAATATTTAAGGATTATTCCGGTAAGGCAAAACGGCGGTGTAAAACTGTACTACGGAATTAAATCAAATAATCTCTTTGTAATTAATAAAGACAGAAAAGAAAAAATCAGCGTGGTTTTTGTTATGAACAAAGAGGTTCATAATTTCGGCGGATATAAGGCATTGATACCGTTTTCTGCTGTTGAGGAGGTACTGTATGGGTTTAATAAAAAGACTTGTAAAAAGGATTAAAATATTATTTTATAAAATTACAGGCAGGGAAGTCTATTATGTAAACGGCAGTGAAAGCTTGCCGCCGCCGCTTGATAATGACACGGAGGAATACCTTCTTGATAATATAGAATCCCCGGGTGCAAGAGATAAACTTATAGAACATAATTTAAGACTTGTTGTTTATATAGCAAAAAGGTTCGAAAATACAGGTGCAGGTATAGAAGAACTTGTATCCATCGGAACAATAGGGCTTATCAAAGCAATCAGCACATACAATAAGGATAAAAACATCAAGCTTGCAACATATTCGTCAAGATGTATAGAGAATGAAATTTTAATGTTTATCAGAAAAACATCTGTGCAAAAAAGGGAAGTTTCGATTGACGAGCCCTTGAGTATAGACTGGGACGGCAACGAACTTCTTCTATCAGATGTACTTAGCTGTGACAATGACAGTATTTCAACTCCGATGGAAGAAGAGGAAGAGAAAAAAATTATACGGGATGCGGTGAAAAACCTTACCGACAGGGAAAGGGAAATAATTGAGATGCGTTTCGGTTTGGTAAACGGAAAGGAACTGACGCAAAAAGAGGTTGCCGATCTGCTCGGCATATCTCAGAGCTATATCTCAAGGCTTGAGAAAAAGATAATGGAAAACTTAAAAAAGAAAATCTTAGAAAAATTATAATTTTTTCAAAAAAGTATTGCAAAAGCAGCAAATATATGTTATAATAACTTGCATTAATATGAATAATTATGTAAAGAGGTGTTATAATGAAAGCAGGAATACATCCGGAGTACAAAGAGGCTACTATCAGATGTGCATGTGGCGAGACAGTTAAGACTCATTCTGTAAAGGGCGATCTTAATGTTGAAATTTGTTCTAAGTGCCATCCTTTTTATACCGGTAAACAGAAGTTTGTTGATGCCGGCGGACGAGTAGACAAGTTCAAGAAGCGTCTTGCAATGGTAAAGTAATCATTTGACGGTTAAAAGCGCAGGGTAGTCAGTTTGGTTATCCTCGCTTTTTTATTTCTCAGTTTGTCGAAAGGAGTGTTTTATGGACGAAATAAGTTGTGAACTTTCCGTTCTTGTAGGTGTAATAAAAAAATCTTCCGAAAAGGATGAGTGCAGCAGGAGTTTGAATGAACTTGAAAAATTGGTGAATACTGCGGGCGGGGAATGTTTTTGCAAGGTTATTCAGTTAAAAGAAACATTTGACCCGAGAACTCTCATAGGAAGCGGAAAGATAAAAGAGATTGCGGATATTGTTAGCAAAAATAATATAAAGTTAGTTGTATTTGATCAGGAGCTTACTCCGGCTCAGATCAGAAACCTTGAAAATGATATAGGCGATGATGTGGTTGTGATTGACCGCAGCATGTTGATACTTGATATATTTGCTCTTCATGCAACAAGCGCAGAGGGAAAACTGCAGGTAGAGTTAGCACAGTTAAAATATACGGCTCCAAGGCTTACGGGAAAAGGAAGCGAACTTTCCCGTCAGGGCGGAGGAATAGGTTCGAGAGGTCCGGGCGAGTCTAAACTTGAGACAGACAAAAGACATCTGCACGAGAGAATAAGGACACTTGAGGCAAGACTGAAGGAAATAGAGTCTACAAGAGGTACAATGCGTCAGCAAAGGGACAGGAGCGGCATATTTAAAGTAGCACTTGTGGGGTATACAAATGCAGGCAAGTCCACTCTTTTAAATTTGATTACGGGTGCAAATGTTCTTTCGGAAGATAAACTTTTCGCTACTCTCACCCCGACTACAAGAAAGTGCGAGCTTCCGTGTGGCGAACAGATTCTTTTGACAGATACGGTGGGATTTATAAGAAAACTGCCGCATCATCTTGTTGAGTCCTTCAAGTCAACTCTTGACGAGGTCAGATATGCGGATATGCTGCTTATTGTTTCGGATGCCTCGGATGATGAGGTTTATGAGCATATTGAAGTTGCAGAAGATATATGCAAACAACTCGGAGCAGAGGACAAACCGAGAATATATGTTTTTAACAAATATGATAAACTGAATTCTCAAGGTCAAATTACGAGAAGAGAGGACACAATATATATTTCCGCCAAATACGGAACGGGAATAGATGAACTCATGCTTGCAATAGAACAGACTCTTCACAAGAGCAAGCAGGAGAAGAAACTGATAATTCCTTACACAAATCAAGGAGTTTTGAACAGTATTTATAATGAATATACTGTCAAAGATGTAGAGTACACCGATTGCGGTATAGAAGTGACTGCCGTCTTGGACAGTAAGGGTGTAGGGCTGTATTCAAAATATTTCAAGGAGTAGTTATATTGTGGACGGTTACAAGACGATTGAAAGACAGGGAATTTCCCGGTACGAAGAAAAGAAATCCGTTTTTTACGGTGAGGCAGTGCCGGTTTGCTCTGAAGAAGAAGCTCTGAGCGTTATTTCCCTTGTTAAGAAAAAATACCCGGATGCAAAGCATCATGTTTATGCTTATGTGCTGAGGGATAACTCAATTATGCGCTTTTCTGATGACGGAGAACCGCAGGGCACTGCGGGTATGCCGGTTTTGGACAGTATCAGAAAGAATGGACTTACCGATACTGTCGTCGTAGTCACACGGTATTTCGGAGGGACTCTTCTCGGTACCGGAGGTCTTGTACGCGCATATACGGAAGCGGCTCTCGGAGCAATAAATAACGGAAATATTATAATTTACGATAATTATACGCTCTTTGAACTTTCGGTCAGTTATTCAGATTTTCAGAAGATAAACAGCTTTATTAATTCGGATGATATCAAAATAGACGAGATAAAATATTTTGATAATGTCAAAATATATCTCAAAGTTAAGAGCGGAGAAAAAGACTTGTTTGAAGAAAAAATTTCCGACATCACCTGCGCAAGGGCGGTAATAAATAATCTTGGCGAAAAATTTGATTATTAATTTTTTCTAAAAAAAGTGTTTTTCAAACTTTTTTCGTATATTAATAGCAAATAAAGGAGGTTTTTATGATTCGTAACGAAGTTGTAGATGAAATATTGTTGAGAAACGATATTGAATCGCTTATAGGAAGTTATATTTCGTTAAAGAGAGCAGGCGGCTATCTCAAAGGCCTTTGCCCGTTTCATAATGAAAAGACCCCTTCTTTTGTTGTATATCCGCAAGACAACAGTTTTTACTGTTTCGGATGCGGTATAGGCGGAAATGCAATTACATTTATAAGACAAATAGAACATCTTGATTATCCTGATGCAGTTGAATTTTTGGCAAAGAGAGCCGGAATTACCGTTGTTTACGACAATGATAACAGTAATTACTTTAAGAACAAAAAAGTAGATAAAAAAAGATACCTTCAGATGAATGTTGATGCGGCGAGGTTTTTTAATGCCCAACTTTTTGCGGATAACGAAAACAGCAGGATGGCGCTAAACTATTTTACTAAGGTCAGAGGTCTTTCGGTTTCGCTTATAAAACATTTCGGTTTGGGATACGCTCCGAACAGCTTTGACGCGCTGAAAAACTATATGCTGAGTAAAGGATACGATAAAGACGAGCTTGTCGATTGCTTCCTTCTCGGCAAAAGTCAATCGGGTACATATTTCGATTCATTCAGAAACAGAGTAATGTTTCCGATAATTGATATAACAGGAAATGTTATCGCATTTGGCGGCAGAGTGATGGACGACAGCAAACCGAAGTATAAAAATTCGAGCGACACTCCTGTTTTTAAAAAATCGAGAAATTTGTTTGCATTGAATTTTGCCAAAAATTATTGTAAAGATACAATGATTTTGTGTGAAGGATATATGGATGTTATAGCGCTTCATTCGGCAGGGTTTAATAATGCCGTCGCCACGCTCGGAACTGCAATAACAGCCGAGCAGGCGCGTCTGATGAGCAGATATACCAAGAAAGTTCTTATTTCTTACGATGCGGACGAGGCGGGGCAGATGGCCGCTAAAAAGGCAATGAAGCTTTTGACCGATGTCGGACTTGATGTGTCCGTAATAGTTGTTCCTGACGCAAAAGACCCGGATGAATTCATAAAGACATTCGGTAAAGAAAAATTTAACAAGGTCATATCTTCCTCAAAGAGCAAGTTTGAGTATAATATGGATAACATCTTATCAAAATATAATATAAATCTTCCGCAGGACAGGGTTAATGCTTTGAATGAACTTGAAAAGATGATTTCCGAATTTTATTCCAAGGCAGAAATTGATGTTTATATACAGCAGGTTGCTTTGAAATTACAGGTTGAATTTAAAAGCGTCAAGACTGATGTAGAAAGAATTATAAGAAAGCGCATTAGCGCGCAGCTAAAGACCGAGGCTAAAAACTACAAGGAAAGTTCTATGGGATACGGGGATAAAATCAATCCCGATTTTATCAAAGCGCCGTCCGTTGCTAAAAACGAGGAGAGCGTTCTCGGACTTTTGCTTGTTTATCCCGAACACAGGAAACTCGTTTTTACAAAAAAACTTCTTTCAAAAGATGACTTTTTTACCGAGCTGAACAAAAGGATTTTCGAAGCTTTGGAAACAAACTTTTTAAACGGCACCGACGGTAGGGATATAAATGAATTTTTTACTCCCGAAGAGGTCGGAAGAATAGTCAAAATGAAAATTTCAAGAATGTCTCTTACGGAAAATGGGGAAGATGTTCTCTTTGAATGTATAGATTCTCTAAAAAAATCGATTGATAAAAAGTATTTTGAAAAAATAGATAACATAAGTCAGCTTAAGGAACTTATAGAAAGCAAAAGAAATAATTAAATTATTAAGGAAGGTAATAAAATGGGAAGTGACAAACTTGAGGCAAATGATATTCTTGACACTAAGAATGACGGCAGCATTCTGAATTCAGACATAATGAAGGCGCTTGAGGACATTGATTATAATCTTACTCAGGTAGACCTTGAAAATGTCACAGCGGAGGATTTGGATAGCGAAGTTCTTAAGGATGTGGAAAGGGATGTCGAGGTTTATGAGTCGGAAAAGATGGACAAACTGCTCAATTCCGAAGGCCTTGCAATAGACGACCCCGTGCGTATGTATCTTAAAGATATAGGTAAAATTCCACTTCTTACCCCGGAGAGAGAAACTTATCTTGCAGAGCAGATTTCTGTAGGTAACAAGGCGGCAAAAGATGAGCTTATCGAGGCGAATCTGCGTCTTGTTGTCAGCATTGCAAAAAGGCATGTCGGCAAGGGAATGTATTTTCTCGACCTTATACAAGAGGGTAACCTCGGATTGATTAAGGCGGTTGAAAAGTTTGACTACAGCAAAGGCTATAAATTTTCAACGTACGCTACATGGTGGATCAGACAAGCCATTACCCGTGCGATTGCTGATCAGGCGAGGACTATCAGAATTCCCGTTCATATGGTTGAAACAATTCACAAGGTATCAAGAACCGCAAGACAGCTTCTTCAGGAACTCGGCAGGGAACCTACAACCGATGAGATTGCCGAGAGCCTTAACATAACAAGCGAAAAAGTGCGTGAAATTATGAAGATTGCTCAGGACCCTGTTTCGCTTGAGACTCCCATAGGCGAGGAAGAAGACAGCCATCTCGGTGATTTTGTCGAGGATAATGACTCACCCGCACCTTCCGACAGTGCGTCCTACTCTCTTCTTCGTGAGCAGCTTTGCAATATTCTTCACACTCTCACTCCGCGTGAGGAGCAGGTTATAAAGCTTCGTTTCGGACTTGAGGACGGTAGACCGAGAACACTTGAGGAAGTAGGAAAACAGTTCAAAATTACCCGTGAGCGCATAAGACAGATTGAGGCAAAGGCACTACGCAAGCTCAGGCATCCTTCCCGTTCAAAAACACTTAAAGATTATCTCACAAATTGATTGTCAGAGTGTACAATTTTCGTATTAGGTTTTTAGTCAAGTTGACTTTTATTTTAAAATGACTTGTTTTAAACAAGTTTTATCTTGACTTTTTTAAAATAATACATTATAATATCTTAGTAAGAAGATATCCCTTCGGAGGTTTTGATAAACAATGAAAAAAATTTTTAGCTTGTTTCTTTGCATTGCACTAATGTGCGCTATGCTTGTCGGATGCGGAGAAAAAGAAATTGGTTCTTACTTGCCAAACTATCCTGAAAATGTTTCCAGAGTTGATAAACTTACGCTCAATCTTTATATAGTGGTAGAAGATAATACTCATGACAACGCAATTACGACAGTGCAGAGAATGATTAAGCAGCATACTGAAAGCAAGTACAGTACAATACTTAACGTTCATTATGTTAAAGCTGCCGAGTATAACGAGAAGGTTCTTGCCGCTGCTAATGCTCAGGGTGAGAACATGGCAAATATTGTTTTAATCAACAGCGAGTCATTGTTAAATTCACTTATGAATACTGCATCGGGTAACAGACTTTGCGATATTTCTACATATCTTGACAGCAGAGATTTCGGAACCCTGAATACACAGATACCTACAGCTCTTCTTGAGGGCTCTAAGGTTAACGGCAGACTTTACACTCTTCCGAATTCCAGAGTGATCGGCGATTATGAGTACCTTGTAATTGATAAAGAGATTGCAAGAGATGTTTTGAAATTCAGCCCCACAGAACTTATGTCGTACAAGTCTCTTGAAGATGCGGCACCTCTTATTGAGGCAATGAATCAGAACGGCTACAATGCCTCTGAACTTGTTTATCTTGTAAGAGGTAAATATGAACTTCGTGCAGAACTTGAGGCAGACAACAATTATGTTAATATAGCTACATATCCTACGGTTACAAAGGAGTTTGCTTTTGCATCTTGCTTTGGAATTATAAATAACCCGGACGATAAAAGATACAATGACCGTGCAATGCAGATTCTTTTTGCTCTCAATAACGATGTATATTTGCGCAACCTTTTGCAGTACGGAGTTGAGGGAACCAACTATACTGTTGTAGATAATGATGTTAAAAGAGTTACATATATTGATACAACAGGTCTGACAGGCGAAGCACTTGAGAATGCACTTAACAATAATGAAAATGTTTACAACATGAATCTTTTCTATACAGGTGATGTGTTTAATGCATACTTCTGCTCGGAGCTTGGTTGGGTTAAATCCGTGTACGATAACGGTTTAATGCAGAATAAAGATTCTGTTGTACAGCAGTGATTTTTCAGGCTACTTACCTTGGTGAGTAGCCTTTTATATTTATTTAATTTATTGTTCTAAATTCCTTGACAAAGTATTTATAATAATGTATAATAAGGTCATAAATTATTTAAAGGTGAATTATAATGATAAAACAAAAAGAAGAAATAAGTATTTCGGAAATATTTCATATATTCTTACCCAAACTTTGGCTTATTTGTTTAGTTGGCATTATCTGCGGCATGGTGGTTGGAATATATTCTAAATTTATTAAAGATGAAACTTATTCGTCTTTCTCTACAATGTATGTCTACAAGAGTGATTCCAATGTTACGACAGGCGATATGACCGTAGCACAGGACATGGTTGAGCTGTATAAAATAGTATTGACATCTAATGATTTTCTGAATTCCGTAATTTTTCAGATGGAGACTCTTTACGGCGAAAACTACAATTTAACTACATCTTCCATTAAAAAATCGCTTTCCATTTCAACTTACGGAAAGAACGGAGCGTTCCGTATTGTGGTTACAACAACAAACCCCGAGCTTTCTTATCAGTTGGCATCATGTATTGAGGAATATGCTTTACCGGCTATTATGAATGCAATTCCCAACGCTTTATCAGTTACAATTCTTGAGTCTCCTAAGGTTGCAGGACCTAACTCAAACAATACATTGAGAAACTCTGCACTTGCTTTGTTCGTAGGAGCAATTGTGGCAGCGGTAGTTGTTTTCTGCGTAAATATATTTGATGTTGTTATTCATGATAAGAAAAAAATTGAGGATAGTTTTGACATTCCGATACTTGGCGTTATTCCGAGACATGTTATAACAAATTCTCAGAACTCAGAGGTTAAAGATGTTTAATAAACATAAAAAAAGATTACACGGTACTATAGGTGAAGATATAGCAAAGATAATAAATGATAGCACTCCTTTGGGAATTGTCGAGGCATTCAGAACTCTTTATACTAATATACAGTATCTCTCTATTGCAGATAAATGCAAGAAAATAGCAGTAACCAGTGCCGTTGCAGGCGAGGGAAAGTCTTATATTTGTGCTAATCTTTCTATAACTTTGGCGCAGAGTAATACGAAAAATAAAATTTTAGTTATTGATGCCGATATGAGAAGACCGAGACTTGCGGCACTTCTTAAAAACTATATCAAAGAGGGTAACACAGAGGTAGGATTAACAGAGTATCTTGCGGGCATTGTCGACACCCCTAATATTTTGAGAACAACTCTTGATAATTTATTTGTTCTTTCTTCCGGTTCCAATGCACCTAATCCTACAAGTTTTATCATATCTGAAAAGTTTGATCAGGTGATTAAACTTTTTGAGAGCGAATACGATTATATTATATTTGATACACCGCCGGTTAATATTGTATCTGACGCATTGATTTTGTCTAAAAAAATCAATGGATTTGTGATTTCCACTAAGGCTGATTATTCTAATATTCATGATTTGAATGAAGTTGTCAGCAAAATAAGCAGCGTGGGTGGAACCGTGTACGGTATAGTATTATCTAATGTTGATCTTAAAAACGTGCAAAAGGGATACAGTTCGTATATTTATTGATCATTATGAACGAGATTGATTTAGTTGATTTTCATGCTCACATTTTACCGGGAGTTGATCATGGTTCAGATAGTTTGAAGACATCTCTTGAGCAGTTATCCTTAGCAAAGCAATTTAACGTAAACAGAATCGTAGCATCGTCGCATTTTTATCCTCATCAAACTCTTATTGACGACTTTCTGAAAATCAGAGAGAGAGGATATGAATTGCTGAAAGAGCATTTGACCGACGATCTGCCTTCTGTTAAACTTGGCTGTGAGCTTCTTTTATGCGAAAACATAGTGAGTTTAAAAGGGATCGAACAACTTTGCGTCAGCGGCACAAATGTTATCTTGCTTGAGCTTC
>CALWTU010000086.1 GCA_944384515.1 uncultured Clostridia bacterium
CGGGCGTTGGTACAACCTTTACGGTAACGCTTCCGCTGAAAAAATAAATATTCCGAAAAAACAAATATCGGCAAGGCACAAGCGGTGCAGAGCAGTTACAACTCTCTGAGCCACCGCAAGATGTGGCGTAAAACACGGTTTTGCTCCACAAGTACAAAAGTCCAAGTACAAGTACAAGTCTTCTGCCTTGTCTCGCCCCCGCCCCGTGTCAAAAATGGGGTGGGGATATTTTTTCAGCGGTGCTTCGGCACCGCCTTTTTACATAACTTTGAGCACTGTTTCCCGTTTTAATACATAGCACCGCTTTCGATATAAAAAGAGTACAGCTTGTAAATTGCCGTTTCGGTTACAACTTTGTGCTCCTTCTCGGTAATAGCTTTATGCTCCTTTTCGGTTATAGACTTGTCTCTTTTTTTATTTTATATTTAACTACGGCGACACTCAAAAGGAGTACAGTGTCAGCCTTTATCCGAATGAGTCAGCTTATGACTTCTGGACAGGGGACGCACTCGAAACGCAAGGCGGCGTGTATACTCTCACACTCGCCGCACATTCTGCAAAGGTGATTGAGACCGAGCCTTTTGGCGCCAGATAACCGAGACTGATTTTTAGGCTGAAATGTAATGTTTTGTTTACATTTCAGTCTATTTTTTACACATCTCCCAAAAAGCAATTGATGCGGCACAGGCTACATTAAGCGAGTCAACATTGTTAAACATCGGTATCTTGACCGTGAAGTCGCATTTATCTATTGTACTCGTATTAAGCCCGTCACCCTCTGTGCCGAGGATTATGGCGAGCTTGTCGGTTTCCTTGATTTTTTCGTCACATATCGGCACCGTGTCGCCTCTGAGCGCCATTGCACAGCATTTAAAGCCCGCATTTTTGAGTGTCTGTATGCCTGACCTTTCCCACTCCTCTTTGCTCTCGGTGAGCCTTGCCCATTTTACCTGAAGCACGGTGCCCATGCTCACTCTTATTGCACGGCGTGTCAGCGGATCGCAAGCCGTCGGAGAGAGCAGCACGCAGTCGATTCCAAGCGCCGCCGCAGAGCGGAATATCGAGCCGATATTGGTGCTGTCGCATACCCCCTCGAGCACTGCCGCTCTTTTGGCTCCCGAAAGCAGCTCCCCGGCTGTGGGCAGGTGCGGCCTCTGCATTGCGCAAAGTGCGCCCCGTGTCAACTCAAATCCGGTTATTTGCTTTAATAACTCTCGTTTTGCAACATATATCGGCACATCCTTGCACCTCATTATTATGTCGGCGACATCACTGTTTATAAGCTTGCTTTCGGTCAAAAGCGCAATGGGCTTTATTCCGCTTTTCAGCGCAACATCTATCACCATCGGACTTTCCGCAATAAAAATTCCTTTGTCCGGCTCAAGCTTGTTTCTCATCTGAGCGCCTGTCAGCCTGAAAAATATATCAAGCCTTTTGTCCTCGATGCTCTCTATGTTAAAAAGATTATTCATATTTCTCTCCGTTTTGAGTTTTTTATATGAGGATAACGCTCACCTTGCACTGAATTTTTGATCTTTTTCGGAACTTTATGAGCGGATATGTTTTTCTCGGTTTAACAGCTCCTCGGCGTAAAATCAGTTCCCTCAGGCACACCGTTTTTACCTCCAAGCATATATGCTATTATATCAGTACAGAGAGTTTCTGTCAACTGTGAACTTTTATGTTTAAATATGGATTTTTCGGTTTTGTTATTGATTTTCGCCCCCATGCCTGCTAAAATATAAAAAACCGAAAAATCAAATTGATCATCGATACTTTTCAATACCGAAAATAACGAAAACAGCAAGCAGGCAAAAATTATCTCATATATTAAAGCTTTGGGGGTAAATATGGAAAGAATGTCATATTTTACGGATGCGGCGGAGTTCGGGTTTTCTCCCGAAAAATCAGGCACGGAGAACAAAATCGCATTGCAGAATGCGCTTGACAGGGGCGGTACCGTCGTTGTCGGTCTGCCCGGTGTATACGATTTGTCGGGCACGGTTTTTATCGGCAGCTATACATCTCTCATTTTTTCAAACGGGGTTTTTATCCGAAAGGTAAATGATGAGGGCGGCTTTTGTCAGGTGATACTCAACAAAGGTGCGCTGACAAAAGCATATGACACAAATATCAGGATTGAAAACCTGAGTATCATTGTAAACGGCGTCGATAACTTAAATTATCATGTGTTCGGTCTGCGCGGACAGCTCGGACTGTTCTATGTAAAGGACGCACATATAAAGGGCTTCAGATGTATGGATCTCGGAGCCGCGCAGTACGGAATACATATCTGCACCTTTGAGGATATTTGTGTGTCTGACGCTGTGATCTCGGGCAAAAAGGACGGTGTGCATCTCGGAACGGGCAGGCGCTTTACCATCCGTGACTGCACATTCTGCACAGGAGATGACGCAGTTGCTCTTAATGCGCATGACTATGATACAGGCAACCCCGAGCTCGGCTGGATTGAGGACGGAATAGTGGAAAATTGCCATGACCTCGATGAGGAGAACAGGGTGGGGTATTTCTGCCGTATTCTTGCAGGCGCATGGCGTGATTGGTTTTTCGGCATCGAGGTGCAAAAGTCGGACAGCGTTGTCTCAAACGGCAGACTTTACCGCGTCAGGGCAAATCCGGACGGTACCGTTTATACATCAAAGACACCTCCGACGCATGAGAAGGGCGAGGCTGTGCTTGACGGAATAAGGTGGGTATGTGTGAGCGACAAACCCGTCTATACCGCCGGAGTGAGAAATGTCACATTCCGTGATATCTTTATCCGCAAGCCGAGGACGGCGTTTTCGGTGCATTTTGACAACGACAGATACAGCCGTTCGTATTATCCGGGAGCAGAAATTCCGAGACAGGAGCAGCTTGTCTTTGACGGAATAAGAATACTTCATAAGAATAAGCTGCCTCTTTTCAATATAAATACACCGATAGACAGCATTACTGTGGTGAACTCGAGCATACAGAATAATTATGTTTCATTTTCCTCTAACGGCGCTATGGATAACTACTATAAGACGAGAATTAATTTTTTAGGCTGTGTGTTCGGAAATGACGGAGAGACAGAGCTTGTTGTGAACTCGATTAAGGGCAAAGAGGCTGTTATAAAAACCTCACAGAGCATTGAGGCAGGAGAGAATTTCAGGGCAACGGTCAATGCGGGAGAGGGAAATATAACCGTAATATCCGACCTCACCGGGCTTTGTAAGTGACGGTCGGACAGTCTCTTTTCTCGCGGCAGAAGGACGGTAAGTTATGACAAGAAGAGTGATTTTGCAGGGCAGTGAGTACATATACGAATATACAAGAAAAAAGGTAAAAAACATAAATCTCAGAATAAAGCCGGATATGACACTGCATGTATCCTTGCCGTACGGAACGGATATAAATCTGGCTGATGAGTTTCTCATAAAAAACGGCGCGCGCATAATCCGTGTGCTGAACCGATATGCGCAGTCAGCGCAAAGCAGGCGGGAATATCCTCTCGAATACAACGGAGAGGAGAGTGTAATGCTTTTCGGCAAAAAAATGAAGGTCGAGGTGCTGTGCGGTCCGAAGAGGGGCGTGTTTGCAGAGGGGGACAGTCTCTTTGCGATAAAAAGAGAGACAGACGGGGAACAAAAGGTTATTTCCCTTGTAAAAAGCTATCTTTTAAGAACGCTTGAGATAAAAATGCGGGCTATGGCGTCAGAGTTTTACGAGCGCAATAAGCAAATCATAAAGAGACCGTATCCTCAGATTTCCTTTCGGACGATGAAAACAAGATGGGGCAGCTGCAACAGCGCACGCCTTCGTATAACCTTTAATTATCTGCTCGTGCGTTTTCCGACAGAGGCGGTAGAGTATGTCGTGGCGCATGAGTTTGCGCATCTTGTTGAGGCAAACCACTCGCCGCGCTTTTATGCGGTGCTCGGACGGCTGATGGGTGACTTCAAGGCAAGAGAGAGGATACTTAAAGAAGAGTACTGAGAGTGTAAAAACATAAGTGCGAGCATCAGGCGGCAAAATCTTGGCAAGATACCGTCGGCTGATACTCAAAAAGAGACTCGATATTGTCGAGCCTCTTTTTTTACTGTTGTATCTTCAGTATTCGGTCTGCTGTCTGCATTATCCATTTAAAAACGGCTGTACCCGTGCGGTAAAACCGACACGGGTATGGGGATATATTATTAAATCTACACTGTCAGTTTATGTTTTGCTCTGCAATCTCTTTGGCGCGAGCCTTCATCTTCTTTACGGTATCGGGGTATTTATAAGCAAGATTTGCTCTTTGACCTCTGTCATACTCAAGATTGTAGAGTTGTTCGTCAAGGCTTGCTCCGGTCTCTATCTGCACGGTCCTGATAAAGGGAGTTGAGTCATCCGGCTCAAGATATACCCATTTTCCCTGACGGAGTATTCTCGAAAAGCGTGGCGACTCTGCATATATTTCATCTCTGCCGTGAAGATCCTCACCGACAAGTGCAGAATACATATCCATGCTGTCAGTGCCGTCAACTTCAATACCGAAGTGGGAGGCAAATGACTTTAAAAAGTCAACCTGACTTATCAGTGCACCGGATACGCCCCTTGGAACATTTCCTTTGTAGCTGACGATAAGAGGAATTCTTATTCCGCCCTCAAATTTGCTGTATTTTCCGCCGCGGAAAGGCCCTGCGGGGCGGTGCTCACGGTTCAGCTCAAATGCGTCGTCGTCATAGCCGTCATTTAACACGGGTCCGTTGTCGCTTGAGAGAATAATCATGGTTTTCTCTGTCAGACCGTTTCTCTCAAGCGCCGCCGTAAGCTCTCCGACATAATAGTCAAGTTCTGCTATCACATCACCTCTGGCGCCAAGCGGAGTCTTGTTTTTGAATTTTTCGCTCGGCACTCTCGGCACATGCGGCTGATGTACTGCATAGTAGAGGAAAAACGGTTTGTC
>CALWTU010000087.1 GCA_944384515.1 uncultured Clostridia bacterium
GTGGGAGCCATTTTGCACCCTTAGCTCAGTTGGTAGAGCAACTGACTCTTAATCAGTGGGTCCAGAGTTCGAGTCTCTGAGGGTGCACCATCAAAAAAGCACGGCAACAGCCGTGCCTTTTTTGTTGTTGTTTATATGTTTTTTGCACTTTTATTTCAATTTAGCTTAACTTTATGCGTCTTTTAATTTCAGATATAAAAATAGTTTTGCACTCCTTTAACTTCATGAAAGCAGTTGCACAAGCCGCTTAAAAAAATTTGTGAGCGGAATTTTATCTCCCTTAATCATAAAAGACCAAGGGATGTTTTGTATTCCTACTTAGCTCAGTCGGTAGAGCGAGACTCAGAATCATGATGTCGCTGGTTCGAGCCCGGCAGTGGGAGCCAATAGAGAGAAATTCTAATACTTCGACACTCGGCGATAGTTACGGATTTCTTTTGTTTTTTGGGGACATGTAATGATGCAATACTGTGTATGGCATTGCACGAGATTATCACCTTTATTTTATTTTGATGTCGATGACAAAAGACAAAACAAAAGAATAATTTTTGCGAAAAAGATTACTTCAACAGAATGTCAAAATTTTGCTTCTGATGTGTAACGGTGTTACTCTTTCTTTTTCACTGAAAAAATACTACTATCGCACAAATTTTTTAATTAAATGTTGTTTTTATACAGATTGTGTGGTACAATACATATTGTAATAATGCATTGTTTGAGGTGAATTATGACCGCGAGTTATAAACCCTTATTTAAACTTTTGATTGACCGTAAAATGAAGAAAAAGGAGCTTGCCGAACGCGCAGGACTAAGTCTTGCTACAATTACGAAAATGGGCAAGGAGGGTACAACGGTAACAACCGATGTTCTCGTAAAAATATGTGTGGCTCTGAATTGCGAGATCCGGGATATTGTTGAAATTGTCCCAGATGAAAATGCGTGAATTCGGAGGTTATAACGATGATCGATTTTACGAATATAGAGAAGTATAAAGAAAATAACCGTATTGAGGCTAAGAAAGCAATCGGCGGTCTTCCCCGTAGCATTTGGGAAACCTATTCAGCTTTTGCCAACACTCTTGGAGGCATAATTTTGCTTGGTGTTGAAGAACACGCAGACAAGTCATTGCACCCCGTTGACCTGCCGGATCCCGAAAAGCTAATAAAAGACTTTTGGGATATTGTCAATAATGCAAACAAGGTGAGTGCCAATATTCTCTCTGATAAAGATGTGACTGTTGAGAATAAAGACGGCAAGCGTATTGTGGCTATACGCGTGCCTCGTGCACAGCGCAGTGACAAGCCGGTTTTTATAGACGGTAATCCTCTTTCGGGAAGCTATCGCCGCAACGGTGAGGGGGATTATAAGTGCACCAGGGAAGAGGTGCAAGCGATGATGCGCGATGCGGCAGTCAAGACGCAGGATATGAAAGTGCTTGAAAATATGGAGCTTGATGCATTTGATTACGATAGTGTGAAACGTTACCGCATCCGTATGAAAACATACCGCCCTGCACATGTATGGGAGGAACTTGAAGATGCAGAGTTCCTTTACAAGCTCGGTGCGGTCGGAAGATTAAGCGACGGAAAGATGCATCCTACCGCTGCGGGACTTCTGATGTTCGGTTACGAATATGAGATCGTAAAAGAGTTCCCATCATACTTTCTTGACTATCAAGAACAGTTCGACCCAAACACCCGTTGGACTGACCGCATAGTGTCATCGTCGGGGGATTGGAGCGGCAACATTTACGATTTTTATTTCCGAGTTTACAATAAGATCACGCAGGACATTAAAATTCCGTTCAAGCTTGAAGGTGGCGACCGCATTGACGATACATCAGTACACAAGGCACTGAGAGAGGCGCTTGCGAACTGCTTGATAAACGCCGATTATTATGGAAGACAAGGCATTGTCATAATTAAGAAAAAAGATGTTATCACGCTTTCTAACCCGGGTGAGTTTCGTATTGACGTGGAAGCGGCAAAAAGCGGAGGTGTTTCGGACCCTCGTAACAGTACGCTTATCAAGATGTTCAATCTTATTGACGTAGGTGAGCGCGCGGGCAGCGGTATTCCGAACATTTTCAATGTTTGGAAAAAACAAGGTTGGTCTGCACCGGTTATCATTGAAAGTTTTGAGCCTGACAGAATTACTTTGTCGCTTGCAACTGAAAAAAACGGCGATAAAAAAGCGGCGATAAAAAGCGGCGATAAAAAAGCGGCGACAAAAACCGAAGTACACAGGCAAGCGATCATTTCCTATCTCACCGAAAATGTTTCCGCAAAGAGTGCTGAAATTGCCGAACTTCTCGGTTTGCAGTCATCAAGAGTTAAAGAAATACTTTCCGATATGGTAAAGGATGACATTCTTGTTCCTGAAGGCAGTAATAAAAATCGAGTATATAAGTTAAAATCATAGTAAGTTCCGCGAGGACTGTAATTTATTTTTCATTCACAAGTTTTGAAAGTATATCAATGCTTGTTTTGCTACTGACGAAACTCAAAATAATAAAGAGTTTGGGATTATATAAACTCAAACTATCATTTAAGAAAAAAGACAAACTTCTTGAAAACATTGACAAGCTGATCCTTGTGTGTTATAATATCCGTATCCCCCGGTGGGGGATACGGAGGCGGAAATGGAGAGGCATGAACACACGAAGGCTGTTTTAAACAGAATTTCGAGGGCGGCGGGGCATCTTAATGCCGTCAAAAAGATGATTGAGGACGGCAGAGACTGCAGTGATGTTTTAATTCAGCTCTCGGCGGTAAAAGCCGAGATTGTAAACACGAGCAAGATAATTCTGAAAGATCACATTGATCACTGCATTGCCGACGCCGTTAAAAATAACGACGAGGAAACGGTAGAGCTCTTAAAGAAGGCGGTTGACCGAATATTATGAAATCAGTATCTGTTAAAAAAGGAATATTTTTAGCACTTCTTGCCGCATCCTTTTATGCGGTGGGCTCGCCGCTGTCAAAAATTCTGCTTGACTATATGCCCTCGACGCTCATGGCGGGATTTTTGTACATAGGCGCAGGCATGGGCATGGGGTTTATTGCCGCCATTCGCAGAATACGGAAAACCTCTGACACGGAAAAGACACTGACGGGGAAGGAGTTCCCCTACGCCGCATTGATGGTACTGCTTGATATTTGTGCGCCGATCTGCCTTCTCCTTGGACTTAAGTCTACATCTGCCGCAAATGCGTCGCTTTTAAACAACTTTGAGATCGTTGCGACGGCAATCATCGCTCTTGTAATATTCAAAGAAAAGATCAGCTTCTGGCTTTGGCTCTGCATATTGTTTGTTACGCTCTCCTGCGCACTGCTGTCCTTTGAGGACATATCGAGTCTGCGGTTTTCGTTTGGTTCTCTTTTGATTCTCTTGGCGTGCATTGCGTGGGGATTTGAAAATAACTGTACAAGGAAAATTTCCTCAAAAGATCCGCTGCAAATAGTGCTGCTCAAGGGTGTTTTTTCAGGGCTGGGATCTGTCGTTATCGGGCTTTGCGTCGGAGAGCGGATCACGGTGCCGTGGAGCGTTTTTGCGGTTCTGGGAGTGGGATTTGTCTCTTACGGACTCAGTATTTTCTTTTATGTCTATGCGCAAAGAATACTCGGTGCCGCACGCACGAGCGCATACTACGCCGTCTCGCCGTTTATCGGCACGCTTTTATCTCTCCTCATATTCCGAGAAGCGCCGAATTATATGTATTTTACGGCGCTTGGGCTGATGCTTATCGGAGCCTGGCTCTCTTCACAGGATAAACCGCTGTTTAAAAAACGGGACAATATTTCAAATTTAAAGTAAAAATTTAAGGGCTTGCGGATTATCATAGCTCTAATAGGGATTGAATGTAATAATTTATAAAACCGACTGTCTGTAAATAGAATGTTTTGAAATGGATAATCATTATGAGCGTAGAAGATAAAAATGTAGCTTTAATGGAATACGTAAAATCCACCGAATTAAAAGGAAAAGTGCAAATAATAAGCGATCACGAATTTTTATGGGATTTAGGCGGCATTTTACTGCGTTTTCTTTTTGATGCTCAAGAAGCTATCATCAGATACTCACGTTGCAAAAGCAATTGTTTTGAGATCGGTCATTTTCATGAAGATAGCTGTAACTTAATAAACTTAATCAAAGACATCAATAATGCCGATAACAGGATTCATATAGCTGTTTTATTTTATATGTTTGGAAGTACTTTTCGTATCGAGAATAAGGCAAAAAAGAAAAAGAAAAGCTGGGTAATCGTTAATCATTACTATTCGGAATTATAAATTTATTACATTGGTATATTGATATATCGTGTTGAAAGCAAGGCATAAAGTATAGCACACTATACATTGCACGCAAAGTCGTGTGTTTTGCAAAGCAAAAATGAAGGGGCTGAGTCATTAACTTAGCTCCAAAAAAAGAAAAAAGCGGATGTTCTTTACCGAAAGGTATTGAGTATCCGCTTGCTTTATTGTATAATTTAATTGCTACAAAAAACCACACACAAAGCAGC
>CALWTU010000088.1 GCA_944384515.1 uncultured Clostridia bacterium
GATCTTTCGCGGCTAATATGCAAACAGGTAACAGTATGGCGGCAACAAATAACATAACACCCCAAAACCACATATCAACTTTTCCTTTAAATATCATAAGCACACCTCACAAAATTTATAAACTAAACTCGTTTTATCACGCAAATCATAACTAAATAATATAAATATATTTATGATAAAAAACAAGTTTTACACAAGGACGTAATTTTGTCCTTTCAGCAACACTTAAAATCTGACAGGCTTGCCGATTAACTTATGGGCAAGCCTGTAACACATTAATAAATCATATATCAAAAATCAAATCAAATAATAAAGCAACGAGAATACCGTACCTGCAAGCATAATTGCCGCAAGCACACCTGCTAAAACTTTAGCACCTACTGACAATTGTTTTCTCTCTATTTTTTCCGCTTTTTTCATATTTTTCTCCTATCAATCACTTTTGGTTTTTACTGTTATAATATTTTGAAAGCATCGAAGTAATGTTTTTATTGTTCATTCTCGTTTTGACAGGTATAAATGAATTAATACGGGCAAGACCTTTAGATACGCAGTCAATAGGCTTATTCGCCTTGGTAACGGGTATCTCAAAAACCTTTGCCATCATACTGTCAAGTCCAAACAACTCTGCACCGCCGCCGCTCAAAACAATGCCGTTTTCAAGAACAGCTTCAATAGCGTTAACCGGTATCTTTTTTACCGCATTGGCAATAACCCTCAGAAGTTCTTTTAACGGTTTTTCAAAAACCCCTACAATATCTTCAGTTGATATTGACATCCTGATTTTATTTCCTGTCATAGACAGAGTTCCGTCAATCTCTATAGTCTCAGACGGTCTGCCGTGCCATACGGCGCCCAGCGATTCCTTTATTGTCCTCGCAACAAGCAATGATACAGTCATATCACCCTGATCGAAAATATATTGCTTAACCGCTTTATCAAAATTCTCTCCGCCAATCTGCTCTCTTGCACTGATCAACACTTGTCCTTCATGCATTACGGCAATCTCCGTAACAGATGCGCCGATATTTACAGACACGCAACTGATATCCGGAGAATATCCGGCGCCTATTATTGCAGCAACAGCAGGTTTTACTGAAAAGCACTCGGCAACACCGGCTTCATTAAGCATCTGAAACACTTCGTTCTCCTGCTTGGGCACAAAATCAGACGGCAAAGAAATAACACATCTGATTTTTTCTGCCTTTCCGACAGCCGAAACAGCATTTTTGATTATCTCTCTTGTTATATCAGATGAATATAAAAGTCCGTTTTTAAACGGTCTTACTAACAGTCCGTCCTGACTCGGCAATGACTCATCTCCGAGTATCGCTCTGCTGCCAACCGAAAGAATGCGCCTTGTATTTTTGTCAACCAAAACAACAGAAGGTTCTCTGTAAACCTCTGCCGTAAGATTACTAAGGGTAATATTCGCATACCCTAAGTCTAATCCTATTTTAGTAACCATAAGACGCTCCTTTCTTAAAAATCAAAACTAATACTGTTAACGATGTAATTATACTATATTTTTACTCAAAATGCAAGTATAATTTTTAAATAATCAGTCGTAATAAGTGCAAATCCTGTATTTAAGTGTTGTATATCTTAAAATAAGTCTGTTATTTTGCACCATTTTTGTCGGAATATCGGCTTTTCCGACAAGTATAACCATTCTTCTCGCTCTGGTTACAGCGGTATACAAAATATTTCGGGTCATAAGCATTTTAGGACATGAGTAAACCGGGACTATTACCACAGGATATTCGCTTCCCTGACTTTTGTGTACAGTTATCGCATAGGCAAGTTCAAGTTCGTCAAGCAGGTCAAATGAGTAGTGAACCACTCTGTCGTCAAATCTGATTATCATCTCCTCGGCAGTATCATTGATACTATCTATTACACCGATATCTCCGTTAAAAACGCCGTTTCCGACATATCCGTCCTTTTCCCATTCAATTTCGTAGTTATTGGTCGTTTGCATAACTCTGTCTCCCTCACGAAACAGTTTTCCGGCATACGATTTTTCTTTAGTAAATTTCAGTTTGGGATTCAGTTTGCTCTGAAGCTCGAGGTTAAGCACCTCAACGCCTCCGTAACCTTTTTTCGACGGAGTAATAACCTGGATTTTATCTTTTATATCTTTTCCGTAAACCCTCGGCAGTCTTGTTGTAATCAGGGACGCAATTGTTTGCGGAATCTCCCGCTCATCCTCCCGCCTTACAAAAAAGAAATCACTGTCGGTTGAATTCAAAACGGGGGGCTCACCTGTATTAATTCTGTGAGCGTTATTTATAATCATGCTCTCTTTTGCCTGTCTGAATATCTCGGAAAGCTTCACGGTTTTAATTTTCTCAGATTCTATCAAATCAAAAAATACATTTCCTGCGCCAACGCTCGGAAGCTGGTCGCTGTCTCCGATAAGAATTATCCTGCCGCCTCGCCTTACTGCACGCACAAGCGCATCCATCAAGGACAGGTCAATCATCGACGCCTCGTCGACAATGACGACATTTTCATCCAAGGGGTTTGAGGCATTTCTGCCGAACTTAAGTTCGCTCTGGTTTACCTTTCCATCTCAAGCATACGGTGGATTGTCTTGGCTTCCTCGCTTGTTGCCTCGCTCATTCTTTTTGAGGCTCTGCCGGTCGGAGCGGTGAGCACATACTTCAGTCCCATGCTCTTGAATATTGAAATGAGCGCCTTTATTATCGTGGTTTTTCCGGTGCCGGGGCCGCCTGTCAAGATCATAACTCCGCTGAGCAATACCTCAAATATTGCCCTTCTCTGCATTGTCGCATATTTAATCGAGTAAGTAAGTTCAATTTTATCAATTATTGCGGCGATTTCAGCCGTATCGAATTTTACGGCGCCTCTGTCTATCTCGCAGAGTCTCTTTGCAATATTTGTCTCCATATCGGCAATCTCTTCGGTCATAACATAATCTTGACCGTCCGCCGAAAAAGAGGATAATTTACCTTCCCTCAAAAAGTCGGAAACTGATTTTGATATAATATCTTTATCAATACTTAAAACTTCATTTGCAGCATCTATAAGTTTTGAAATTGGCAGAGTTGTATGTCCGTTGGCGGAAGCGTTATAGTTCAGTATATATTTTATACCGTTTAAAATTCTAAGCGGGTTATTAATGTCAAAACCTATGTCCAAGGCAAACTTATCAATCTTGTCAAAGGAAATACCATATGAATTATCGCACAGAATATACGGGTTTTCCTGTATAATGCCTACCGCAGAGGCTCCTAATTTTTTGTATACTTTTGTAACCTCGGAACTGTTAAGATAATTTTTGCAGTACATCATAACATTTCGTATGCCGGTCTGCTCTCTGAATGACTGCGAAATTATCGCGGCTTTTTTCATGGTAATACCGGGAATGTCGGTAAGCCACTCCGGATGGTTTTCGAGCACGTCAAAAGTATCCACTCCGAATTTATTGACAATCTTTGTTGCGGTGACAACACCAACGCCCTTGACTGTGGAAGAAGAGAGATACTGCAATATGTTTTCTTCATCAACAGGAAGCATTTTTTCAAAGTTTTCGAACGAAAACTGTTTTCCGAAATCTTTGTGATACACCCACTGACCGCGAAGAATAACTCTCTCACCTTCGAATATAACCGGGATAGCACCTACACAAGTAACGAGTTTACTGTCGTTTGTTACAACCTCAATGACGGTATAATCGTTATCGTCATTGTGATAAACAACATTTTCAACCGTACCTTCTATCTTTTCGGATATTATACCGTCCATAACTCCCTCCGTTCGTTCTATATAAAAATGCCGTACTCTCTTTAAAGCAAATGCGTAACAGAAACTCTGTCACGCATCTGAAATTTATAAGCAAAGTTCTTTAAGTTTGTCCTTAATATCGCAATCTTCCCACTTTACATGAAGTTCTTCTCTTCCCATGTGTCCGTAAGCGGAAAGCTCTTTGTATATCGGGCGTCTTAAATCGAATTTCTCAATAATAGCGGCAGGTCTGAGGTCAACAAGTTTATTTACTGCATCGGAAATCTTCTCCTCTGCCACAACTGCGGTACCGAATGTATCTATCATAACGGATACGGGTTTGGCAACGCCGATAGCATATGCAATCTGCACCTCGCATTTTCTTGCAAGCCCTGCTGCAACTATATTCTTCGCAACATATCTTGCCGCATATGAAGCGCTTCTGTCAACTTTTGTAGGATCTTTTCCTGAAAATGCTCCGCCGCCGTGCCTTGAATATCCGCCGTATGTATCAACAATGATTTTTCTTCCTGTAAGACCGGTATCACCCTGCGGTCCGCCGATAACAAATCTTCCTGTAGGGTTTATATGTATGTTAACTTTGCCGTCCATAAGCTCCTTGGGGATAACAGGCAAAATAACATTTTCGATTATATCCTTACGGATAGTCTTTATATCAACATCGGCGCTGTGCTGAGATGAAATAACGATAGTATCAACTCTCTTCGGCTCACCGTCTATATACTCAACCGTAACCTGAGTTTTACCGTCGGGGCGCAGATAAGAGAGTTTTCCGCTCTTTCTTACCTCGGTAAGTTTCTTTGCAAGCTTATGAGCAAGCGAAATCGGAAGAGGCATAAGCTCCGGCGTTTCGTCACAAGCGTAACCGAACATCAAACCTTGGTCTCCTGCACCTATGTTAAATTTATCGCTGATCTGCCCGTCTTTTGCCTCAAGGCACTTATCAACACCAAGAGCAATATCCTCACTCTGCTCATGTATAGAACTTAGTACAGCGCATGTATTTGCGTCAAAACCGTATTTTGCCCTGTCATAACCAATCTCATTTACGGTATCGCGCACAATCTTTTGCACATCAATTCTCGCCTTGGTTGTTATCTCACCCATAACGGTGATTATACCGGTTGTGGCAAAGGTCTCACATGCGACACGGCTGAGCGGATCCTGTCTCAAGATTTCATCTAATATGGAATCAGATATTCTGTCGCAAATTTTGTCAGGATGACCTTCTGTAACAGACTCTGATGTAAACAATACTTTTTTCATTTATACCTCCTATTACTTATCAAAAAAATATACCCGAAAATTGCATAGGCAATTCCCGAGCCAGAGACAAACACTCATCTGTCAGGAATTAGCACCTTGTATAAAATATAGGTTGCCGGGCTTCACAGGGCCAGTCCCTCCGCCACTCTTGATAAGTTATTTTATTTTTAACATGGTATAGTATATCATATTTTATTACAAAAGTCAATAATAAATTCGACAATTTTTTTGTTGAAAAAATTTAGCACAAATGTTATAATATTCTTGAATTTTAAAGGAGATTATCACATGTACAATCTTGACCTGACAATTGAAAAAATAAAAAAAGTCGTAAAAACACATTATCTCGGTGATGGAAAATACGCAAGATACATTTTTCAGGATAAATCCAATACAAGAAACCTTGGTGTGAACGAATACGGATGCGCCGATGCCATGAACATTCTTTACACACTGCAAGATTTTCCCAAAGGCGAGATGAGAGACAAATGTCTGAAAGCTCTGCTTGACCTGCAGGACGAAAAAACGGGACTTTTCAGAGAAAAAACTCATCATGAGATACATACAACAGCCCACTGCGTTGCCGCTCTTGAGTTGTTTGATGAAAAACCGCTCTATAAGCCTGTGGCTTTGGAAAAGTATTTTAACACCGACGGATTAAAGGAACTGCTTGACGGACTGCCGTGGACAACAACTCCGTGGCCGGGCTCGCACCAAGGAGCAGGAATATATGTAATAGGAGTTTTGACGGATTCAGTATCTCTTGATTGGCAGAGATTCTATTTTGATTATTTATACAATAATACGGATGAAAAATACGGAATTTCAAAAAACGGGACGATAGATCAAGGCAGTGCACCTGTATTTCATCATCTTAACGGCTGGTTCCATTACATGTTCAATATGCAGTACGCCAAGAAACCGTTAAAATATCCCGATAAAGTTATTGATACATGTATATATCTTTATAAAAACAATCTTCTGAAAAAAGATTTTACGCACGAAATATGCTTCAGTCAGATAGACTGGATTTTTGTGCTTAACCGAGCTATGAGGGAGACACCCCATCGCTTTGAGGAGGCTAAAGCATGCCTTTACGACTTTGCCGACAAATACATACCGTATATGATTAACTTGGATTATGAAAATAACGACAAGGCAAACGACCTTCATATGCTTTTCGGTGCTGTATGCGCTCTTGCAGAACTGCAAACTGCCCTCGGCGGATATATTGAGAGCACAAAACCAATGCGTCTTGTGCTTGACAGAAGACCGTTTATCTGATTAAATTTTAAAAAGCAAAACGGAGACACAGAAATTTCTCTTGCGTCTCCGTTTTTTAATTGCCGTTACTCGGCACCGTCAATACAATACAATATGTCTTGGCAGTCCGTTGTCATAATCAAGGCTAACTTCTCCCATAATCAATGGTTTGAGATATTCAATGCCCTCTTCAGTAATAAAGTTGCCCTCTTTGTTTATAAATTCCCTCGGTACCTTCTTAACTCCGTTTGCTATCTCCGAAACAGGGACAGCGTCTGTTCTTATTTTATATCCGTCAGATGTTTCACGGACAAATATCATCATAACACCGCTCTTTCCGTCAACAGCTGCACTGACTGCCGCCTTTCCTATTTCAACAGATTCATCTATATCTGTTTTTGAAAGGCAGTGTGCCGCACATCTTTGCGGAAGATTAAGTTCTATAGCTCTGACTTTGCATCCGAGTTTTTCCTTAACGAGATCTTTTAACACATTTGACGCACCTGAGAGCATCTTGTGTCCGAACGCATCAACCTTGGAGCTGTCAGCCCCTACATATTCTCCGTCGGCGTATCTTATTCCCTCAGATACACATACAAGCAGTCCGGAATGTTTTTCCATTGCCGCCTTAACAGAACTGATAAACTCATCTTTGTCAAACGCAACCTCCGGCAGGTAAATAAGGTCGGGAGCAATACCTCCTGAGATCAGCGGAAGCACCGAAGATGCGGTGAGCCAGCCGGCATCTCTGCCCATAATTTCCACAATTGTAACTGCTTTCACCGTATAAACAGAAATATCTCTCATGAGTTCTTTTACAGTAGTCGCAACATATTTTGCGGCAGAACCAAATCCGGGTGTATGGTCGGTAACAAGCAAATCATTATCTATTGTCTTGGGAACACCGATTACTTTTATATCGTAACCGATACTTTCACAGTAGGAAGAGAGTTTATCCGTTGTGTCCATTGAATCGTTTCCGCCTATGTAAAAGAAGTATCTGATATTATACTTTTTTAATTTTTCTACGATTTTTATATAAAGCTGTTCGTCGTCACTGTAACTTTTCAGTCTCTTTCTGCAAGACCCAAGTGCGGCGGCAGGTGTAGCCTCAAGCGTTTTGAGTTTTTCGCTTTCCGAAAATGCGTCAAACAAATTCACAAATCTTTCTTCAAGAAATCCCTCTATGCCATTAATCATTCCATAAAGATTATCAATAATTCCCTTTTCTTTTGCCGCCATCGCACCTCTTATGACACCCGACAAAGTTGCGTTAATCGCGGCGGTAGGACCTCCGGATTGACCTACAACAGCATTTCCTTTTAACACTACAATAAACCTCCGTTATTTTTTCTTATTAATTTTAATTTATCCGTTTTTTTAATCAGTCATTATCCAAAACTTTAAGATTTAAATTAGCTAATGCATTTCTGATATACTGCTTTTTGTCAAATTTATAATCAAAGAAATATGCGTGCTCGTATAAATCAAGCGCAAGCTTCGGCTTGCCGTGTACAAAAATATCTGTAAATGTTTCCCCGCAGTATATTCTGTTCTCCTCGTTTTTTTCGTATATAATCAAAAAGCCCTGTTTTTTCTTATCAGAAATATCCAACAGATTATACAGAAAATTAGCCTCGCTGCCCCAAATTTTCTTAATGCATTTTGACTCTTCGTTTCGGGCAGAAAACGAGTTGAAAAACAAGTCATGCACGAGTATTTCCGTTTTCAGATCCAAAATTTCCGCCTTTATACCTTTGTCAATTTTCATTTTGTATATCTGAGATATATCTTTATTCTTTATAAAGTCAAAACTTTTCTCAAGAATAGAGTATTTCAGTGCAAGTGTATTTGCATACTCCTTATGCAGCAAAATATTCTCCTCTGACAAAAAATTCTCAAGTCCCATAATAAACCCCTCCGTTAAAATCCTCATTCAAATAATATGAACAGAGGGGCTTTTTTATTATAGCTTAGAAGTCAGTTATTGTTCTGTTAATTCTTTTTCATCAAAGGTATACTGGCTGTTACAAAAATGACAGATAGCAGTAAGTTCTCTTTTCTTTCCTTCCTTTTCCTGCTCGTCAAGCATGCTCATTATTTCTTTTTCTCCGAGAGACTTGATTTTTTTCTTCATTCTCTCTCTTGAGCAGTCGCATTTATATTCAACTTCAATTTCATCGAATATATCGTATTCTATTCCCGAAAGAGCAAGAGCCGCAATATCCTCATTTGTCTTTCCGAGCTCAAAAAGTTTTGATATGTTAGTAACATTTGAAGCATTGTTCTCAAGCTTTGACACCGTATCCTCGTCAGGAAACGGCATTACCTGTATGAGAACACCGCCTGCCGAAAGACATGTGTAGTCTCTGTCTATCCTCACTCCCAAAGAAAGGAGCGTGGGTATCTGCTCGCTGGTAGCAAAATAAGTTGCAATATCCTCCGCAATCTCTCCGCTGACTATCTGTATTGAGCCGACTTGCGGCTCTTTTCCTCCGACATCTTTTATAACCGATAAAATTCCTCTGCCCACCGCTTTTCCGACATCAAGCTTTCCGTTTTCCTTTTTGGGGGGATTGGCAAGAGGATTCTGAATATACCCCTTAACATTTCCAAAGTAATCAGCAACAACTATTATTTTCCCCGCTTCTCCGTCGCCCGAAAACGAAACAGTCAGAGTATCTTTACTCTCCGGAAGAAGTGTTCCTATCATTGATGCGGCAGTCAGAGTCCTGCCAAGTGCACATGCGGCAGTGGGCATCGGTCTGTGCTTTCTTATCATCTCATTAACTATCTCACGGGAGTTTATAACAAGAAATCTTGCAGAACCGTCTCTTGTCATACCGCGAAGAATTTTGGATTTTTTAACTTCATTTTCCATATTAAACGCTCCTTTTATTTAAGGCACCTTGCCGCAAAATAAATTCTTTCGTCTTCATCGGTACCCACACTGAAATTAAAGTCGGAGTACGCACCGATAAACTCAAATCCGCATTTTAAAAGCAGATTTTTTATGCTCTTTACTGTATACATCTTTTCCGACTGCTGTTCGTCATATCTGTCATACATTCCGTTTTCATTTTCACGGAACAAAGTTATATAGAAGTCGCATATCTTGCTTTTAGGATTATAATAGTTTTGCCATGTGCAGAATGATTTTCTGTCTTCCATTATGTATGAATTATTTCCGTAAACAGTCTCGAACTTTTTTCTGCCGTTAATATCAAATATAAAAAGTCCGTTCGGAGAGAGATAATTATGCACAAGCTCAAAGCATTCCCGCACCTCGCCTGATGACATCAGATGATTTATGCAGTCAAGGCATGATACGGTAACATCAACCGTACCGTAAAGTTCAAAACTCGTCATATCCTGGCAAAGCCAAAGAATATTGTTCTCGGAGAGCTGCCTTTCGGCGGCTCTCCGTGCCTTATCAAGCATCAACGGAGAGTAGTCGACTCCCGTCATGTCGTAGCCCCTTTTTGCAAGCTCAATTGTCATTTTCCCCGTGCCGCAGCCAAGATCCAGTATCAGTTCAGGCTTTCCGCCAAAATACTGCTCACCGATTATCTTCTCAATAAAATCAGCCCATTGTGAATAATCAATATCTTTATTGATTTTATCATAAACTGACGAAATCAAATCATATATCATAAATTACCTACTCAATATTATTCAAATCTTAAAAACAGTTCATCCTTCATCAGTCGGTCTTTTGCGTATGCTCTTCTCAATAAATCCGGAGGTATAAATTCATCGTACTTATCGTATACGGGACATTCAGACGGATCCATGAGCTGCTCTGTATTCAGTCCGTCCCTGTCAAGAATGTTCCTGATATTAAAGAGGAATGTTTTTGCAAAAGTCTCACTCGATTTAAATGTAATGTATGAACACCCCTGCCCCTGTATATCTGAAATACCGAGTTCATCACTATATTTGTTCAGAAACCTTCTGAGAGTTCTGAACGAACATGTTCCGAGCCAGGGGAACAGAACATAACTCTGTCCGCCGAGATAAACGAGCATATTTTCGTCCATCTTTGCCTTTTTTGCAATTTGCCTTGCATTAAAGAGTCTTTGCTTTGCATTCTCTCCGAGGAATTTATACTCTTTATTATTGAAGAGGACATCTTTCATTGCAAGAAGAATTTTTGTGTGTATTTCTCCTCCGTCTCCGGGCCATGAAACTTCCATTTTACCCTCAACAGCCTTTACAAAAATGAGTTTTCTCGCAATGTCAATTTCCTTAACCTCCCATACTCTTCCGGCTAACGCAAACCTGTCGCCGACGGGAGGTGTATTTGTTATTGTTCCAATCTCCTCGCTGTCCTGACGCACAGTATAGTCCTCACTGTCTTTAAATACCGCATAAAACTTAAAAGAATTTATTATCCTCTCGCCTGCAAGTCCTATAATCAGTCCTTTTTCCTCTGTAAGCTCAAGAAAATCGCTGTTTACCATTGACAGGAGAAGTTCTCTGTAATCCTCCTTTGCCAGATTTGCGAACGGAGGAAGAGAAAGCACTCTGTTGGCAAGCTCCTTCGGCGAGAGTTCGCCCGCAGCGGCAAGAGTGCTGAGAGTTTGCTGAAAAGCAAGGCTCATCGGCATCTGTTTTATCCTTGGCGGCTCAATAAAACGCTCTGAGGAGTAGAGTTCTATAATTGCAATTCCCCGAAGCAGATCCCATGGAATAAGTTCCGGCAGAGTTGCGTTCGGAAGCGGTGTATCCTCTCTGAAAAGCATAATCATTTCAGGCGGCGTTCCCCTTCTTCCGGAACGTCCGAGACGCTGAAGAAAACTCGAAACAGATGTCGGAGCGTCAATCTGAAGCACTCGGTCAAGCTTACCTATATCAATTCCGAGTTCCATTGTAACGGTGGCACAGGTCACCACCTCACGCAGGTTATCATCTTTCATCTTCATTTCTGCATCTTCTCTGAGAGATGTGGAGAGATTTCCGTGATGAATCATGAAAATATCCTTTTCACCGCGGTGCTTGGCAATTTGGCGCAATGTAGCGGTAACATACTCTGTCTCTTCACGGGAATTTGAAAACACCAACGCTTTTTTCCCTTTTGCCGCATCATAAAGATACTCATAACCGGGGTCAAGACGGGCGCGTCCCCCTTTATCCGCATATGCACCGGTTACGGCGTTAGGAGAGGAGGACTGCTCCTCATTCGGATTTTGAATATAAAAATGCTCAAAGCCGAGACGCCATTTCAGTCCTGCTGGTTTTGTCAGGGGTATTTCGGTTTCCCTATGCGAGCCGGCTTCCAGCCACCTTGCCGCAACATCTGCGCTTCCGAGCGTTGCACTTAGTCCCACCCTCCTCGGGTGGTAACCGATAATCCTTCCGAGTCTTGAAAGCTGGCAAAGAACCTGACTTCCTCGGTCGGACCCGATCATACAATGTATTTCATCAATTACAACATACCTCAGTGCTGAGAACAAACGGGGTATATCATTATATCTGTTAATAAGCATTGACTCAAGTGATTCGGGAGTTATCTGTAAAATTCCGCACGGATTTTTTATCAGTTTATTTTTGTGTGACGAACTTACATCTCCATGCCAGTGAGTAAGAGGAATACCCGACATATCCAGAACTTCATCAAGTCGGAAAAACTGGTCGTTGATTAATGCTTTCAGCGGAGCAATATACAAAACAGAAACCGATTTACTCTCCGAGGGGTGATCGATTAAATCAGATATTATCGGGAAAAATGCCGCTTCCGTCTTTCCCGAAGCAGTAGAAGATGACAAAAGTAGGTTTTTATCCGTCTCAAATATCACCCTTGCCGCCTCGAGCTGTATCTCTCTCAATTCGCTCCAGCCGTGACTGTAAATATATTCTTTTATGAAGTCAGGAAATTTTGAAAAGACTCTGTCCGCTTCTGTCATAATTCGCTCCTATTTTCTGCCTTAAATTATATATCTATATCAGACAAACTTATCTTGTTTTTGTAAGGGTTTGAATGCTCGGGCATCTCAGTTTCTTCGTGATTTTCATTCTGAGCGCCGGCACTCACCTTATCAACCAGATCGCCAAAAGATGCCGATTTATTATCTCTTAAAATATTGAGCAATGTAAGATAGTCTCTGATAATCTCTCTCGGTGTAACCATCTCGGCAGCACCCGCTCTTGAAAGGGCGGTTTTCATAAACTTCTCTATCTGCTCGTCTGTCAGAGGCAGAGTCTGACTTCCCTCTCTTTCGGCGTAGAGCTTTGTAAGTCTTTTAACCAAAGCCAACAGCTCATTATCAGAAAGTCGGCGCAAACGAATAACGGGAGATGAGAGGTTCTGATACCCCATATCCGCATAAGTTGAATCTGAAAGTCTGCTCTTCAAAGCTTCATAGCTGAAAAGGCCGCGCCTTGTGTCCTCCAAAAACTGGGGTGTTCCTCCGAAAACTACTCCGAGGTTTCTCGCCTTGCCTTGCAAAGTATCATTGAAAATAGTTAATATCTTTTCGTAATTGGCCTCTCTTGAAATTCTGTTTGGAATTTTATATAGGTTTACACATTCGTCTATAAAAAGCACCAGTCCGCAATAACCGAGTTTTACAGACAGTGTTGCAAAAAGTTTGAGAAAATTATACCAGTTGTCATCGTCAATTATTGTGCTGGTGCGGAAGCCTAATGTCTGCGCCGCTTCGGTCTTTGTAGAATACTCTCCCCTTATCCACTTAAGGCAAGCGCTCTTTTTGTCGGCATCGTCATTTATTGCCGCCATGTAATACTCTCCGAGCACATGTGCAAAATCAAAACCACCGACATCCCCCTCAAGAGAAGACAAAAGAAGATATACTCTCTTCTTAAGTTCCGCCTCAAACTGTGCAGTATCGGGTTGCATACCGTCAGAAACAAGTTCTGTACGCAACGCTGTCAAATGTCTTGAAAAAATGGACGAAAGAGCTCCGCCGTCAGGAGACGCTTTGCTCGCAAGATTTATCATAAGTTCCCTGTATGTGGCGATACCGGCTCCGTTTCCTCCCGTAAGGCGTCTTTCAGGAGACAAATCCGCATCGGCGCATATAAATCCTCTGTCCAACGCATAGCCCCTGATAAGTTGTATCAAAAAGCTCTTTCCGCTTCCGTATCTTCCTATCAGAAATCTTGTAACGGCTCCGCCTTCTTTGATATCGTCAAGATTATCCAAAAGAGAGTTTATTTCTTCTTTTCTGCCTATTGCAATGTACGGAGCGCCGCTCCTGGGCACAACTCCTGCCGCAAGAGAAGAAATCAAAGTATTTAAAATTCTCTTTGGTATTTTTATTTCTGTATTTTCGAGAGCCACTGTTCTATATCCTCCGCATAATCTTCAATGACGGAAAATTCTCCGTCGTTGTCTTCTATTATAATATCTCCGAATCCCTGATAAAAAGCCTCGTTAACTTTATCAAGCAGAGCCTCTTTTAAAACTCCCGTCTCATCGGAAATTGCCTTAACTTTATTCATATCCGAACTGAGTACCGCACGGACAAACTCTATTTCTTTATCCGTCAGTCCGTATTTTTCGGCTGTACTGTCATTTTGTTCATCCATGTTAACGCTCTCCGTCTCGGGTATAAAAGCATCTTTTTCATAAACCGCATCGCTATCTGCAGAAGAGAGAAAATCCGTCTGCATTTCACTCTCCTCTTCCGTGTTTTCAACAAGACGGGCGGTTGTCGTCCACGACGCCTTTTCTATCTCCTCGGCGCTGTCAAAAGAAAGGTTCTGATCAGCCGCTTCATATAGTTTTTCATACTCCGGCGCATAATCCTTTATTCGTTTAATGTTTGCCTTTCTTATAATATCGCTGAAGTATCCGTCGATTATATTTTTATAGCTATCAGGCAAGCCTTTTATCGCAAGTCTGCTCTTCACTCCGATAATTTCTCTCAGCTTATTTTCTGTATATCTTATCGCCGCCGTTACCGATGTTCTGAGATCCGAAACCATAGATATAGGCGTGTATGTTATCTCAAGCCTGCACTTTACCATATGCGTACAAAGGCAATTTTTAAACGCATTTCTCGTAATTGTTGAACAGTTCTCTTTATCGCTGTAAAACTGCCCGCTTTGCCACATATAAACCGTAAGTCTCTCCATAGCGGCAAGCATATGTTTTTTATAAACATCTTTATTTTCTCCGCCGGCATATTTTCCCCTGCGCCAGTCATAATCGGAAAGACAGGCAAGCAATGCGCTCACTCCCGATTTACCCATTGTTTCAATATCCGTCAAATAGAATTCTTTAAATTCCGCTACGGTTATTATATCAAAAATAAAGTCCGACAATTCTTCCATCGGGCAAGGCAGATTATATACCAAACAGTAGTCCTGAACAATAAGCGACATAAAGCCGTCAAGTTCACTTAACTCATTTCGGTACGCCTTCCAGGTGCTTACAAGTAATTTCAGACCCTCAGGCGCCGGAATTTTGTCCGGCAGATTAAGTATTTCATACACATAGAGGAAGAAATATGAATAATCGGTTTTTATATAAACTCCGCGTCTTATGCAGTCTCTCCAGTAAAAATAATATTTTTTCTGCATTGCATTAAATTGCGTATACTGCGGCATATATGAGTAAAAAGGAACAAACTCGCATTTGGGAGTTTTGTAGTCGTAATATAAAAGAGCGGCTTTACGGAAATTGCCGTAAAAATCAAACTTATCCGAAAACTTGTTTATTCTGACACTGCTTATCAGCCCATTATTGTATCGGTAAATCAAGTTCTCTTCCTTGCCGGTCTCTTTTTGGGGCACTGTCAGATGTGTTTCGGTGTTTGTTTCCTTGGTGCTTGTGCCGATATCAAAGTCAACTACTTTTTCCTGATGAGAAAACTGTGTAAGAGTATTTTTCTTTTTAGGTACAAGTTTCTCTATTTCCCAAAAATCATCCTTTTCATCAACATCGAAAACCAATTTAACACCTCCTCACAACACAAATCCGAAATCAGCCAAAGACTGAAATACACTATCAACATATTTTAGCACAGTTTTCCTATAAAGTCAATTATAAATTAAATTAAATTTATATAAAATAAAAGAGGCGTATTAAAAACCACCTCTTTAAATTTATAGGTTGTCTCTGAAAAACTGTAGAGTCATATGGATTTTGCGGCAAAAGCGTAAATATTTTGCTCTTTAAGACATTTTGATGCATTCTTTGCATCTTCAAAGTTTTCAAAAACACCGAAAACGCTCGGTCCGCTGCCGCTCATCATTGCACATAATGCACCAAGCTCATACATCTCTGATTTTATCTGCTCAGCCTGCGGACATTTAGGAAAGACAACCGACTCAAAAATATTATATAGTTCAATATTCTTAAGGTCATTTCTTTCAAGACATGAAATGAATTTATCATATTTAACTTTTTCGCAGCTGCCCTTAGTCTCATTAAGATAAGGATACATCTCATCAAGAGCAGAATATGCCTTCGCAGTCGACATCCTGTCCTTACCGATAGCAACAACTACATTCAATTGCAGTGTGTCAGTCAGTTTTGTAATAACTTCTCCGCGTCCTTCACACAGCGCAGTTTTGCCGTAAAGGCAATACGGTACATCGCTGCCAATTTTTTCTGCCATATTATAAAGTGCTTTTACAGAAAAAAGTCGATTAAAAAGTTTATTCATTCCTCTGAGCACCGCAGCCGCATCGGATGAACCGCCTGCCAAGCCGGCTGCAACGGGAATTCTTTTTTTCATATTAATTTTGATCTTGCATTTTATATCCGCCGTATCAAGATACAGTTTTGCGGCTTTATAAGCGAGATTCTTTTCATCGCACGGAAGAAATTTGTTGCCCGACACAGTAAGCGTTATCTCTGTGTTTTTAGACTGCTCTCTCGATATATATATGCTGTCAAAAAGCGAAACAGAATGCATTACTGTTTTTATTTCGTGAAAACCGTCATCACGCACGCCGGTAATATCAAGAAATAAATTTATTTTTGCATTAGCCTTTTCTTTTACAACCTGCATCACAAACCTCCCGTATAAACTATATAATAACCTCGCTAAATTTTAACATATTTATTTATAAAAAGCAATAGTTTATTTTGCTAAATATGCAAACTTAAATTTTTAATGCAAAATATGTAAGTATTTTTACAATACATATTGACTTTTGTTTTCTTATATGATATAATCAATCAGCGGTTCGGACTAATGTCCGACACCCCTTGCCGTCGGAGACGGCCTTAAAGACCATAAGGAGGTGTATTTCAGAATGGAAAAGAAAATTTGTTCTTACGAAACTCTTTTTGCGGTTAGCGGAAATCTTGTTGAAGACGAAACAAAAGCTATCGTTGAAAAGTTTGTAACACTCATTAAGGAGAATGCGACAGATGTTGTTGTAAATGAGTGGGGTAAGAGAAAACTTGCATATCCTATCAATTATATCAATGAAGGATATTATGTTCTCGTTACTTTCAAGAGCGAACCCAAGTTCCCCATTGAGCTTTCCCGTATATTCGGTATCACTGAAGGTGTTATCCGTTATATGGTAACATCAAAGCTTGAGAAGGCTTCTTCCAAGAATGTTGCTGAAGAAGAGAATGCTGAAGTTGCAGAAACAACTGAGGCTTAATTAAAAACTATTGGAGGCGGAAACATGGCAAGTTTCAACAAAGTTATCCTTGTTGGTAACATGACTGCGGATCCTGAACTTAAACAGACTCAAAGCGGTGTCTCTGTTTGTAGTTTTAGCATTGCTGTTCAACGCAGATTTTCAAGAGCTGAGCAGGGACAACAGAATGTAGACTTTATAAATATTGTTACATGGAGACAGCAGGCTGAATTTGTTAGCCGCTACTTTAAAAAAGGCAATCCCATTCTTGTTTGCGGACAGCTTCAGACAAGAACTTGGACTGACAATCAGGGACAGAAGAGATATGCGACAGATGTTGTTGCGGAGGAGGTTTCTTTCGTTAGTTCCGCCGCACAGAGCAACTCGCAGACTCCTGCATCTCAGGGTTCGGGAAATTCTTATACTCCGGAAGCTTACGGAGGAAGTTCATTTAACAATACTTCAAACTCAAGTTTTGAGGAAATTCCCAACGACGGAGATCTTCCCTTTTAAAATTTAAACATTCGCACATTCCGTATTAGGCTCACAATACGGAAGCGTAATAATAGAATCAGTGAGTCGGAAAGGTTATTTTGGACTAATCTAATGGATAGAAACGATACACAGCGCCCGAATTTCCGTCCTGTTCACAGAAAGAAGAAAGTTTGCATCTTCTGCCAGGACAAGGTTAATGAGATCGACTATAAGGATGTAGCAAAGCTCAGAAAGTTCATTTCCGAGAGAGCTAAGATTCTTCCCAGACGCGTATCAGGTACATGTGCCCTTCACCAGAGACAGCTCACAACTGCTATCAAGAGAGCTCGTCAGATGGCACTTCTCCCCTACGTATCCAAGTAATTTATTCATAAATATATTAAGCGACTCAAAGAGTCGCTTTTTATTTTAAAAAAACTCCTCTGATTCGATATTTTGCGGATATCAGAATCAAAGGAGTTTTTATTCTTTTAAATCAAATCTTCAAAATAACCGTGATAGTTCAAATGAATATCACTGCCGGGAAAAAGAAATTCATAAAGGTCTGTACAGTAATCATCCGTCATTGACGCTATATAGTCAACAACTATCTGGTTATACTCTGTTTCAAGATACGGCTTTTTGGCAGCGTAGTGATTTCCGCTGACAAAATCCACGTGATGTTTGAATACGGGAGAAGATTTTTTACCGTTCTTTAGGTCTGAAAGCAGTTTTTCATACATTTTCTGCATCATGGGTTTTACGGTATTGTCAAGAACTTTTGTTATTCTTTCCGTGCGGTATATCTGCTCGTAATTTGTTTTCTTTGCCTCTTTCATTCCCAGATAATGCTCCGTATCCATGGCAATGTAAGGTTTTCCGTAACTGTTTTCGATTATGTTGACTTCAAGATTGTTGATAATTTCCGCATTTATAGTTCCTATTCCCGCATCTCCCAGAGAGTCATCGGAATCTATGAATTTAGCGCGTTTTGCGTCCTGCCTGTCTTTTCCGAGATATGCTATTATATCGCAAACTCTTACAACACAACCCTCAAGAGTAGACGGAACAATTTTAATTATATTTTTCTCATCGACATAACAGCTCTCAACCATTTTGTCAAACTGCTCAAAGTTCTCCATAACAGACGGTCTGTATTCGTGCATCTCAAATTCGCCGTTGTGAGTAATAATTCCGTCAAGCGTATCAAGTGTTATATTTAAAGGAAAAATACCGTCAAGAACTCTTACGCTGTGAACATTATGATTAAAAAATCTGCCGGTATTTGCATGATATACTTCGCTGATGTACCTCTCCCCCGCATGTCCGAAAGGAGTATGCCCGATATCGTGACCGAGCGCAATAGCCTCTATTAAATCAAGATTAAGATTAAGTACCGAGCCGATAGATCTCGCAATACGGGAAACAAGCTGGACATGGAGTGCCCTTCTGGTTATATCGTCATTTTTATAAAAGGAGAAAACCTGTGTCTTGTCGGTATATCTGTTGTAATAAGGACTGTGCATAATCTTATCAACATCACGGACATAGGCCGGTCTCCACACAGACTCTTTGTCATAAAGCGGATTTCGTCTCACCGCAGCCGAGCCATCCGCCCCAAAGCAAGGACGGGTGCCGTTCATAATATCCTCTTTTATTTTTTCGCTGAGTTGGGGACTTAATTTCTCGTAGTTTGGCATATTTTTCTCCGTAAATCATATCTTTTAAATATATTTTAGCACACAAAACGCCTTTAGTCAATATAAAAAGACCTACTTGGGTTTTAGTAGGTCTTAATATATTATGCCATTTTATTATACTTGAGGGTAAACTCTGATTTCTTGTGAGCTACATTGTTCTTGTGAAGAAGACCTTTTGCAGCTGCCTGGTCAAGCTTTTTAACAAGAAGCTTATAGAGTTCTGAAGCCTGAGCCTTATCACCGGCCTCAACTGCTGCGTTATACTTTTTAGTAATAGTCTTAAGCTGACTCTTAGCCATCTGGTTCTGAAGAGCCTTGGTTCTGTTAACAAGAATACGTTTCTTTGCTGACCTAATATTAGCCATTACATTTCTCCTTTTGAATTTATATAAAGTGGATGTTGTATAACAGTTATCAGCTGAGAGGGTCTGAAAAACAGATTATTTAACACGTACACTTATCATATATTACACACTGAAGAATTATAACATAATATATCTCAAAAATCAATACATTTTTAAAAAAATATTTAATTTTTTTGAAAAAATATCTTTTCTCTCTTGACAAACAGTATAATTAATGGTATACTTGTAAAGCAAATTGCTTTACAGCATAAAATGAGGGCGAAATATGTTTGAAAAGAATATGCAAATCGCCTATTTGCTTGACTTTTACGGTGATGCTTTAGACGAGCATACACGGGAGATAATGAAGGCATATTATGAGGATGATCTGTCACTGTCGGAGATTGCCGACGGAGAAAGCATTTCAAGGCAGGGCGTCCGCCATATTATCAAAAAAGGTGAAGAATATCTTGAGTTTCTTGAGGAAAAGCTGCATCTGTGTTCACGCGCCGACGCAATAGGCACTCTGTCAGGAAAGCTTGAAACTGTAAGGGATTCTCTTTTAAAAAACAAAGCCGATTTTTCTCTCGAGATATCTATTTTGGATGATGTCATAACAACTATTAAGAATAAAGGTATTTAATATGTTCCAGAATCTTACTGAAAAGCTATCAAACGCTTTTAAAAAATTCAAGAATAAAGGAAAACTTACCGAATCTGATGTTAAAGAAGGTATGAGAGAAGTCAAACTTGCTCTTCTTGAAGCAGATGTTAATTTTAAAGTTGTTAAAAACTTTATAAAGTCTGTTACAGACAGAGCGGTTGGCTCCGAGGTTCTTGAAAGCTTGCTCCCTGCACAGCAGATTGTAAAAATAGTTAATGAAGAACTTATTAAGCTTATGGGAAGCGAGTCAGCGAAAATAGAAATTAATCCCAAGCCTCCGACTGTAATCATGATGACCGGTCTGCAAGGCGCAGGTAAAACAACCCACACGGGAAAAATAGCCAATATGTATAAACATAAAGGCAAAAATCCGTTACTTGTCGCATGCGACATTTACCGTCCTGCCGCTATTGACCAGCTTAAAATTGTCGGCGAGTCCATTAATGTACCGGTGTTCTCACTTGGTAACAAAAAATCTCCCGTTGACATAGCAAAAGCAGGTGTGGAATATGCACGCAAAAACGGTCATGATATGGTGTTCATTGATACGGCAGGCCGACTTCACATTGACGAGGAGTTAATGGAGGAGCTTGTTAAAATCAAGGAAAATGTCAATCCGACAGAGGTACTCTTAGTTGTAGATGCCATGACCGGACAGGATGCGGTAAACGTGGCGGAAACATTTAATAACATGCTTGATATAACAGGCGTTGTTCTTACGAAAATGGACGGAGATACACGAGGCGGTGCCGCTCTCTCGGTTAAGTATATTACGGGAAAGCCGATAAAATTTGTCGGTACCGGCGAGAAGATGGATGCTATCGAGTTGTTCTATCCTGACAGAATGGCGTCAAGAATTCTCGGTATGGGCGATATACTTTCTCTTATTGAGAAGGCAGAGGCTGCGTATGATGAGAAGAACGCAAAGGAACTTGAGAAAAAAATCAGAGAGCAAAGCTTTACTCTTGAGGATTTCCTGCTTCAGCTTAACCAACTTAAAAAAATGGGCAATTTAAACCAGCTTATCGGTATGCTGCCGGGAGTCAACGCCGGCGCACTCAAGGATGCGGAAATAGATGAAAACTATATGAAGCGTGTTGAGGCAATCATTCTTTCCATGACGAAGAAAGAGAGATTGAATCCGGAGGTAATCAACGGCTCAAGAAGAAAAAGAATTGCTCAAGGTTCAGGTACAACTGTCGAGGACATAAACAAACTTTTAAAGCAGTTTGAGCAGATGAAAAAAACCATGAAACAGTTTACCAATATGGGCAAGCGCCGTCTTTTCGGCGGAATTAAACTTCCCTTTTAACTAAAATATTTTTATAAAATAAAAAATAAATTTTCAATTTTTTGGAGGACAAAAAAATGGCAGTAAAAATCAGACTTAAGAGACTTGGTGCAAAGAAGGCTCCCTTCTATCGCGTTGTTGTAGCAGACGAGAGATCTCCCCGTGACGGAAAGTTTATCGAAGAGATCGGTTACTACAACCCCCTTACAAATCCTGCTGACATTAAAATAAACAAAGAGAAGGCTACAAAGTGGCTTAACGATGGTGCTCAGCCTACTGAAACCGTTAGAACTCTTCTTAAAAAGAGCGAGATTATTTAATTTCTTGAATATTTTAATCGGAAGGATTTTTCTGATATGGATCTTAAATTGATACTTACAGATATCGCCCGTGCAATTGTTGATAATCCTGAAGCGGTAGTTGTAACCGAGGTAGTTGACGGAGATAATGTTGAACTTACTCTTACTGTTTCGGAAGAAGATACCGGAATGGTTATCGGAAGGCACGGTAAGATTGCAAAGGCTATAAGACAAATAATGAAAGCCGCTGCGAACACATGCGGTAAGCATGTAACTGTAGAAATTAAATAAAGCCTAATCTCCGGGGAAATTATGCCCGGAGATATTTTTATATGTAGTGTAACTAAATTTGCAATAGTAAATATATATAAGTTGTACTAAAATTTTCCCCTCCGAAAAAAGAAAAGGCGCAAAGGAGACAACTATGAAAAAATATATTATGGCATTAGACCAAGGAACAACAAGTTCCCGTGCTATACTTTTTGACAAAAAAGGTAATATTGTAAGCATGGTTCAGCATGAATTCCCGCAGATTTTTCCGAGGGAAGGATGGGTTGAACACGATCCCATGACAATTTGGTCAACGCAGATCAGCGTCGCAGCTGAAGCTGTATATAAAATAGGCGCAAAATGGAGCGAGATATACGGTATAGGAATCACAAATCAACGAGAGACAACTATTGTCTGGAACAGAAATACGGGCATTCCGATATACAATGCCATTGTATGGCAATGCAGGAGAACCGCAGATTATTGCGAGAAGCTGATAAAGAGCGGCTATACACAGATGGTAAAAGGAAAGACAGGACTGCTCATTGACCCGTACTTTTCCGCAACAAAAATTAAATGGATACTCGACAATGTCGAAGGTGCAAGAGAAATGGCTGAAAAAGGCGAGTTGTGCTTCGGAACTGTCGATAGTTGGCTTATTTGGAACTTAACTTCGGGCAGAGTGCATGCAACCGATTACAGCAATGCATCAAGAACTATGCTCTTTAACATCAAAACGCTGAGTTGGGACAATGATTTATTAAAGCTTTTTGATATTCCGAAATCAATGCTTCCGGAAGTTCATCCCTCATCTTATATTTACGGATATACTGATAAAGTTGTCTTGGGTGCAGAGCTGCCGATTGGCGGAGTAGCCGGAGACCAGCAGGCTGCCTTGTTCGGCCAAGGCTGTTTTGATGTCGGAGATCTGAAAAACACATATGGGACAGGTGCGTTTTTGCTCATGAATACCGGAGACAAACCGCATTTTACAGAAGACGGACTGCTCACGACTATAGCATGGGGAATTGACAATACCGTAACATATGCAAACGAAGGCTCAATTTTCTCTTGCGGAGCCGCAATACAGTGGCTCAGAGACGGACTTAAACTGATTGAATCGGCGCAGGACAGTGAGTATTATGCAAAAAAAGTACCGGATAGCGGCGGAGTTATTGTTGTTCCCGCCTTTCAAGGTCTTGGCGCACCCTGGTGGGACCCTTATGCCAGAGGTTTGATAATCGGTCTGACAAGAGCTACAAGTAAATATCATATTATCAGGGCAACTCTCGAATCTCTTACATATCAGACAGCAGATGTTATAAGTCTTATGGAGAAAACGGCAAAAATCAAGATAAAAAATCTTAAAGTGGACGGCGGCGCAAGCTCTAACAATTTACTTCTTGAAATGCAGGCAAACATTTTAGGTGTTGATATAATAAGACCTGACTGTATAGAAACAACTGCGCTCGGTGCGGCATATATGTGCGCCCTTGCATTAGGTGTTTACGGTTCTGTTGAAGAAATTAAAAAAGAGATGAGCAAAGGACAGGTATTCTCCCCTACCGAAAATCAAGAGTGGCGAGAGACAAAAATGAGAGTTTGGAGAAAAGCCGTAGAAAGAAGCCTTTTGTGGAAAGAAGATTAACTTGTTCTTTTTCGGTATTATTTTGATCTAATTAATACAGCCGGTAAAACTTACAAAAAAGTTTTACCGGCTGATTTTACGAGAGAGCGTCTGCAAGATTAATAAAATCAAGAGTGGAAAGTCTCTCACCTCTTATATTTTCTTCTTTTCCGATTAAAGCAAGCGCATCCTGCACCGCCTTTTTGTCAAGATGCGGAAGTTTTGAACACACAGCATTCAAAAGCGTTTTTCTCCTCATCTCAAAAGCAGCCCTTATCAGATCTCTGAACAGTTTCTCGTTTTTGGGAACCTTTGGAGGCTTGTCGTAAATATTGATTTTTACAACTGCACTGTCAACTTTGGGCGGAGGCATAAAACAACCGCTGCCGACCTTAAAGAGCTTCTGAATACTTCCGTAATACCCGAGCACTGCGGTTATCGCACCGTAATCACTGCTGCCGGGCTTTGCACATAACCTCTGTGCAACCTCATTTTGCACCATAACCGTAATAGACTTGAATTTTACATCCGACTCAAGCAGTTTCATCAAAATAGGTGTTGTTATGTAATACGGCAAGTTTGCGCAAACGCATACTTCTCTGTCCTCACTGTATTTTTCAACGAGCTCTTTTAAATCAATACTCATAACATCATCGTTAATAACTGTGATGTTATCATACTCGCTTAAAGTTTTTTCAAGAATCGGTATCAAACCTTTATCAATTTCTACGGCAACAACTTTGCTGTATCTTGAAGCAAGTTCCTGAGTAAGACAGCCGATACCCGGTCCTATTTCAATAATAAGTGAATCTTTACTCTCTGCACAACTGTCAGCTATATCAGACGGAATCATAGGATTAATAAGAAAATTCTGCCCGAATTCTTTACGAAAATTAATTCCCGCATCCTGCATTAAACTTTTTATAACCGAAAGATTGCATAAATTCATAAATACTCCAAATAAACAATATTTTCTCTTGACAAACAGATAAAAAAATGATACAATATAAAGGCAGTTGCTGATGTGGCTCAGCAGGTAGAGCAGTTGATTCGTAATCAACAGGTCACCGGTTCGAATCCGGTCATCAGCTCCAAGGCATACTTATGTATGCCTTTTTCTTTTTTTCTCATAAACAACAAATATTATACAATATTATCATAAAAAAATCAAGTCCGAATTATCGGTGGATTTTTGCCGTAATACATATATAACCTCAATGAGAGAAAACGGCAGATAAAGCCAACTGAAAAAGCTGCAAAAAATTATTCAACAAAAAAGCATACCGACTGCAAATTTTATTTTATATTTTAACTGTGATTTTTACTGTTTTTATATTCTTAAAGATACAAATAAAACAGGAGGAGCAAACCAAATGCGCTCCTCCGTCTTTTTTATTTATGTGCACTTATTTTATAAAATACGCGGCGTACCAATTCAAAAGGAATTACAGATAAGGCAAGCAGTATTACTACCGCAAATTCCTTTATCGTTAAGGGCCTTGTTCTGAAAATATCGCCTCCGTAATATATCATTATACACTGAATTGTTGCAATAAGTCCCATTATAACTATAAATGGTTTGTTTTTGCTTAAATTTGAAAACAGCCATACTCTCTCGCACCTTGCACCGAAACAATTAAATATACCCGCAAAAATAAACAATGCATAAAATGCGGTCATAAAATAAATATCGTTGCTTTCAAACCTGAATAATCTGTAAAAGAAGTCCAACTTCAAAAACATGATGCATAAAAAGAGAGTATATCCGCCGGTGAATATTATTTGATTTAACATCTCTTTATTCAGAATGGGTTCTCTTCTCTTTTTAGGTTTCTCTTTCATGTAATATTCAAGCGCACTCTCGCCTGCAAATGCAAGTCCGCCGAGGGTATCCATGATAATATTTACCCATAGCATTTGAACTATTGTAATCGGGCTGTCTATTCCCAAAAACTGACCGAACAAGGAAACACCGCACGCACAAAGGTTCATCATCAACTGAAAAACAATAAATTTTCTGATAGATTTAAAAATGGTTCTGCCGTAGAGTATCGTTCTGTTTATTGCGTGAAAACTGTTATCAAGGATAACAATATCTCCTGCCCCCTTTGCAATATCAGATCCGTTACCCATTGCAAATCCAACATCCGAAAGCTTAAGGGACGGAGCGTCGTTTATTCCGTCTCCCGTCATTCCTACAACAAGCTCCAACTCCTGTGAGAGCCGCACAAGTCTTGATTTATCCTGAGGCAACGCCCTTGCGAGAATTCTTATTCTCGGAATAATTTTTTTCACCTCATCGTCAGACATTTTCGACAGTGTCTCAGAGGTCAGAATTATCTCGTTTTGGCTGCCGCTTAAAATTCCGCACTCCTTGGCAATTGCAGTTGCGGTCTCTATTCCGTCACCCGTCATCATAACAACTTGTACCCCGGCATTTTTCACGCCGAGTACAGAGTCACGCACGCCTGCTCTGATTCTGTCTTTTAAAACTATAAGGGCTACAATAACCGTTTTTCCCAAACTTTTATATGCCATGGCGATAACGCGGTTTTTATGCTTTGCTTCCTTAGAGTACTCGTTAAACCAAAAGTCTCGGTCAATTTTTGTAACGGAGCCGTTTTCATCAAGCTCCGAGTCCGCAATTGAAATCAGCAAATCAGGCGCCCCCTTAATCATAACAGTACCGTCATCAAGTGTTATGTTTGAGTATTTAAGTTTACTGCTGAAAGGAGTTTTATCCTTTATTTTTGCACTCGGCAACTTCTCTTTTGCAAAAAATGAATATATTGCTCTGTCTGTGCTGTTTCCGCCTTCAATTTTATTTTGATCCCCAGTCACATTCGTGTTGTATCTGGCATTTAAAAGCAACTGCTCATATGTAATTTTTGTCTTTTTAAGAGATGTCAAACTTTTATGTACATAATTTTTTGTGATAATCTTATCACACTCCATTTTTCCGGATGTAATGGTTCCGGTTTTATCGGTAAAAAGTATATTCATTGAGCCGGCAGTCTCAATTCCCACAAGCTTTTTCACCAAAACCCCGTCTCGCAGCATTTTTTTCATATTCGCCGACAGCACAACTGTTATCATCATAGGCAACCCCTCCGGCGCCGCTACAACTATAACCGTTATAACTAATGTAAGTGTATGCGTAAGAACACCGAGTAAAAATCTGAAATCTTTAACCGACGCAATAATGTTAGGTAAATAAAAATTATTATCAACAATAAGGGTATTAAAGAGATATGTTACAGAAACGATTGCAGCCATAATATAACCGATTTTACTGATATCTGAGGCTAATTTATTTAAGCGAAGTTTCAGAGGACTTTCACGGGTTTGAGTCTGTACATCCTTTGCAACCATTCCGTAATAGGTTTGCGCACCGACTTTAGAAATTTTTATATAACACTCTCCGTGTGTCACTACTGTTCCACGATAAACTCTCCCTGTATCATCAAGTTTCCACTGCTTTTGGGAGTTTTGAACATACGCTTTTCTGACCTCGCGGCTCTCACCGTTCAGCGCAGACTGATCAACTTTTATTTCTCCGTATATCACCTCGCCGTCTGCACAAACAATGTCTCCCTCCGCCAAAAAAACAATATCTCCGACAACGATGTCGCAGCTTTTTATCTCTCTGAGGTTTCCGTCTCGCAGTACTCTGCACTTTGTCTCAAGACTCGCCGTTTGCATTTTTGAAAAGGCTTTTTCACTGCCCCATTCGGACAATGTCGAAACAACCGTCGCAATCAAAATTGCACTGACAATTCCAAATACTTCAAAATAGTTACAGTTTCCAAATGTAACCGCAACCTGTATAACCAAGGCAATAATCAGAACTTTAATAATCGGGTCATTAAGGTTCTCAACAAACTTTCCGAAAAATCCTTTGCTTTTTTCCCGATATAAACTGTTATCGCCGTGCTTTTTTCTCGACTCTTCTACCTCTTGGGAATTCAATCCTTTTAATTTATTATTCATATCTCTTACCTTTCAAATTCTTTATGTTAAAATATATGAAGATAAAAAATACGATATTCAAGTTTTATGGAAAGAATACTTTAAAAAAGAAAAGTGCTGCGGGTGCAAAATGCACCGCAACACTTTTATAAACCCCGCGAAGCCGTGTAAGGCAATTTTTAACCCTGTTTGTACAGGTGGGTGTTCTCTCCGATACTTTGCGCTTCCAACATCCGTTTGAGGAGGGTTATAAAACAGCTCCTGACGGGAGGCCTGCATCCCATACCGGAAGTCCAAACTCCCTTTATATATGCGTAGGTCCAAATATCACAATATCACGCACCACGCAGGAAGAATGTTTGAAATCAAAGTTAATTATTCTTCATCGTAATCAACTTCATTAAAGAACAAATCATTAAAGAAGTCTTCAGCCTTGTCAAACTCATCGTCATCGTCAATACTTTCGAGAATAATATCCTCTCCGTCCTCCTTGACTCTGAGGATAACATATTCGTCACTATCTTCATCAGCAGGTTCAAGGGCATAGTACAGATTGTCGTCAATCTCGCCTCTTGCAAGAAGGACAAAATCCATCTCTTCTCCTGTCTCCTCATCTGTTAAAGTGAACACGGGAGCTTCTTCAAAATCTTCCTGTTCATTTTCGTTATTATCAACATTGTAACTCATATCGCGCACTCCATGTTAATTTAATATTAGTATCATACTCTTCGTGTATTATTATACACTAAACAGATACTGATTGTCAAGATGCTTAAATTAATTCCGAAAGTACTGCAAGACTTATATAAAAACCTTTATCCGTAAAATAAATTCTGTCATTATTCTTACACATAAAACCGTTTTTTATGTACCCGTTTATCAAATCTTTATTTTTAAGATAAAAATCTTTTCCGAACAGCCTCTTATATTCACTAAGAGAAATTCCCTCTTTAAGTCTCAGCCCAAGCATTATATATTCGCGTGCAAGTTCCGCAAGATCAATTTGCTCAATGTCCCTTCGATGTTCACGTAAATCAGCTACATAATCATTCATATTGGCAGTATTGGTGTACCGCACGCCCTCAAAAAATGAGGAGGCGGACAGCCCTACTCCGATATAATCTTGCAGTTTCCAATATTTAAGATTATGCCTTGAAGTGTAACCGTCTTTTGCATAGTTTGAAATCTCATAACGCGAGTAACCGTTTTGCCTTAAAAAAGAAGTGAGAAAATCATACATTGAAATCTCTTCATCTTCCGACGGAAGAATTAAATTTTTATCTTCATAAAACGGAGTTCCTTCTTCAATTATGAGACTGTATGCGGAAATATGCTCAACTCCCAAAGATACAACCGTCTTCACTGTTTCCACAAAAGAACTAAGTGTCTGTTCGGGAATACCATACATTATATCGACATTTATATTCTTTATTCCGAGTCTGCGAGCAAGCCTCAGCGACTCCGAAAAATCAGAATAATTATGAATTCTGCCTAAGATTAACCTTTCATTTTCGTGAATGGTCTGCATTCCTATACTAAGCCTGTTAACCCCGGAGTTTATAAATGAAGACAGGTTGTCCTCATTTAAGGTTTTGGGGTTAGCTTCAAGTGTAATCTCCGCGTCTGGGTCGACCTCAAAAGTATCTCTTATCGCACTCATGATACTTTTAAACTGATTTTTCTCTAAAAGCGATGGAGTACCTCCGCCGAAAAACACCGTATCGACAGAAATCTTTTTCTCTCTTTTGTACGAAAAGATCTCATTTATCAGAGCATCAACATACCTTTGCCGTACAACATTATCAAGCCCGGCAAATGAACAAAAATCACAGTAATTGCATTTTTTCAGGCAAAACGGAATATGAATATAAATCCCGGTTTTATCAGTTTTCATCATTAAGTCGCAGAACCGCCATAAACGCCTCGGGTGTAACCTCTACACTGCCGAGCTTACGCATCTTCTTTTTACCCTCTTTCTGCTTTTCAAGAAGTTTCTTCTTTCTTGTAATATCTCCGCCGTAACACTTTGCAAGGACATCTTTGCGCATGGCTTTAACTGTCTCTCTTGCAATGATCTTTGAACCGATTGCAGCCTGAATGGGAATTTCAAACAACTGTCGCGGAATGTTTTCTTTAAGTTTTTCCGCTATTTTTCTTGCCCTCGCATACGCACGATCCTCAAATACAATAAATGAAAGCGCGTCAACCGTCTCACCGTTAAGCATAAAATCAAGTTTTACAAGCTTTGACTGCTTATATCCTTTGAGGTCATAATCGAGTGAGGCATATCCCTTTGTACGGCTCTTCAAAGCATCAAAGAAATCATAGATAATCTCATTAAGAGGAAGCTCGTAATGAAGCTCCGCTCTCTCTGTATCAAGATACTTCATATCTATAAATATTCCGCGCCTGTCCTGGCAAAGCTCCATAATTCCGCCGATATAATCGGTCGGAGTAATAATAGAAGCTTTCATAATAGGCTCATACGCAGTCATGATCTCATCGGCCTGAGGAAATTTTGAGGGGTTATCAATCATTATTGTCTCGCCGTTTTTAAGATCTATTTTATAGATAACGGACGGCGCTGTTGTAATCAAGTCAAGGTTAAACTCTCTCTCAAGTCTCTCCTCAATAATCTCCATATGCAAAAGTCCGAGAAATCCGCAGCGGAAACCAAATCCGAGTGCAATCGATGTTTCTGGCTCAAAAACAAGAGAGGCATCATTGAGCCTGAGTTTTTCGAGTGCGTCTCTCAAATCCCCGTATCTTGCTCCGTCAGCGGGATATATTCCCGAATAAACCATTGGGTGAACATCTCGAAATCCCGGCAAAGGTGAATCTGCGCCGTTCTCGACGGTTGTGACCGTATCTCCGACTTTTGTATCCGAGACAGTCTTTATGGAGGCGGTTATGTAACCTACCTCTCCTGCTGTAAGTTCACTGCATTTTTGAAGTCCGAAGGGCTGCATAGTTCCAACCTCGACAACCTCAAAATTACTTCCCACAGCCATAAGTTTAATTTTGTCACCTGCTTTAATCTTTCCGTCAAACACACGGATATATACAACAACTCCGAGATACGCATCATAATGCGAATCAAAAATCAAAGCTTTAAGCGGTTTTGACTCGTCTCCTTCAGGACAAGGAATTTCCGTTATTATCTTTTCAAGCACATCTTCGATGTTTATGCCGTTTTTGGCGGATATTGCCGGGCAGTTCTCTGCCGGTATTCCTATGATATCCTCAATTTCCTGACGCGTTCCCTCAATGTCGGACGATGCTAAGTCAATCTTGTTTATTACAGGGAGTATCTCCAGATTATTGTCTATGGCGAGATATGCGTTTGCAAGAGTCTGAGCCTCAACTCCCTGCGTTGCGTCAACAACAAGCAACGCTCCTTCACAGGCTTGCAAAGAACGGGACACCTCATACCCGAAGTCTACATGGCCGGGAGTGTCAATGAGGTTAAATTCGTACTTTTCGCCGTTCTTTGCAGTATAATCAAGTTTAACTGCTCTTGCCTTGATGGTAATTCCTCTTTCCCTCTCAAGGTCCATATTGTCAAGAATCTGCTCTTCCATATCCCTTATGGCAACGGTCCTTGTCTTCTCAAGTAATCTGTCAGCCAAAGTAGATTTACCATGATCAATATGAGCAATAATAGAAAAATTTCTTATATGTTTTTGTTTGTCTGTCACCTTAATTTTCCCCTGGGATTTTAAACTTCCGTCATCTTTTTAGCGTCTTTTGCGTACTCGGCATTTTTCTTATCAAGCAACTCTTTTGTATCGGCATGACTGAGAACATATATTTTGATTTTAGGCTCAGTTCCCGACGGACGAATTATAACCTTGTCACCGTTTTCAAGAGTATAGTAAAGAACATCGGATGAGGGCTGATTTGTCGATTTTGTTTCGGAAGTAACAACGTCCTTAACCGTTTTATCAAGATAGTCACCTACAAGGCGCACTTTGCTCTCTCCGATAGATATCGGAGGATTTTTACGCAGAGTAGTCATTATTCTGCGTCTCTTTTCAATACCGTCAAGACCTTCCATGTAAATATCTATTGTCTGTTCTCCGTAGAAGCCGTATGTTTTATAGAGCTTTTCAACTGCGTCAGAAAGTGTCATGCCGAGTTTCTTGTAGTATGCGGTCATCTCAAGTATCATCATCGATGCACCGACAGCATCCTTATCTCGCGCATAACTTCCGAGCAGATAACCGTAGCTCTCCTCAAAACCAAGCAAAAATCCGTCCTGCTCGCCTCTCTGCTCATAACCCTTGATGGTCTCTCCGATATATTTGAAACCTGTCAAAACATCATGGAGAACTATTCCCTGCTTCTGAGCAATGCAATATGCCATATCTGTCGACACAATGCTCTTTACTGCATACGCATTTTCAGGCAAAGTACCTTGTCTCTTCTTTTCGTTTATAACATAATCAAGAAGCAACGCTCCCATCTGGTTACCGGTAATGGTAGCAAATGAACCGTCCTTTGTTCTTGTCATAACGCCCACTCTGTCCGAATCGGGATCTGTCGCTATAACAAGGTCTGAGCCTACCTTGTTTGCAATCTCAATTCCGAGTTTGAAAACAGCTGCATACTCAGGATTGGGTTTTTCTACAGTCGGGAAATTGCCGTCAGTTATCATCTGCTCGTCAACAGTATATAGGTGCTTAAGCCCAACTCTTCTGAACACCTCAGGCACAAGCTTATAGCCTGCTCCGTGAAGAGGAGTATATACAACCTTCAGATCGTCTGCAACTTCTTTTACAATTCCGGCAGACACCGCTGTCGCCAATACCTTCTGAAGATATTTCTCATCAAATGCCTCATCAAGCACAGTAATTAAACCTGTCTTTACACCCTCTTCAAAATCCATTATGTTATTAAGGTCAAGAACATCGTACTTGCTTCTCTCGTCTGAAACGATTTTTGCCTGCTCGGGGCTGATTTGCGCACCGTCCTCCCAATAAGCCTTGTATCCGTTATATTCTTTGGGGTTATGGCTTGCGGTTATATTTATACCCGCCATACAGGAAAGTTCCCTTACAGCAAAGGAAAGCTCGGGCGTAGGTCTGATGCCGTCAAATATATAAGACTTAATGCCCGCTCCCGCAAGAACAGACGCACTGACTTTGGCAAAAAGCTCCGAATTGTTTCTTGAATCATAAGCTATTGCAACTCCGCGCTCTTCTCCTTTTGCCTCCTTGATTAACGCGGCAATTCCTCTGGTTGTTTGCGCAACGGTAAATCTGTTCATGCATCCGATGCCCATATACATTGTCGAGCGCAAGCCTGCAGTACCGAAATCCATAGGGCTTGTAAATCTCAAAGCCTTTGCTTCTTCATCGTTTGCAATAGAAACAAGCTCTTCTTTTTCCTTTTCGGTAAGTGCTGAAGAATTTAACCATCTCTGATATTCATTTGCGTAATTTCCCATATTACTCCCTTCCGTCGCTTATGCGACAACCAAAATATAATGTATTAAAAATTAGTCTTGATTTTTTGCCTCTTGCAGTGCAGTAGCCAACTGATCCGGACATGATGTCTGCTTTGAGCCGCATCTTATTCCTTTAAGTTTGTTTATAGCCTCGTCAACCGTCAGTCCCTTTACAAGCGCTGCCACTCCCTGTGTGTTGCCCATGCAACCGCCAATATACTGACAGGTACGAAGAGTTGAGTTTATTATGCCCAACAATGGTCACCCCACTCGACAAGGCTATCG
>CALWTU010000089.1 GCA_944384515.1 uncultured Clostridia bacterium
TCATGACGTCAACCTTTTCTTCCGTGAAAGCTGCCACCTTTATAATGTCAAACCCCTCGTAAGCCTTGTAAAAATCCTCTGACTTGTTCAGAACGCATTCAAAGCTCAGTCCCGCCTGAAAGCCCTCAAGCGTCAGCGCCATAAAGAGGGAATTGTCGTCATATTTCGGTACGCCCCATTCGGTGTCATGATACTTTACATATAAGGGGTTGTTTAAGTTTACCCACTTGCATCTTACCTTGCACATATAAACTCCTAAATTAAAAAGCCTGTCACAGCCGAAATTTTATTTCAAGTTTTTCTCTTGTGAGAGCGTATTTATAAACATTGATAGTTACCCGATAGGCGAGTTTATTTTAACTGCTTTTTTTCAAGCAAAACTTTCGCCACCTTCCGAGCGTTTGTGACAGTATTCTCCGAAAGAGTACAAAATATAACAAAACAAACAAATAAGACTGCATATGTCTACCGTAACGGTAAAAATGCAGTCTTGCTCTGTGTTTTTTTGAATTAACAGCTTATTTGTTTTTGTTATATTCAATCAGCATATCCATGCATCTTTTAACTTCGTCTTTTCCGGTCGGCTCAAGACCTTCGCTCTCAACTATGATTATTTTGCCCATAGCTTCTGCCTTCTCAAGCACTTGTGTTACAGGCGCCTCACCCATGCCGAGAGACTTTCCTATCTTGTCTTTTGTGCCGTCCTTGAGGTGTATAAACTTAATTCTGCTGTCATATTTGTCAAGCACCTTGACCGGGTCCGCACCTGCCACAAATGCCCAGTATGTATCTATTTCAAAGAGTACATTCGTGCGTTTTTCGAGTTCGTCCATTGTTACGGAACCGTCGGGGTTGGGCATAAACTCCTGATGGTGGTTGTGATAGTGTAGCCTTATGCCTTCTTTTTCAAGCAGGGGCTGCCATTTGTTGATATTTTCAACCAGACGGTCGATTTCCTCTTTGTTTGATCTCGGTGCACCGGGTATGATAAGGTCCATACATCCGATGTCTTTATGGAACTTAACCGTATTTTCAAAATCATCCGTCAACAGATTGTAAGCTGTATGTGTTCCAGAAATTTTAAGGTTGTATTTTTTCAGCATTTGTTTTACTTCCTCGGCGCTGTGACCGAAAAATCCCGCACTTTCAACGAGAGTATATCCTATTTCGCTCGCCGTCTTGAGCGTCAGTTCAAAGTTATCCTTTGATATATCGCGCAGGCTGTATAACTGTATTCCGTAGTCTTTCATATTGCACCTCTTTGAATTTATATTCTTTATAATATGCTACAAAGATTCTATCAAAATTCCAACAAAAAAACAATAGGCAATCTGTTTAAAAAATATAAATCGGATTAAGCAAAATGAACAAGTAAAAATTCTGAATTTTTATATTGTTTCGAAACTGTTTTTGTACTCCGAGGGGGTCTTGTTCATTTTTTTGAGGAACAGAGTGCTGAAGTATTTTACATCCTTGTATCCTACTTTCAGCGCGGTCTCTTCTACCGAAAAATACCCGGTTTTAAGCATCTGACACGCCTTTTTTATTCTCTTGTTCTGTATTGCGCTTTTGGGGGTTATTGCATACAGTTTCTTATATATTTTCCTGAAATAAACTTCGCTTATATGGCTTTGCCTCGCGATTTCGCTCAAGGAAATATCTGCTTTGTCATAGTAGGTGTTAAGGTAGTTTACGCTCTGTCGGATAATTGCTTCCTCGTCTGTCAGATCATCCGGCTTGTTGTTTAACTCCATGTCAGAAAACAGCGAGTAGAGCAGGGACAAGCATCTGTTTTTGTATCCCGGAGCTTTGCTTTCCCATTCTTCGTTTATCTTCAGAATGCTCTCACCGTAGAGTTGCTTTTTTGCGTCTTTTATAACTTGAAGTCTGTCCTCGTCTTTGCCGTGGCATTTAAAATGTATAATGATCAGTTCCTCGTCGGTGGATACCCTCTCAAATGCAAGATACTGTGGTATGTAAATCAGGCTTCCCTGCGGAGCAGAAACGGTTTGTTTTTCCGTTCTGAATTCCGAGCTGCCGCGCAGACGGTATGCAAGGCCCGTAAAATCTCTCTTTTTTATATTTGAATGCCTCGCGGCTCTGTTTATATGATATACGTCCAAGAGCTGAAGGCACAGTTTATGATTCTCGTAAAACACACAAAAACCTCTCAGTGCAGTTTTTTTCGGTATTCTGTCGGGGAAACGGACAGAATTTTTTTGAAATTGCGGTTGAAACTTCTCAGCGAGTCAAAGCCGGTGTCCATTGCGATTTTCAGTATGCTGCTGTCGGTATTGGAGAGCAGATAGCACGCCTCGTTAATCCTGTATCGGTTCACATATTCGGTAAATGAGAGGGAAGTCCTGTCTTTAAAATACTTTGACAGGTACGCATAGTGATACGCCGTCTCTTTTGCCAGGTCATCAAGGCTGCATTCCTTTGAGTGGTTTTTTTCGACGAACTGAAATATCTTCAGTATCAGGTCGTCCTTTTCTTTAATTCTGTCTACATATTCTCGCTCCTCGTCAAACCTTGCGCACAAGAGGTAAAACAGTCCTTTTATCGTCAGCAAACTGTCATTTTCCTTTATTTTCCCTATTAATTCGATTATATCGTCGGAGTTTTTTATTTTGTTGTCGGTCGGAATTTTTGATGAAAAAACATTGCCGTAAGCTTTGACTATCCGTGTTGAAAAAAGCGCAAGGCAGTGTTCGCTGCTATTCAGAGTAGAGAGCTCATGTACTTGGTTTGGAAAAACAAGCACCGCTTCATTTCGGTCTAAAATATAACTTTTTCCGTCGATTTTTACCTGCATTTGACCGTCTTTAACCCAAATAAGTTCAAAGTTTTCATGCAAATGTGCGGGAAAGCAAAAATTACAGCCGTGCTCAATTTTAAAATTTTCTGCGTTGTATGAGTTTTGTGATTGATAAAACATAACGCCGCCTTTCAACACAAATATAAAATATTGTCTTATTATTATACTCTAATTGTCTTGAAAAGTAAAGCCCCATTTTGTAAAATGTAGTTGTAGAGCGAGAAAATGAATTTTTTCACACAGTTTTAAAAAATAAAATCAAGGAGAATAGCTATGGAATACTATCAGGGCATACCCAAAATCACTTATAAGGGAAAGGATTCAAAGGATCCGTTCTCATTTAAATTTTATAATCCCGACGAGGTTATCGGCGGAAAGACAATGAGAGAGCATCTTCGCTTTGCCATGTCATATTGGCACACCATGTGCGCGGAGGGCGTTGATATGTTCGGCGCGGGAACATCGGATAAATCGTACGGAGCTAAAGATCCCGTAGAGCAGGCAAAGGCAAAGGCTGACGCCGCATTTGAACTTATGGATAAGCTGGATATTGATTATTTCTGCTTCCATGACAGAGATATTGTGGCTGAGGGAGAGACTCTCAAGGAGTCAAACGAGAGACTTGACATTATCTCCGCATACATAAAAGACCTTATGAAAAAGCACAATAAGAAACTTCTTTGGGGTACGGCGAACTGCTTCGGCAACAAGAGATACATGCACGGCGCTTCAACATCACCCAATGCAGATGTGTTTGCTTTTACGGTTGCTCAAATTAAGAAAGCTGTTGAGATCACCGTTGCTCTTGGTGGCGAGGGATATGTGTTCTGGGGCGGAAGAGAGGGATATGAAACTCTTCTCAATACAGATATGGCAAAAGAGCAGGACAATATGGCAAAGATGATGAGAATGGTTGTTGATTATGCCCGTTCCATCGGATTTAAAGGAGACTTTTATATCGAGCCCAAGCCCAAGGAGCCGACAAAGCATCAGTATGACTTTGACAGTGCGACCTGCCTTGCTTTCTTGCGCAAGTACGGACTTGACAAGGACTTCAAGCTTAACATTGAGGCAAACCATGCGACACTTGCATCTCACACATTCCAGCACGAGCTTCGTGTTGCAAGAGATAACGGAGTGTTCGGCTCAATTGACGCAAACAGCGGCGATCCGAATCTCGGATGGGATACCGACCAGTTCCCGACAAACATTTACGATACAACACTCGCTATGTATGAGGTGATTAAGGCTGGCGGATTTGTACACGGCGGACTTAACTTTGACGCTAAAACACGCCGCGGTTCGTTTACAAAAGAGGATATATTCCTTGCATATATCGCAGGTATGGACGCATTTGCTCTCGGACTTCGCAAGGCATATACATTGATTGAGGACGGCAGAATTGATAAGTTTGTTGAGGACAGATACAGCAGCTACAACACTGGAATCGGAAAGAAGATTACAGACGGAAGTGCGACAATCGAGGAGCTTGAGGCGTATGCTCTCAAGATGGGAGATGTAACCACAAATACAAGCGGTCGCCAGGAATATCTTGAGGATGTTGTAAACGCAGTTCTCTTCGGTTGATTTGCGGAGAACGAACTATGAAATATTTAGTAGGTATAGATATAGGTACATCCGCCACCAAAAGCGTTCTCTTTGACGAGAACGGCACGGTAATAGCCTCTGCGTCATACGAGTATCCTCTCTATCAGCCGAAAAACGGCTATGCAGAGCAGGATCCCGAAGACTGGTGGACAGGAGTAAAAAGCACACTTAAGGAGATAACTCCCAAAGCAACCGACGGCAGCATTGTCGGAGTCGGACTCAGCGGACAGATGCACAGTCTTGTGCTTCTTGATGAGAAAAATGAAGTTATCAGACCCGCAATACTTTGGTGCGACCAGAGATGCGCCAAAGAGTGCGGGGAAATGGAAGAGGCAATGGGCGGCAGAGACAGGCTTGTTGCGATAAGCGCAAATCCCGCTCTTCCGGGCTTTACGGCAGGCAAACTTATGTGGGTAAAGAAGCATGAGAGGGAGAATTTTGACAGATGCGCACATATTCTTCTTCCGAAAGACTATATCCGCTTTAAGCTTACGGGAGAATATGCGACGGAGGTTTCAGACGCATCCGGAATGCAGCTTCTCGATGTTGCAGGCAGAGTCTGGAGCAGTGAGATATGCGAGACGCTCGGAGTTGATATGAAAAAACTTCCGAAACTCTATGAAAGTGCCGATGCGACGGGATATATAACCGAAGAGGCCGCCGCATTGACAGGACTTGATGCGGGAACGGTAGTGGCAGGCGGCGGCGGAGACAATGCCGCATCTGCTGTCGGCACGGGCGTTTGTTCTGACGGCAAGGCGTTTACGACCGTCGGAACCAGCGGAGTTGTATTTGCGCATACAAAAGAGCCGATAGTTGACTTTAAGGGCAGAATACATACCTTCTGTGCCGCTGTCAGAGGCGAATGGCATGTAATGGGCGTAACACAGGCTGCCGGACTTTCTCTCAACTGGTTTAAGAATAACCTTGCCAAGGATAAAACATATCCCGAGCTTGACATCAAGGCGGCAAAAATACCCCTCGGCTCGGATAAGCTTCTGTATTTGCCGTACCTTATGGGAGAGAGAACCCCCATACTTGACTCGGATGCCCGCGGCGTATTTTTCGGTCTTTCTGCACTTCACACACAGGCGCATATGGCAAGAGCGGTTATGGAGGGAGTTTGCTATTCTCTTTACAGTTGTCTCGATGTATTCTCTGAGCTTAATATCAAACTTGACAGTATGGCTATGTGTGGCGGAGGAGCAAAGAGCGGTTTCTGGCTTGAAATGTTTACCGATGTGTTCGGAATCAATCTTCACACCATGAAGCTTGCAGACAGTGCAACTCTCGGCGCCGCAATTCTCGGCGGATGCGCAGCAGGCGTTTATGAGAATGTAAAAGAGGGCGTAGAGAGGGCTGTAAAAATCGATAAAAGCACTGCCCCTGACAACAAAAAGCATGAAAAATATATGCAGTATTATAAGCTGTATACGGGGCTTTATCTCTCTGTCAAGGATATGTATAAGCGTCTGTCGGCAATCTGACGGGAAAATCTTCTGGAAACTATAACTTAAAATTAATTATACTTTGGGATTTTCAGGCACGCTTGTTAAATATAAAAGCAAGGAGTTTTCTATGGATTTCAAACAAAGAGCAAAAGATCTTGTATCAAAGATGACATTTGCGGAGAAGATGGCGCAGCTCAAATACGATGCGCCTGCAATCGAAAGGCTCGGCGTACCCGCATATAACTGGTGGAACGAGTGTCTTCACGGAGTTGCCAGATCCGGTAAAGCTACTGTGTTTCCGCAGGCTATCGGTATGGCGGCAAGTTTTAATACCTCTCTTATGTACAGCGTTGCGAGTGCAATTTCGGACGAGGCGAGGGCAAAATATAACGAGTATAAAAAATTCGGCGAAACCGAGATATATCAGGGACTGACTATGTGGTCGCCTAATATCAACATTTTCCGTGATCCCAGATGGGGCAGAGGCCACGAAACATACGGCGAGGATCCCTATCTTACGGGAGAAATGGGCGTTGCGTTTGTCAGAGGACTTCAGGGAGAGGGCAAGTACAGAAAGGTAGACGCTACACTTAAGCACTACGCTGTGCACAGCGGACCGGAAAGCGAAAGACATTGGTTTAATGCAACGGTAAACGAAAAGGATTTGTACGAAACATACCTTTGGGCGTTTAAATACTGTATTGACAATGCTCATCCCTCGGCTGTAATGGGCGCATATAACAGGACAAACGGGGAGCCGTGCTGCGCAAGCGAAACTCTGCTCGGCAAGATACTTTACGGAGAGTTCGGCTTTGACGGATATGTAGTATCAGACTGCGGAGCGATTTGCGACATCAACAAAAATCACAAGGTTACAAATAACGAGGCGGAGAGTGCTGCTTTGGCAGTCAAAAACGGTTGCCAGCTTAATTGCGGCAGTGCATACCGCCATCTTAAAACTGCTGCGTCGCTCGGACTTATCGATGAGGAAACAGTCACCAAGGCGGCAGAGAAGCTTTTTGAGGCGAGGTTCAGACTCGGTATGTTCGATGATGACTGTGAGTATGATAATATTCCTTATGACATTGTTGAGTCTGACGAGCATATCGCACTCTCAAGAACAATGGCAGAGGAGAGCATCGTACTTTTGAAAAATGACGGCATTCTCCCGCTTGATAAAAATATCAGGGTTGCGGTTATAGGTCCCAATGCCGATGACAAGGCGGTGCTTTTGGGAAATTATAACGGAACTCCGTCAAAGTATACTACCATTCTTCGTGGAATACAGGATGTATGCCAAGGAAAAGTTACATATGCCAAAGGGTGCCATTTGTATCAGGACACGGTGCATGAGTGGGCTGAGCATACTATGAATGAGGCAATTATAGATGCCAAAATGGCGGATGTGGTTGTGCTTGTCATGGGACTTCACCCGTCTCTTGAGGGAGAAGAAGGAGATTCGTACAACGGGGATATGTCAGGCGATAAAAGAGACCTTGAATTGCCGAAATCTCAAAAGATTCTCTACGAGGAAATTAAAAAACTCGGCAAGCCGATTGTATTTGTCAATGTCAGCGGAAGCTGCGTAAATCTTTCGGATCAGGACAAAAATGCAAACGCCGTTGTACAGTGCTTCTATCCGGGCGCCGAGGGCGGACTTGCGCTTGCAAATGTTTTGTTCGGAAATGTCAGCCCCAGCGGCAGACTTCCCGTGACATTCTATAAGTCTGTTGAGGATCTTCCTGAATTTGAGGATTATTCAATGGAAAACAGGACTTATAAATTCTTTAAAGGCGAGGTCGTTTATCCGTTCGGACACGGTTTGACATATTCTGATGTCGTTGAGGATTGGCTTGACGAAAACACGGTGCAGATTACAAATAACGGCAACTTTGATACAATGTATTCAGTATTGAAGTTCGAGTATATCCCCCACAAAAATCTGTGCGCATTTAAAAAAGTGTTTTTGAAAAAGAATACTACTGTAAAAGTCAGCTTCTGATTTTTTAGGAAAAACAGATGTAAAAATTCGACATGTATTATAATGAAGTATTTTTACACAAAAAACATCCCCCTGTAAGTATACCCGTGCTTTTTAAGGTATGCATATAGGGGGAGTCTTTTTATTTTGAATCAGATCATCAGATCACATACAAGCTTTGCAAATTCGCTCGGGTCTTCTACCGTGACGCCGCTTATAAGGCAGGCTTGGTTATAGAGTATCTTTGCGTATTTTGCAAGTGTGTCCTTGTCGTTTTCGTAAAGATTTTTAAGCTTTTCGCAGATCGGGTGATTGAGATTTATCTCAAGTACAAGGCTTGCCTTGGGTGCGTCTTCCGCTCCGGGCATTTTCTTGAGTACTTTTTCCATCTCGAGCGAGAGTTCGCCTCCGCTTGAAAGGCATACAGGGTGGTTCTTAAGCGAGCTTGTAAATTTGACATCGCTTACATTTCCGATAGCTTCTTTTATTGCGAGGAGCAAATCTTTGTTTTCGTCATTTTCCTTCTTGAGATTTTCCTTTTCCTCGTTTGAAGCAAGATCAAGAGCCTCAGTTGTTACATTCTTAAACTCTTTTTCGTCGTATTTTCCGAGCATCTTAAGCGCAAATTCGTCAACGTCATCAGTCAGATAAAGCACTTCATAGCCCTTTTCCTTAACGGCTTCAACCTGTGGGAGCATATCTATTCTGCTGATGCTCTCGCCGGGCGCATAATAGATAGCTTCCTGACCTTCGGGCATGTTCGCACGGTACTCCTTGAGCGTTACATACTTGTTCTCCTTTGAGGACTTGAACATTACAAGATCTGAGAGCATGTCTTTGTGCATTCCGAAATCCGAGTACAGACCGTACTTTATCTGTAAACCGAATGCGTCAAAGAATTTTTCATAGTTCTCCCGGTCGCTTTCAAGCATCTTCAGCAGTTCGGATTTAATTTTCTTTTCTATTGCCTTTCCCATAACCTTCAGCTGTCTGTCATGCTGGAGCATCTCACGGGAAATATTCAGCGACAGATCGGATGAGTCTGCAAGACCTTTTACAAATCCGAAGTAATCAGGCAGCAAATCCGAGCATTTTTCCATAATCATTACTCCTGACGAGTATAGCTCAAGACCTTTTTCATACTCTTTGGTGTAATAATTATAGGGAGCGTGAGAGGGAATAAACATCAGGGCAGTATAGGTTGCCGTTCCCTCTGATTTTTGTGTAATGACCTTAAGCGGCGGCTGATAGTCGTAGAACTTCTCGGAGTAGAAGTTGTTGTACTCCTCCTGTGTCACCTCGGATGCGGGCTTTTTCCAGATCGGAACCATGCTGTTGAGCGTCTCGACTGTCTCTACCGTCTCGTACTCGTTTTCCGTTCCTTCTTTCTTTTCCTGTCTCGTTACGGTCATCTTTATGGGGTATCTGATATAGTCGGAGTATTTTTTAACAAGTTGTCTGATCTTATATTCTTTGAGGAAGTCGGAATATTTTTCGTCCTCAGTATCTTCCTTTATATGCAGTATTATCTCTGTTCCGAATGTCTCTTTCTCGCACGGCTCTATCGTGTATCCGTCAACACCCTGAGAGCGCCACATACTCGCCTCGGTTGCACCGTATTGCTTTGTTTTGACGGTTATCTCGTCAGAAACCATAAATGCGGAGTAAAATCCTACTCCGAACTGACCGATTACATCAACATTATCTCCCTGATCGTTCTCCATTTTGAAGTCAAAAGAGCCGCTCTTTGCGATTGTTCCGAGATTGTTTTCAAGCTCATCGGCGCTCATTCCGCAGCCGTTATCGGAGATCGTGAGTGTTCTGTTTTTCTCATCGCTCTTAATAAAGATGGCATAATCCGATCTTGTAAGAGTGATGCTTGTGTCCGTAAGTGATTTAAAATACAATTTGTCAATTGCGTCACTTGCGTTTGATATGATCTCTCTTAAAAATATCTCTTTATGAGTATAAATGGAGTTTATCATCATATCAAGTAATTTTTGAGATTCTGTTTTAAATTGTTTTTTCTTCATTTTTCTACCTTCTTTATATAATAATTATTATTAACCGAAAATTAGCAATCTACATCCCAGAGTGCTAAATGTATTATAGCACCATAAAAAATCAATGTCAATAGGTTAGAGAGAAATTTAATGAAATAAATGTAATTGTAAAAAAAGCGACAAAAGAAGATAAAAAAAGCAAACAATTATATAAAAAACGCCAAAGTGCAAAAAAATGAAAAATTTTTGGAAAAAAGTATTGACAATTGAGTAAAAATAATGTATAATAGACAAGCGCTCAACGGTGAGGCGAACGAACCGAAGGGCGGATCGATCATTGAAAATTGAACAACATGAAATTTCGAGCACTGAAAAGTGCAGAGATCTCGTTAATAACACTTTGAAAGAAAAGAACTCAAAAAGTAAGAAAAGAAGCT
>CALWTU010000090.1 GCA_944384515.1 uncultured Clostridia bacterium
AAGTACCCAAGGGGACTAAAGTGCCGAATGGGGATAGGGGGCGGTGCCTCGGTGGGCGCCGGTTGCTCGACGAGGGAGGGGTCCTCGGTGAGGGTGGTTGCTCGATTATGTACCCTCTTGCCGACACAGTCGGCACAGCGACAAACTGCACACCGCCTGCGGCTTGCGCCACATAGTAAACGGGGTGCGGCGGTGCCGCACAGAGTGCACGGGCACGGCGGCACGGACGAGATTTAAATTATACCTAAGAAGACTCTATTTTGACAGTCCGCTGTTTGCGGAAAGCTTTAAGCACAACTTTTTAATCTCATTTTCTCGGCAGCTTAACATTTACATCCGGATCAATCGAGCCCTTGATTTTGCCGTTTGCATCCTCAAATTTCTTTATACTCTCACGGATCAAAACAAGGATCTGGCTGTTAACCGAGCGTCCCTCATAATCGGCGACATATCCGAGTTTTTCAAGCATTTCTTCCTCAATTCTCACTGAAAGACTTTTTATAGCCATAAAATAACCTCACAGTAAATATACTATGTATTTATTTTATATTCAAAATATGCTATAATGTTGTAAATAGATATACAGTATATCTATATTATTTAAAAGCGGTATATATTTAAAATTCACACGGGTACGCTGTATCTTTAAGATTTAAAAGATTTATACTTATCCGTCTTTTATTCAAAGCGCATTTTTATCTTGAAAATTGTCCGAAAAAACTCCTGATATGTGTTGACAATGCGACTTTAGCGGTTATATAATCAAGTTGATATTAAACGGCATACACCACATAAAAAATCAATTTTTATAACCGCAAAAAAGCATCTTGCAGTGGAGGAGATGTTATGTTCACATTAAAACAACTTGAATTTATCAAAGCGAAAGCAGGCAGAAAAGAGGAGCTGTGGTACAGCGCAAACAAGAAGGTATGCCTATCGGCGCATATAAAACCGCAAAAAGAATACCGCATGCAAAAAATCATGCGGCAGACAAATATAATTTTGTGCGGCAGGTAACTCAGCATATTTTTCGTCAAACCGAATTTGACAAATTATTTTCGGCAAGCTGAAGTTTTAACATACCTCAAAAAACCGCACAGTTTTAAAAAAATAAAAGCCTCCTTTGGCGCATTATGCCGAGGAAGGCTTTTTTATAAAGATACGGTGTAATATTTTTTCAGTTAATCAGATACTGTGTAATATTTTCCTTCAGATGATTTCATACAGAAATTTCGCCATATCACAAAGACTGCCCGTAATTTTGCGCGCCGCATGCGGCTCAAAATATCAATCGTCGGACAGCTCCATATCCTCGTCAAGGGATGTGGGTTTTACAGTGAGCTCAATCTCGGTGCTCATCTGCTCCTCCGCCTTGGTGACCACCATGCTGAGCTGTTCGTATTCAAATTGACAGCCCACCTCGGGAATACCGCCGTACATCTCGGAGAGCCATCCGTTGACTGTTGATGACTCAATATCATCAGGCTTTGTCATGTTGAAATAGTCAAAGAACTGGTCAAGCGACATGCTTGTCAGAACCTTATACTTGTTCTCTTCCAGCATAACGATAGGCTCTACTGCCTCATCCTGCTCATCCCATATATCACCGACAATTTCCTCAAGTATATCCTCCATTGTGACAACGCCAGCAACAGAGCCGTATTCATCCACAACAACCACCATATGTACATGGTCCTGTTGCATCTGCTTGAAGAGTGAATCAAGATGAACCTTCTGAGGTACATATATCGGCTCGAGCATTACATCCTCGAGCTTGAAATTTGGGTTGTTGTGTCTTAAAAGGAACTTCCTTGTATGAAGTATACCTATCATCTTATCTATATCTTCATCATATACAGGTATTCTCGAATATCCCTCTTCTTCAATCAGTTTTATAATCTCACTATTGGGCGTATTGCGCTCTATCGCAACAACAGAGCCGCGCGGCGTCATAACGTCCGTAGCCGTCAGCCTGTCGAGCTTGAACACATTCTTAATATAGGTGATATCATCGTGATTAAGACTTCCCTCATCAGCTCCGGCGTCAAGCATAATGACAATATCCTCTTCGGACACGGTCTCATCCTTCTCTTTCGGGTCAATGCCGAAAAGTCTGAGAACAAGGTTTGTAGACGCTGTGAGAAACCAGATAACGGGTCTTAGTACAACTGTAATGCCCATCATCAGTCCGCTGACTTTGTTGGCAAGCTGCTCTTTGTATTTCATCGCAAGGCGCTTGGGAACAAGCTCGCCGAGAATAAGCGTGAAATACGAAAGTATCAAGGTTATAAGAATAACCGACACGGTATCTATAAGTGCAACATAACTCTGGGATATTGAAAATGTTCTGACAACATAATCGGTGAGCTTGTCGGCAAAGTTATCAGCGGCAAACGCAGAACCCAAAAATCCCGCAAGAGTTATGCCTATCTGTATAGCAGAGAGGAATTTCGTCGGCTCCTCGATGATTTTAAGCATTCTCTTTGCTTTTTTGTCGCCGCCCTCAGCGAGGCTCCTGACCTTTTTCTCATTGAGAGAAATAAGCGCAATTTCAGTTGCCGCAAACAGTGCGTTAAGCAGTATAAGAACTACCTGTAATATAATTTGACCAAACATAATAAAATATAAATCCTCCAAAATAATTAATAGTCTTTTCTTGATTTTTGAAATTTAAAAATACGAACGGTCCCTATTTCGGAGAATTTTCCAAAAAAACTAAATTGTTACATCGTGGTAACGTGTCCATAACACCAACTCCTTCCTTTTTAGGTCTTTTTATAATATGCTGTAAAAACAGCGCATATGTAAATAAAGTTTTCTGATGCTTTACGCTTTTTCTGTGAGAGAATCAAGGTACTTGCCTGCATATTTCATATACGCCGCCCTGTATTTGGGGCTGTCCTGCTTTATCTCACGCAGGGACTGATGTATATTCATATTGAGTGCCATTGCATCCACAACGCATCCGGCAATATTTGAGCAGTGGTCAGCCACCCTCTCAAGATTTGTAACGAGGTCAGACCATACAAAGCCTGCCTCAATGCTGCAGTTGCCCTTTTGCAGACGCTCTATATGCTGCGAGCGCAAATACTCTTTGAGCTGGTCTATGATTTCTTCAAGCGGCTCGACATTATCGGCGGCTTCCGTATCCCCGTTAATAAATGTTTTATAAGAGAGCGAAAGTATTTCCACCGTCGCCTGACACATCTTCTCAAGCTCGCCGTTGGCACTCTCGGAAAATGAAATTTTCTTTGCGCGAAGTTCTTCGGAAGACTCAAGAATGTTTACCGCATGGTCGCCTATTCTCTCATAGTCTCCGATAAGCTTTAAGTATTTTGAAACCTCGGCACTCTCCTTATCCGTCAGCTGATGTGTACTGAGTTTGACAAGATAACTGCCTATGATATCTTCATAATGGTCGGTCTTATCCTCCGCAGCCCTGACAGATTCGGCTAGGCCGGCGTCATAAGAATTAAGACATTTTATGCTGTCCTCAAGAGAGTTTACAGCCGCAGACGCCATATCGCAAAGGAGTGCGTGACAGCGCTCAATGGCAACGGCAGGTGTCTGAAGAAGTCTCTCGTCAAGCTCCTCAACCTTCTGGGGCTCTTTGCTCTCGGGTACAAGCTTAATCGCAAGCTTCTCAAGCAGTGATGACATGGGAAACATAAGTGCCGTACATACCACATTGAACAGAGAATGCACAACAGCAATACCCGACTGGGTAGCCGCATTGTCAAAAAGCTGTGGCGCGTATATTCCGTTTACAATACAGAACACAGTCAGAAGCACAACGGTTCCGATTACATTAAATGAAAGATGCACAAGAGCTGCTCTCTTGGCATTCTTATTTGTGCCGAAAGAAGAGAGGATAGCCGTAATACATGTACCGATATTCTGTCCCATTATAATCGGAATTGCCGCGCCGTATGAAACCTGTCCCGTTACGGCAAGCGCCTGAAGAATACCGACTGAGGCGGAACTTGACTGAATAACAGCGGTGAGCAATGCTCCGACAAGTACACCGAGTATCGGATTTTTAAACATAATGAACATCTCTTTAAATGCCGGGACATCCGACAGTCCGCTCACAGAGTCTGTCATTGTATCCATTCCGAACATAAGCACCGCAAAGCCGAGGAGTATCGCTCCGATATCCTTTTTACGGCTGCTCTTGGTAAACATGTAAAACACCATACCTATAACCGCAAGCACCGGAGTAAATGAGGTCGGTTTTAAGAGTTTCAAGATAATATTGTCTCCCGAAATCTGACCAAGGCTCAAAATCCACGCAGTAACGGTGGTACCGATATTTGCGCCCATTATTACATGTATCGACTGCTTTAAGGTCATAAGTCCCGAGTTGACAAATCCGACTACCATAACGGTTGTTGCGGAAGAGCTCTGGATTATAGCCGTAACTCCAAGTCCCGTGAGAAGTCCCGCATATTTGTTGGTCGTAAGCCTTCCGAGCATAAGCTCAAGCTTTCCTCCGGCACTTCTCTCAAGAGACTGCCCCATAATGTTCATTCCGAATAAAAACAGGCATAATCCGCCAAATAAATTCAGCACATTAAAAATGTCCATTTATATCTCCTATGATAAATCCTTTGTTTTTCTTGTCTTTTTAAAAAGGGGAGAAACTCCCCGTTTTTAATTACTCATCTTTTTTGTTATCCGAAAACCTCTGTGTGATTTTTCCGATAGCGTAGGTAGAGGCAAGAATAATTCCGATAATCAGGAATACTCCGAGCATACCGATACCCATATATTTAAGTGAGTGTACAAAATTAATAGGTTCAAAAAACATATCCGTCACCTCTCATTATATAAAGAATCCGAGCACAAGCGAACCGGCAATTACAGAAGAAATCTGTCCTGATACATTTACGCCTATGGAGTGCATGAGAAGGAAGTTCTGATTATCCTCTTCAAGCGCCATTTTGTGCACAATTCTTCCCGACATGGGGAATGCGGAAATACCCGCCGCACCTATCATCGGGTTGATCTGCTCTTTGCCCATCAGCTTCAGAACTACGTTGAAGAGCTTTGCAAAAAGCACGCCGCCCGCAGTATCTACTATAAACGCAATAAGTCCGAGCGCAAGTATAAGAAGTGTCGAGGGATTAAGGAATTTATCTGCGCTCATCTGGAACGCAATTGTAATTCCGAGGAATATTGTTACAAGGTTTGCAAGCACCTTCTGCGCTGTCTCGGAGAGGGAGTCAAGTACTCCGCACTCTCTGATAAGGTTACCGAACATAATAAATCCTATAAGAGACGCCGCCATCGGTACAAACAGACATGTGATAACGGAAATAATTATCGGGAAGAGAATTTTTGTTGTCTTTGACACACTGTTCTGTGTGTAAGTCATTCTGATCTTTCTCTCGCTCTTTGTTGTAAGCAGCTTGATAACCGGCGGCTGAATAATAGGCACAAGAGCCATATATGAATACGCCGCAACCGCAATTGCTCCGATATAGCCGGAATACTCGGTTCCGCCGAGAAGTGTGTTAGCCACGACAATGGAGGTAGGACCGTCAGCCGCGCCGATAATTGAAATTGACGCCGCAACATCCTCCGGGAAAAACATAGCCGCCATGCAAAGAGTAAAGAATATTCCGAACTGTGCCGCAGCACCGAATATCATGAGCTTGGGGTTGTTGAGAAGCGGTCCGAAGTCAATCATCGCACCTATACCGATAAAGAGTATAAGCGGAAACAGCTCGTTTGCAATACCTGCGTTGTAAAGAGTCTCAAGAGGCTCCGCAATTCCCGAATTCGGGAAATTCATAAGTATCGCGCCGAAACCGATAGGGAGCAGAAGTGTCGGCTCCATTTTCTTTCTGATCGCAAGGTAGATAAGCACTCCGCCTATCAGCCACATCACAATCATCTTCCAGTTATCCCCCTTGCCGAAAGCAAGAATAGGGTCAAATAATGCTAATAAGTCTTCCATTACACATTTTCCTCTGTTTATTATTATATATAATTAACGTAAAGTCCGGACATGCAAACAGCGCTTAGTCATTTGCATACACAAACCGCCAGTTTATTATATCATATTATCGGTTAAGATTTAGTAAAGATTTTTTAATATTCTGTTTACCATTCATGGGGAGGAGTGAAAATACCGTCGTCTTTATCCGTTGATGTGGGATCCTCGGCATTAAACTCCACCGCAAGGTCGGTTATTGTGCGGTTTCCGCTGTCAAAGCGGATCTGTCCCCACCTGTACTCGGAACCTGTGTATTTTACGGTACTGATATAGTTGCAGTTAGAGAAAGCGTTTTCCATGACATGCTCAACAGAGTAGGAAATCACAACCTCACTAAGAGAGGTGCAGCCCGAAAAGGCGGATACACCGATAGTTTTAATACCGTAAGGAATAACGATTTTTCCGAGGTTTGTATTACCTTCAAAAGCTCTGTCTGATACGGAGACTACATCCGTGTCCTTGTACTTTCTCGGAATGATAACCTCTTTGTCGGTACCTCGATATCCGACAACCGTATACTTGCCGTCCGGGGTAAGCTCAAATATCAAGCCCTCAGAGCCTGCCTCCCACACTGCGTAAAGCACTGTCTCTTCATCCGCACCGACAGTGAAATCCGACATATCCTTAAAGTACGTATCCGAGTCTTTGTCAAGCGTCCAGCCGAGGAAGGTATATCCCTCTTTCTTAAAGAGATTTTCCGGAAGCCTTATTATCTCATCGGTATAAGCGGTGATACTATCCATACTGCCGGATGTGCTGCCGTTGCCGTCAAAGATAACCGTATTCTTGTTGGGAATCCATTTTGCGTAAAGGTATAGGTCGCCGGTCGTGCCTGCCGCAATAGATGTAAACTTAATCACAAATCCCGAATCAATATACCATCCGCCGAATGTAAAGCCTTTTCTCGTCGGCATAAAAAGGTCGAGCCGTGTCGTGTTAATATCGTATGTAAGCGGGTTATTCGGATGATTCTTGCCGCCGCCGAGATTGTAAATGATACTGTACTTATCCACAGTCCACTTCGCGTAAAGGGTGATATTTCCCGTACCTCCGCTTATCCTCATAATCTGCGTGTTGAAGTTTTCGTCAAGAAACCAGCCGTCAAAGCGGTATCCTTTCCTTGTCGGTATAAAAAGTTCTC
>CALWTU010000091.1 GCA_944384515.1 uncultured Clostridia bacterium
ATTTTCGTTGAGGAAGGTATTAAAAACGGTGGCGCCGGAATGCTCATCAGAGAGGAAATTATAAAGGATAAAGGCTCAGCCGAGAATTACTTTATAAGAGCTATTGATGATAATTTTGTTTGTTCCGAAGCAGAGTGCGATCCTTACGAATATTTGGGACTTGACAGCAAATCTCTTTATGAAGAAATGAAAATAAAATACCACAATTTTAAAAAGCGGACTTAAAAAAATGATAATTGATATTAATAATTCCAACTTGAGCTCATATATAGACAAAGTCAGAGAGATCAATCATAATTCGGTAAAATATATCTGTGTTATAACTTTCGGATGCCAGCAAAACGAGGCAGACAGCGAGGTTATACGCGGTATCGGTAAAGAGATGGGTTATTTGGTGACGGACGACCCTGCCGTGTCGGATTTGATTATTATAAATACCTGTGCAATTCGTGAGCATGCGGAGAAAAAAGCTCTGTCGGTTCTCGGCAATATGAAAAAATATAAAACTTCAAATCCTGACCTTATCGTCGGAATCATGGGATGTATGGCGGAGGAAGAGCATGTTGTCTCTAAAATAAAAAAGAGTTTTCCTTATGTCTCATTTACACTTGAACCGTCTGCTATATACCGACTTCCCGAGACTTTGTACGGCGTTATGCAGTCGCGAAAAAGAGAATTTATTTATAACACAGAAAATATTGATATTTATGAAGGCGTTCTCCCGGTAAGAAAATCTGATTTTAAAGCGTGGGTTTCAATAATGTATGGCTGCAACAACTTCTGCACATATTGCATTGTTCCTTATGTCAGAGGCAGGGAGAGGAGCAGGTCAAGCGCTGATGTTATCGCCGATGTGGAGAGACTTGTCCGTGACGGGTACAAAGAAATAACACTTCTCGGTCAGAATGTTAACTCCTATAAATCGGATACCGACTTTGCCGGTCTGCTTGAGAAGATAGCTTTAGTAAAGGGAGATTTTATAGTCCGTTTTATGACAAGCCATCCAAAAGATGTTTCTGACAGACTAATTGATGTTATGGGCAAGTATGTTCCGAAAATTGCCCCTCAGTTTCATCTACCTTTGCAGTCGGGAAGCGATAGAATTTTAAAGGCGATGAACCGAACATATACTGCGGAAAAGTATCTTGCAACAGTTGAAAAACTCAGGAGTGCTGTTCCGGATATTGCGATTTCAAGCGATATAATAGTAGGTTTTCCGGGAGAGAGCGAAGAAGATTTTTCAGATACGATGAAGATGCTGAAAACCGTAGAATTTGATATGGCATACACATTCATTTACTCTCCGAGAAAGGGAACAAAAGCCGCACAGATGGACTGCCAGATACCCGACGACATCAAGGGGCGGAGGCTGCGGGAGCTGCTCGAGCTCCAAAACAATATTTCCAAAGAAAAAAATATTCCTTTGATTAACACCGTTCAAAAGGTCTTGGTGGACGGATTTGAAGAAAAAGACGGAAAAATTATATGCAAGGCACGCACTCTTTCAAACAAACTTGTTCATTTTGAAGGGGAAAAGAATTTTGTCGGTAAATTTGAACTTGTGAAAATAACAGATGTTCGCCCGCATAATATGATAGGCGAAAAATTTGAAAGGAATTAAAAATATGACAAAAATAATTGAACTCGCACACATGCTCGGCACAGAGATTGCAGTTTCTGACGAGATTAAAAATTTAAACATGGCAAAAGACGCTTTCGACTCTGATAAGGACCTTCAGTCCAAAATGAGCGAATACGAGACACATAGATTGCTCTTGGGACAGGAGTTTTCCAAAAATGAGGGTGAGGCAGACCAGATAGCCATTGCCAATCTAAAGGCAAGAATGGAAGAGCTGACAAAGGAAATTACCGAAAACAAAATATACGCCGAATTTCTTAATGCACAGAAGGCGATGAACGATCTTATGGCAGAAGTAAATGCGGAAATAAAATTCTGTATCACCGGCGAGAGACCTTCCTCCTGCACACATGACTGTTCAACTTGCGGAGGATGCTCCCACTAATTTTTAAGGAGAATTTATACTGATATGGCAGAAATCATTGAGAAAAGAGCAGATCTTGAAACGGTTACGCCGATGATGAAACAGTATCTTGATGTTAAAGAAGAATACAGCGATTATATTTTGATGTATAGGCTCGGAGATTTTTATGAGTGTTTTTTTGACGATGCCCTTATTGCTTCAAAAGAACTTGAGCTCACTTTGACAGCAAGAGACTGCGGAAACGGGAATCGTGCCGCAATGTGCGGAGTTCCGTTTCATAAAGCCGATGTTTATATTGGCAAATTGGTAGAAAAGGGATATAAGGTTGCCGTATGTGAGCAGACTGAAGATCCCAAACATGCAACCGGTTTGGTAAAGCGTGAAGTTACCCGTGTTGTAACTCCGGGAACGATAACAGACGGCTCATTGCTCAACGAAGGTAAAAATAATTTTCTTTCATCAATTATTTACGGCGAAACAGGTGTTGCGCTTAGTTTTGTAGATGTTTCAACCGGAGAGATCTTTGTGACTTTCTTTGAGGGGAACAAATCTGAGGCGGATATAGAAAATGAACTCTCGTCATATCAGCCGTCCGAAGTTATAATCAACAGTTCGGACAATTTCTCATTTGACATAAAAAAATACTTAAGAGAGAAATTTCAAACAATAATAACTGACAATAAAAAGAACCTCTTTAACTATGAAGTGTGTCTTGAAAATGTCAAAAGCTCTTTTAAGGATGAGGCGGACAAGCTTACAGAGCCGCAGATGATAATCGCCGTAGGTTCTCTGCTTTTATATATAAAGGAAACACAGAAAACTGACATTTCGTTTATAAATGAGATAAATGTATATTCAAAGAACCAATATCTCGATTTGGACTTTAATACACGGCGCAATCTTGAACTTGTGGAGACAATGAGAACGAAGGAAAAGAGAGGATCTTTGCTTTGGGTTCTCGACAAAACCAAAACGGCGATGGGCGCGCGCCTTTTAAGAAGCTGGGTTTTGCGTCCGCTTTTAAATCCAGCAATTATATCTCAAAGGCAGGCAGCTGTCGGAGATTTTGTCCGAAATCCTCGACTTCGTGACGAGTTTGCGGACTTATTTTCGGATATGTTGGATCTCGAGAGACTTACAGCCAAGGCGGTTTACGGCAGTGCGAACGCCAAAGATTTAAAAGCTATACATCAGAGCATACAAAAACTGCCCGAGATTAAATCGCTTTTATCCGAGTTTAAGAGTGATTATTTAAAAGGTATAGCTAACAGTCTCGACACCTTGGAGGATGTCAGCTCACTGCTTGATAAAGCGCTTGTAGAAAATCCGCCGTTTACAGTTCGCGAGGGCGGAATGATCAAAGAGGGCTTTAATAAAGATGTCGACTATTACAGATCCTTGCGTGATAACGCAAAGGGAATTATGATTTCTTTTGAGGAAAAAGAAAAAGAAGAGACGGGTATCAGAACGCTGAAAATTGATTATAACAAGGTCTTCGGTTATTATATTGAAGTTTCTAAGTCCTTTATGAATCAGGTTCCGCTGAGATATATCAGAAAGCAGACTCTTGCAAACTGTGAAAGATATATTACAGAAGAACTTAAAGAGATGGAGAACACGATTTTAGGAGCAAATGAAAAAATAATAGAGCTTGAGTATGAGCTGTTTATCAGTCTGAGAAATTTTATTGCCGATAATTATGAGAGGATAAGAGCAAGTGCATCATTAATAGCTCAGATAGATGTTTACCGCTCGTTTGCTGAAGTTGCCTCAAAAAACAATTATGTTTGTCCGGATGTTGATCTTTCTTATGAAATCAAAATAACAGACGGACGGCACCCCGTTGTTGAAAAGTTTGTGCTTGACAGCTACTTTGTTCCCAATGATACAATTCTCGATACGGCTCAAAACAGAGTTATGATTATAACAGGACCAAATATGGCAGGTAAGTCTACATATATGCGACAGGTCGCAATTATCACGATTATGGCGCAGATAGGTTCATACGTGCCTGCAAAGGACGCAAAAATCGGAATTGTTGATAAAGTGTTTACAAGGGTAGGCGCCTCCGACGATCTGGCATCGGGACAATCTACATTCATGCTTGAAATGAGCGAGGTTGCCACAATACTTAAATCCGCAACAAAGCGCTCTCTTATAATTTACGATGAGGTCGGCAGAGGAACCAGCACATATGACGGAATGGCCATTGCGCGTGCGGTTGTAGAGTACACCCACTCAAAGAAGATAGGTGCAAAAACTCTCTTTGCAACTCATTATCATGAACTTACTGACATGGAGGAGAATTTTGAGGGTATTGTAAACTACAATATTGCCGCAAAAAAGAGAGCAGACTCAATTATTTTCTTAAGAAAGATTGTGAGGGGCGGAACTGACGATTCCTACGGAATTGAAGTTGCAAAGCTTGCAGGTGTGCCTAATCCTGTTGTTTTACGGGCGAAAGAGATTCTGGCAGAGATTGAAGAAAAAGGCGGAGTGACCGCGTACGCATCTGGCAGGTCGGCAAATAACAGAGAGGACAGCGTTGATTTGCTTACGGGATTAGTTTCCTCAAAGGACAGTGAGGTTATTGAAAAACTCAAGAGTTTCGATATAAACACTGCAACTCCGATTGAGGCGATGAATTTCCTCTTTAAGTTAAAAAATATGCTGTCTGACATGTAACGGAGATAAGTATGTCAAAAATAAATGTATTAAGCTTTGAAATTGCAAACCTTATTGCGGCCGGCGAGGTGGTGGAGAGACCAGCATCGGTTATTAAGGAGCTGATAGAGAATTCCATTGACTCAGGCGCAAGTGAGATTGTTTGCGAGATAAAAAAAGGCGGAGTTTCTTTAATCAGAGTTACTGATAACGGCTGCGGCATGGACAAGGAAGATCTGCCTATATCACTAAAGCGACACGCAACAAGTAAAATAAAAGAAAAAGACGATCTTAATTCAATAATGACGCTTGGTTTCAGAGGTGAGGCACTTGCCGCAATATCCTCTGTTTCCGAGATGACAATTATAAGCAAAACCGAAAAATCCAAAGAGGCAAATATGCTTGTTGCTCACGGAGGAAATATTGTTGATATTTCTGAGGTTGGCGCAAGCAACGGAACCACTGTTGTGGTTGAAAATCTGTTTTATAATGTACCTGCAAGGCGTAAATTTCTAAAGAAGGATTCTACTGAGGCTATGAATGTTTGCGCCATTGTCGAGAGAATAGCGCTCTCGCAGCCGAAGGTATCTATCCAGCTTATAGTTGACGGCGAGCAGAAATTTAAGACTGCAGGTGATAATAACCTTCAAAATACCATTTATTCCGTTTTGGGCAGAGACTTTGCTCAAAAAATCATAGAGTGCAATGCGGAACTAGACGGGATAAAGGTATACGGCTTTATCGGCAGAAGCGATAATGTAAAGAAAAACAGAAATCTTCAAAATATATTTATTAACGGAAGATATGTAAAGAGTCTGACGGTTATGGCAGCGCTTGAGAAGGCTTATACATCATATATTGCTCCGGAATGCTTTCCTGCCTGTGTGCTTTTCCTTGAGATGAGCCCCGGAATAGTAGATGTAAATGTTCATCCCGCAAAACTTGAGGTTAAGTTTTCCGACGAGAGGATAATATTTGATGCGGTTTACCATACGGTAAAGAATGCTCTTGAAAAATTTGAGTACCGTCCGCAGATGATTCTTGACGGCAAGCGAAACAGCGAGAGAAACGCGACAGGCGCATTTGTTCCTCTCCATGAAAACACTAAGGGAGAGCAGGTTACATTCGGCAGAACAATAAAAACAAACAATACTGACTTACCACAGGATAAGAAAAGTTATTCAGGTAGTAATGGTTTAGATTATTCTCTGAATAAATCTTTCCCCTCGGATAATTATAAAAAAACCGAGAGAATTAATTTTTCGGAAAATTCATTTGGCAGCGGCAGAAATCAAAATAATTATTCCGAAAGCAAAAGTCAATATAAGGACAATAATTCTTTTGACAGAAGGCATTATGCTACTGATAATAATGCTGATATGGACGGCGTTCTCACTATTTCAAGCGGTGCATCTCCTTTCCGTGAAGAATCAGGTTTTATGTCTCCTAAGGACTCTTTGGAGCTGTTAAAAATGTATTCAAATACAAAGGCGGAAACTGCAAATGGTGCTTCTGAAAATATAGAGAAAAAAGAGGCAATAAAAGAGAAACCGGTCGAGAAAAATACAGAGTACAAAATATGCGGCGAGGTATTCAACTGTTACATAATGGTGGAGTATGAGGGCGCTCTTTATATTATTGACAAGCACGCCGCACATGAGAGAATTATCTTTGAAGATTTAAAGAAGATGAGGGAAGAAGACGGCAGAGTAGGCTCTCAGACTCTCTTGCTTCCGCTGTCAGTTATGATAACACCGACTGAATACAGCTCGCTAAGCGAGTTTTCGGATGAAATATCAACTGTCGGTTTTGAGTATGACTTACAGGAAAATGTTGCAAATATAACCGCCATCCCGGATGCTATCGGGGCCGACGATGCTGAAACACTGTTTATAAAAATGGCGGACGAGTTGCATGAGGGCCGCGGAAATCCGGCAGTAACAGACAGTATAAGAAGGGAAAAGGCGCTTTATCAAATTGCCTGCAAAGCAGCGATAAAGGGCGGACGGGTGTATGATAAAAATATTATTGAGTGGCTTGTTCAAAAAGTTTTTGAACTTCCCGACATTACCGTATGTCCGCACGGCAGACCTATTGCATATAAACTTACCAAGACTGAACTTGACAGGCAGTTTGAAAGAATAAAATAATATGGAGTGAAAATGGCAAAATTCACATTACTTAAACAAGAAGGGAAAGCAAGACGCGGAAGATTTGAGACCGTACACGGAACTATCGAAACCCCTGTATTTATGAATGTAGGTACATCTGCAGCGATAAAGGGCGGTATTTCGACGATGGATCTCAAGGATGTTAACTGTCAGGTCGAACTTTCAAACACATATCACCTGCACATAAGACCCGGAGACGATGTTATATACCGTATGGGCGGAATTCATAAATTTTTCAACTGGGATAGACCTGTTTTGACGGATTCAGGCGGATTTCAGGTTTTTTCGCTTGCAAAACTCAGAAAGATAACTGAAGAGGGCGTGTCTTTTAACTCTCATTTTGACGGCAAGAAGATATTTATGGGACCGGAAGAGTCAATGAGAATTCAGTCTCATCTCGGTTCGACAATAGCCATGGCTTTTGACGAGTGTATCGAAAATCCATCTCCGTATAAATATGTAAAACAGTCTCACGAGAGAACAATAAGATGGCTCAAACGGTGCAGAGATGAGCTTGACAGGCTCAACTCCCTTGAGGGAACGGTAAACAAACATCAGCTGCTGTTCGGAATAAATCAAGGCGGAACATATGACGATTTGCGTATCGAAAATATGAAGCAGATAAGAGAGGTTCCCTGTGACGGCTATGCAATCGGCGGTCTTGCTGTCGGCGAGGAGGCGGACGTTATGTATCACATTATCGAAACGGTAGAGCCTTATATGCCAGCAGATAAGCCGAGATACCTTATGGGTGTGGGAACACCGCAGAATATTGTTGAAGCAGTCTATCGCGGTATTGACTTTTTTGACTGTGTAATGCCCAGCAGAAACGCAAGGCACGGCAATCTCTTTACTTGGGCGGGCAAAATGAACTTACTGAATGAAAAGTATATTGAGGACGAAAAGCCAATAGATCCCGAATGCGGATGTCCTGCATGCAAGAACTATTCAAGAGGTTATATCCGTCACCTTTTCAAGGCGAGAGAGGCACTTGGAATGCGCCTTGCGGTTTTGCACAATCTTTATTTTTATAATGAATTAATGCAGAAAATCAGAGACGCTCTTGACTCGGTAGGATATGAGGCATTTTACCGTAAATACCGCAATCTTTTGCAGGAGAGAAGGAAAGACTGATTTATAAATTCAGCGTAAATCAATTTATTTAAGAAATTTTATATAAAAAAGCCCCTAAAACAATCACTCATCCGCACAATGGTGTATGATTGTAATAGGGGCTTTATTTTTATATTTTATGTTGTTAAGTACTGTTTTTTTCACAGCCGCAGTTGCCGTCAAAAAAACCGGTCATATCACAAATATATTCGTTGCCTGATCTTTTAAACCCAATGGCTCTCATCAGCCTTTCATCCCCGGCAAGAATATCCGCTCTGACAAAAGGGGAAGAACACTTATCTATAAAATTCATAGTCTGTCTGCCGAGAATAAACATCGCTTCATAATCATCGTATCCCGGTTTATTTGACAGCCTCTTTATGTACCCACCGTCGCTTCCGATATCAAACTGACAAACTCCCATGACACTGCCGTCTTCAATATTGTACATACCGTAGTAAAAATATCCGTCTGAGTATTCTATGCCGCATTCTTTGCAGAATGCCTCCCGATCTGCGACATTATCCAAAGGTTTTATTTTAAACATAATTTTCTCCGCTATTAAACCTTCATTTTAGTGGCTTTCTTAAGATACGCCACTTCCTCATCCTCTAAAAATCTCCACTTGCCGACAGGCAGATTGTTAAGCTTCAAATTTCCGATAGATATACGGGAGAGCCTTTTTACGGTGAGATTTGCCGCCTCGCACATTTTACGGATCTGTCTGTTTCTGCCCTCAAGCAGTGTCATCTTAAGAACCGTACCGCTCTCATCCGTCTCGCCGACATTGACCGTTACCGGCTTTATTTCGTATCCGTCGATTGTAAGGGGCGAGGTAAGAATATTATACTGTTCTTCAGTTACGCTTCCGCCGACTTTAACCCGGTATACCTTAGGCAGGGAATAGCGCGGGTGAGTAAGCCTGTTTTTAAGTTCTCCGTCGTTTGTTAAAAGCAGCATACCCTCGGATATAAGGTCAAGTCTTCCGACAGGGAATATTCTCTCATCAACTCCGTTTATCAGGTCTGTTACGCATTTTCTGCCCCTGTCATCATATGTACTGCAAAGATAACCTCTCGGTTTATTCATCATTATGTAGACATAGTCGGGCTTTTTATAAAAAATTTTTTGATTTTTATATGATACTGTATCTCTTCTTGGATTGATTTTGCAACCAAGTTCGGCAACGTGACCGTTGACGGACACGTTACCTTTTTTTATTTCTTCTTCTGCCGCTCTCCTTGACATAAGGCCGGAGTCTGCAATAAATTTTTGTAATCTTATTTCTTCCATAGTCAGTCCTTTTTATTTTATCAGATTAAAAAAGAAATTAAATATTCCTTTTTTCTCTTTTTTTATTATACTTGTTTTCGCTTTTAAGTCAACCTCTCCGATTTTTTCACCGTTTTCATAAAAGGATACTTTTCCGATAACATCTCCTTCATTGACAGGTGCAACAATATATTGCGGTATCTCTGTTTTTGCGGTTATTTCACTGCCGCCTTTGTTTCTTATAACGGATAACTCTTCTGTATTTTCAATGTCTATAGTTTCATGATCTCCGTCAATAACCGGAACAGTATACTGAAACTGACCGATTTTGGCAAGACTTACGCTTTCTAAAATACTATATCCGTAGTCAAGTAAATTTGTGTGATCCCTCCAGTCGTCGGGCGCATTAACCGTGACGCAGATAAGCTCAAGCCCCTCAACATTCGCAGCGCTCACAAGGCATCTGCCGCAAGTTTTTGTAAAGCCTGTTTTAACACCTATACATCCGCTGTAATTTTTGAGAAGCTTATTGTGATTTACAAGCAGACGTTCTTTCAGGTTACTTTGAACCGTAATTTTTTTTGTAGAAACAACCTCTCTGAATGTATCATTTTCGAGGGCATAAGCGGTTATCAGTGAAAGGTCTCTTGCTGTAGAATAGTGATTTTTATCGTCAAGTCCGTTTGGATTGACAAAATTCGTATTTTCGGCACCGAGACTTTTTGCTTTTTCATTCATAAGCTCTGCAAATTTTTCGACATCGCCCGAGACGGCATTTGCCAGAACCATGGCGGCGTCGTTTGCACTGTTGAGCATCAGTCCGTATATCAAATCCAGAACAGTCAGCTGCTCGCCGAGTTCGAGGTACATAGATGAGCCCTCAATCCCGACGGCGCTACTGTCTGCCGCGATAACCTGATCAAGAGGAAGATTTTCTATCGCTAACAGTGCGGTCATAATCTTTGTTGTACTCGCAATTCCGAGTTTTGCATCAGCATTTTTTTCATAAATAAACTGCTTTGTCTCGGGTTCGTACAAAACTGCAGATTTCGCACTGACAGAAGGTACATTTAAAGATGCGGAAGAAATGAATATTGTGAAGACGGAAAAAATTATTGATAAAATAATCAGCAAAAGAATAATCTTGGTTTTATTTTCATACATAATATATTCCTCCAATTATATTTTTAAGATAAATGAAAGAAATATACCAAAAATCTATTTTAATGCGTTTTTTATCTTATCGATTATTTCCGGTGTATGCTCAATTACCGAAAGCGCGTGGTCAAAAGCACCATGCTCGTTGCTGTTTAATGTAATTAAATTAATTTCCGCATTCTTTCCGACTGTCAGGAATGCGACAGGCGTGATTGATACACCCGTTCCACTGCCGCTTCCGAAGTTTTGATTTTGAATTAACTTTTTACTCCCGAAATCCAATCCGCCTGACGCAAAACCGACAGAAACTTTTGATACGGGTATTACAGTGACACCGCTCGGAGTGTTTATAGGCTCTCCGACAGCCGTGTTGTTGTCGGTAAATTCTTTGATACCGTCAAGGGAACTGCGAATTATTTCACTCATTTTATTTTCAGACACTTTTAATACCTTCTTTTCTAAAATTTATTTATTAAGAAAATAAAACCAGCATTAATTAAGTAAAAGAGTCTGAAATCAATTGATACGTCAAATGAGTTTTCAATATTGTTGTCTTCATCGGCAGTGTAGCTGAATGCTTTGCTTTGAGCAGTAAGACTGTTTGATTTTAGGGACAAAATGCTGAGCAGAAAATACAAAAACGAAATCAAAGTGTTTTTTCTTATAACAAATGCAGAGGGTAAAGTTTGTGAGGACTCGATGTTTATTTTATTTATTTTAATATCCGAGTTGTCTATAATATGGTTAAATGCCTTTGTTGAAGCAAGTGTTGTTTTAATACCGCTGATAATGGGATTTTTCTTTTTAGGTTTGTCCTTTTTTCTCATATTTCTCAGCGGATAAATATTTACACCCCAAAATATAAAGTTTAAGCTTATAAGTATATCTTCGGCTCCAATTAGCCGTAAGTTAACTCTTTGAGTCAGTAAAATGGCAAGAATAAAAAACACGCATAAAACAATAATAAAAATTTCCATAATAACTTGTCCTTTTTAAGGTTATATTATTATACGCATTTTTTATGTATTTTACACATCAGGGACAGACTAAAAATTAATTGTCATCAATATTTATAAAGTCGTCAGCAGATTCTTCCTCTTCAAACTCAGAGTTTGAGCTGTCTTGCTGAAGCTTGTTGTTATCAATATTGTTGATGTCTATCTCCATTTGGTTATCATTGATTTCATCAATTTCTGTATTTTCGGAATTTTCTTCGTTTTGTTCCTCCGACAATTTAGCGTTGCTGAATACCGCCATCATTTCATCGGTTGTTTTCGGCAGAGACTCAAGATCTTTAAGTCCGAAACACCTTAAGAAATCAAGAGTTGTTCCGTAAAGCATAGGTCTTCCGGGAGCGTCCATTCTTCCTTTAGATTCTATAAGTCCTCTGTCAAGGAGATTGTTCATCGCATATGACGAATCAACTCTGCGCAGTGTATCAACGAAAATTCGAGTAACAGGCTGGTTGTATGCTATTATAGCGAGTGTCTCCATTGATGATGTGGAAAGGGAACCGCTCTTTTTTATTCCGAGTGCATTTCTGATCTCAGGCAGATAATACTGTTTTGTGCAAAGCTGGCAAGAATCCTTGAATGTCAAAAGTATAACTCCTCTCGGAAAAGACGGATCATTGTACTTGAGGGAATACTCAAAAACTTTATCCTTAACTTTTGATGGCGTCATTTCAAATACGCGGGCGAGGGTACTATATGTAACAGGGTGTCCTGCGGCAAAAAGAATTGCCTCAATTGCTTCTTCAAAAACAACGGCTCTGTCTTCGCTGTTTTCTGACTCACGCTCATGCGTTGCGTTTTCTTTCACAATATCTTGCACTGAGTTTTCTGAAGAAGAATTATTTTCCTCTTTTTCAATTGTGGAATTGTCTTTTGATTTTCTTTTCATAATCAGTCCTCTTTCGCATTATCCGAATTTTCATTTTCACCGTCTTCGTCGGAGATATCAAACTCGCTGCTCGTGATGTCTCCGGGTACATAATTCGGATTTAGTTTTAACATCATGTCAAGTCCGTTTTCGGTATATTCGATAACGTCCTCGACATGCGTAATACTTGTAATGTATATACGGTGAATTTTTATAAGTTCCAAAACTCCCATAAACCTTGCGACAAGTTCTGCCCTTGATGTAGCATCTTTCAACAGGAAGAACAGGGAAGCTTCGTCCTGATCTTCAAGCAGAAGTATAATTTCCTCAATTTTTTCCTCAACGGAAACTATATGATGCTTTATAAGAGGGTTAACAAGATCGGCCGGCTTTCTTTCGGCCTGTGCAATTTTTATTCTTCTCATAACCGCATTAAGCGCCTTCATCAGCAAATCGGGACTAAGATTAAGCGGCAATCCCTTTTCGGGAGGAACATCGTCCATGCCCTTTACATAACGGCCCGAGAATTCTTCATACAGAGGACTAAGCTGTTTTACCGCAAGCTTTGCCTGCTGATATAAGAGCAGGGCATCAGCTATTTCGCGTCTGGGATCGTTTTCGGTTCCTTCTTCATGCGGCAGTATCATTCTCGATTTTATCAGCATAAGTTCGCTTGCCATCACAATAAATTCACTTGCAATATCCAAATCAAGACGCTGCGCTTGCTCTATATATTCCATATATTGATCGCATATAATTGCAATGGGAATGTCTGTGATACTGACTTTGTTTTTACTGATTAGTGTCAGTAAAAGATCCAGCGGACCTTCAAACTGATCCAGTCTATATGTCAGTTGTTCCATAATTTACTATACCTCGAAGTTTATATTATAGGAATGGCAGCAGTTGCCAGAATTTTATCATGAGATCCGACACCCACATCATCAAATCCGTGATAATGTTGGGTATTGAAATATATGTTGCTATAAAACTGAGAACCTTGTTATTTGCTATCAGCGTTATTTTCAAAAGCAGGGAAGAAACATAATTTCCTACCAAAAGCCAGCCGAGAAAAATAAAATAAATTCGTCTTTCATTTTCCATCAACTTAAAGTAAAGTCTCGGCGGAAGAAGAACATTTAATACGCGCGAGCCGTCCAAAGGCGGAATGGGAATCAAATTGAATATTGCAAGTCCCAGATTGATAATATGAAAGTAGAAAACAAGAAGCAAAGCATTCTGTGCCAGGTTATAAGTAAAATTATTATCAAAAATAATTCCTGATAATGATTTTCTTAAAATCAAGTACAAAAATGCCGATATAAAGGCCATGATTAAATTTGATGCAGGTCCCGCCAGTGCTACAAGTGCAAAATCTCTTTTGGGATTTTTAAAATTGCGCGGATTTACCGGTACGGGCTTAGCCCAGCCGAAATGAAAAAATACCATACACAGCGCGCCTATGGGATCCAAGTGATTCAGAGGGTTAAGAGTAAGTCTGCCGGAATTTTTCGCAGTATCATCTCCTAACAGATAAGCAGCATATCCATGAAAGAATTCATGAATTGCAAGTATAATAAGTGTTGCAAGCGCGGACAGTATAATACCGTTCATGTTGGCATCACCTCTCTTACAGTTTATTATTTTTCACAAGCGTCGGAAATTAATTTCCAAATAAGGTCTTTTCCGTCCCGAGTAACGGAGGAAAAAGGTATAGGCTTTATCTCTGTACCGGCAAAAAAGTTCTCTTCATAGTCATCAAGCGCTTTTTGCAGCTGAGATTTTGAGAGTTTGTCCGACTTTGTTGCGACGACGGTAAACGGAACACCTTGATCAATTAGCCAGTTTATCATCAAAATATCGTCGTCTGTCGGACCGATTCTGACATCAATCAGCTGAATAACAAGCTTCAAAGCGTCGGAGGACGGGTTATTGATAAAATAATCTTCGGTCAGGGAACTCCATGATTTTTTTGATTCCTTGGACCTTTTGGCGTATCCGTATCCCGGAAGGTCAACCAAAAATATTTTATTATCAATATCGTAATAATTTATCGTAATAGTTTTCCCGGGAGATGCGGATACTCTCGCAAGATTTTTCCTTCCGAGCAATGTGTTAATCAGTGAACTTTTTCCGACATTTGACCTTCCGGAAAGAGCTATCTGAGGTTTTTGACTTTTCGGAAAGTCCTGTTTTTTACCGACAGTCAAGGCTATATTTGCATTATTGACATTAATTTTCATAATTATATACCAAAATTTTATTGTACGAGGGAGTTGTTCAAAACATCATCGGCTGTTCTGCATGGAATAAATTTAATATGCGAGCGGGCTTCAGAGTCTATTTCGTCAAGATCTTTGAGATTGTCTTCAGGGATAAGGACGGTTTTTATTCCTGCGCGGTATGCGGCAAGTGTTTTTTCTTTGAGTCCGCCTATCGGAAGAACATTTCCTCTGAGTGTTATTTCACCCGTCATCGCAACATCATTTTTTACTGCTATACCGCTGAGCGAGCTAACAATGGCGGTTACCATGGTAACTCCGGCAGACGGTCCGTCTTTAGGTATGGCACCCTCGGGGAAATGAATATGCAAGTCGGTGTTTTTGTAAAAATCACTTTTGAAATTATATTTTCCGGCAATCGTTCTTACATATGAGTGTGCAATTTTTGCAGACTCCTTCATAACATCGCCAAGCGAGCCGGTCAGTTCAATTTTTCCCGTGCCCTCCATTGTTGCGACTTCTACCTTCAAAAGGTCTCCTCCGGTCTGCGTATAAGCAAGTCCGTTGACAACTCCGACAGGATTGTCCTTTTCAAGTTTTTCGGGAATAACTTTGGGTTTGCCGAGAAATTCAGATAAATTGTTTTCATTGATACTTACTGATTTTACATCGGTCTCCGCAATCTTTTTAGCACTTTTTCTTATAAGAGACGCAATCTGCCTTTCAAGGTTTCGTACTCCCGCTTCACGGGTATATCCTTTGATAAGAGCAAGTATTCCGTCATCCGATATTTTAAAGATCTTTTTGTTAAGTCCGTTTCTCTTTAACTGTTTGGGAATAAGATGATGCTTTGCAATCGAGAGTTTCTCGGTATCCGTATATGTTGAAAGCTCAATAACCTCCATTCTGTCAAGCAGAGGTGAAGGAATATCTTCATATGTGTTTGCTGTTGCAATAAAGAGCGAATCTGAAAGGTCAATCGGTATCTCCATAAAGTTATCACGGAAATACTTGTTCTGTTCAGGGTCAAGCACCTCCAAAAGAGCAGAGGTCGGATCTCCTCTGAAATCCTTTGACATCTTGTCAATCTCATCAAGAACTATTACCGGATTTTGTACCTTGGCGTTGATAAGCGCTGTCACAATTCTTCCTGGCATAGCTCCGACATAAGTTTTTCTGTGACCTCTGATCTCAGCCTCATCATGCATTCCGCCGAGAGATATGCGTGCGTATTTTCTCTTCAATGCCTTTGCGACAGATGCCGCAACAGAGGTTTTACCGACGCCAGGAGGGCCGATAAGGCAGATTATCTGGTTCTTTACATCGGGAGAAAACTCTTTGACCGCAACAAACTCAAGAATTCTTTCTTTTACTTTGTCAAGTCCGTCATGATCTCTGTCAAGAATTTTTCTTGCCTCTTTAACCGTAACATGTTCTTTTGTAAACTTTCCGAACGGGAAATCAAGGCATGTATCAAGATATGTTCTTATAACGCTTCCTTCGGCTGCGCCAAAAGGCGTTTTTGCAAGTTTATTAAGTTCCTTGTGAAGCTTCTCTCTGACTTCCTCGGGCAAACTTGCTTTTTTAATTCTGCTTTCGTACTCGGTTATCTCGTCCTCGTCATCCCCCTCGCCGAGCTCTGACTGAATTGCTTTTATCTGTTCTCTTAAAAAGTAGTCTTTCTGATTCCTGTCGATTTTCTCTCTTACCTGCATTTGAATATTTTGTTCGCATTCCAATATCATTGCTTCTTCTTCGAGAGCGACAAGCAGTTTCTCAAGTCTTGTTTTAGGCAAAAACGCCTCAAGCACGGTTTGTTTGTTCTTATAGTCGATTATAGCGGATGACGCAACAAAATCAGCAAGATAACCCGGGGATGTTATTGCTTCTGCCGCAAGGCGCATTTCATCGGTAAAAGAAGGGTGCATACTCGGCAGAGAAGCCAGCCTGTTTTTCACATCTGCCATCAAAGCGTCGTACTGGGTGTTTACGGTTATATTTTTCGGTTCATTCTTCAGAGTACATTCAGCCATCATGTATCCGTTTTCAACCGTTACACTATTCAGTCTGCATCTCGATATTCCCTCGAATACAACCGACAGTGTTCCGTGCGGATTTTTAACCACATGCTTTATTTCTGCCATTATACCTACATTGTATAGGTCGGAAAACTCCGGAAATTCGGTAGAGACATCTTTTTGAGTCACAAGAATTATTTTTGCGTCGTATAAAGTTGCGGCGGCAGTAAATGCTTTGAGTGACTGATGACGTACAATTTCTATATTCGTTTGAACCTGCGGGAAACCTACAATCCCTCTCAGGGGAATCAGGGGAAGTTTTACATCTATGTTATTATTTATTATTTCCGACATTTAAAAAGCCTTTCTTATGAATGAATAAATTCTGTTAAGCAATATTATAGCACATAAAAGATAAAATGTCTATATATAAATATAAATATTTATAATAAATTAAAAAATGAGCGGACAAAAGGTCAGCTCATAAAATGAATTAAATCGCATCTGTGGATTGCTTCATAAGATTGAAGCTTTGTTTGCGATTTTAAATTGTATATCTATTATATACTTTTGAGAGCGATTTGTAAAGATGTAATATTAGCTAATATTAATTGACATTTTTTGTAGAATAAGTAGATTTTTCATAAAATCTTAGTTTTTTTCACAAATAAAAAAATATCAGAAAATTACAATAAATATCAGAAAATTACAATAAACCTATTGACAACAATGAATAAAAGTGATATAATGACAAAGTAAGAAGTTAAATCTTCTGATTAAGCAGAATTTCCGTTCTCACCATACCACAAGGGTGCGTATGGTCAATAAT
>CALWTU010000092.1 GCA_944384515.1 uncultured Clostridia bacterium
CGGAATAACTCCCATCCTCCTGCATACCGAGCTTGCTGTTAAAACGGTTAAAGATAACGAAAGCAATATAAAGATAGTTGCATTCAGAGATCACGATGTACACCGTGTATTGGAATGTTCGGGAATAAAAAAAGCGACGATTAACGGTTCAACAGGCCGTGAGTGGTACAGAATAACAAAAGAAACCGCAATTGAAGCTATTGAGGCAGTTAAGAAAAACTATGCAAATTTGAGCAATGTTGCAAGTGATGAATTTGTGCCGATTGTTTTCAGACCAGAACAAAATGAGGCGATAGAAAGAACGGTCAAACAGTTTAAAAAGAGCGATCGTATGCTTTGGAATGCGAAAATGCGTTTTGGCAAAACGCTGAGCGCACTTGAGGTTGTCAAAATATGCGGATATAAAAAGACTGTTATTTTAACACACAGACCTGTTGTAAACGACGGATGGTATGAGGATTTCAGAAAAATATTTCACGGCACTGACTATATCTACGGTTCCAAAGCAAACGGATATACACTTGATAATTTGTTAAAAAAAGATAATCGATTTGTTTATTTTGCTTCAATACAGGACTTAAGAGGTTCAGAGGCAGTCGGCGGTAAATTTGAAAAGAACGATGTTGTTTTTAAAACCGTGTGGGATTGCGTAATTGTGGACGAGGCTCATGAAGGAACAAAAACTCCGCTCGGCGATGAAACAATTAAAGCGATTATAAAAGAAGGAAAAGGAAAAACAAAGTTGCTTGCTTTGTCAGGTACACCATTTAATATTTTAGATGAGTACGACGATGAATCCATATATACTTGGGATTATATTATGGAGCAGGAATGTAAATCCGAGTGGGACAAACAGCATTTTGGCGATTCAAACCCTTATGAAGAATTGCCCGAACTGCGAATTTATACCTATGACCTCGGAGATTTGTTCTGCAACAAAAATTATATAACATACGAAGATAAAGCTTTTAACTTTACGGAATTTTTCCGCACTTGGACCGGTGAATATAATAAAGATTATGCCCAAATGCCTGCTACTGCAAAAATCGGAGATTTTGTACACGAACAAGATATACTCTCTTTCTTAAATCTTATGACAAAAACGGATAAAGATAATTCATATCCGTATTCTAAAGATGAATACAGAGAATTTTTCAAACATTCTCTATGGATGGTACCGGGTGTTAAAGAGGCAAAAGCTCTTAAGGAACTGATGTTAAAACATCCTGTTTTCGGAAGCGGACTATTCAGCATAGTAAATGTTGCAGGAAGTGATGACGAAGAGTCGGCAGATGCACTCAACAGCGTCAGAACGGCGATCAGCAATGCCGAGAAAGTGGATACATACACAATTACTTTATCTTGCGGAAAATTAACAACAGGCGTAACAGTTAAAGAGTGGACTGCCGTATTTATGCTTGCAGGCTCATTTTCTACCTCTGCCGCTAACTATTTACAAACTATTTTCCGTGTTCAGTCACCATGCAATAAAAACGGAAAGTTGAAGACCGCAGCTTATGTCTTTGACTTTGCCCCTGACAGAACATTAAAAATGGTATCTGAAGCTGTTTCTGTATCTGCAAAAGCAGGAAAAACAGGCAGTGACGACAAAAAGATTTTGGGTAAATTTTTAAACTTCTGCCCTGTTATTTCTGTCGCCGGTTCACATATGAAAGAATATAAAGCGGATATACTTCTTCAGCAGTTAAAGCGTGCATACGCTGACAAAGTTGTAAGAAACGGATTTGACGATAATAATCTTTATAACGATGAGCTGCTCAAATTGAACGATATTGATATTGAGGCATTTAATAATCTTAAAGGTATTATCGGAAAGTCAAAAGCCGCTCCAAAACAAAATGAAATAACAGTTAATCAGCAAGGCTTGACTAATGAAGAATATGAAGAACTGGAAAACATAAATAAAAAGCCGAAAAAAGAACTTTCGGAAGAAGAAAAAGCTCGGCTTGAAGAACTAAAAAATAAAAAGAAAGTAAGAAACGACGCTATATCTATATTGCGTGGTATTTCAATTCGTATGCCCCTTTTGATTTACGGTGCTGATGTCCCTTATGAAGAGGAAATTACACTTGATAAGTTTATTGAAAAGGTTGACGCATCTTCATGGGATGAGTTTATGCCAAGCGGTGTAACAAAAGAGGTGTTCGGCAAATTCAGAAAATATTACGATGAAGATATTTTTATTGCGGCAGGACGCAGAATTCGTAATATCGCCCGTCAAGCGGATACTTTAACACCGACCGACCGTGTTAAAAAGATAGCTTCCCTATTCGCAAACTTTAAAAATCCCGATAAAGAAACCGTGCTCACTCCATGGCGAGTAGTCAATATGCATATGTCGGACTGCTTGGGCGGTTATGACTTTTTTGACGAAAAGCACGAACATACTATCGATGAACCGAGATTTGTGGATAGAGGAAAAGTTACAAAAGATACATTCGCAAACGAGAACGCTCGTATATTAGAAATAAATTCAAAAACAGGACTTTATCCGCTGTATGTTGCGTACAGCATTTACCGTGAAAAATGCAAAAAGTATAAGGACGGTGAAATGAGTTTAGAAATTCAGTATAAAGTTTGGAATGACACTGTTCAAAACAATGTATTTATAATTTGCAAAACTCCGATGGCAAAGCAAATCACTCAAAGAACCCTTGCGGGATATTCAGGCACAATAATCAATGCGCATTATTTTGATGACCTCATCAATCAATTAAAGAATAAGCCGCAACAGTTTATAAACCGTGTGCTTAAACCGAGCTATTGGAAGAAAGGAGATGTCGGAAAGATGAAATTTGATGCAATTGTAGGAAATCCGCCGTATCAAGAAGAAACTGGTGGAGCGGGTAGACAAGCAAAACCTATCTATAATTATTTTGTTGAACAGTCAAAAAAATTAGATGCAAATTATATTTCGATGATTACACCATCAAGATGGTTTTCAGGTGGTATGGGATTAGATAGTTTTCGAGATAATATGATTAACGATAATAAGTTGGTTAAAATAATTGATTTCATTAACGCAAAAGACTGTTTCCCGCAAATAAGCATAAGTGGAGGTGTAAATTATTTTTTATGGAACAAAAACTATAATGGTCCTTGTATAGTAAAAAATATATATGATGAAAAATCTATTGAAGCGATAAGATATACAAATGAATTTGAAGAATTTGTACGCTACAATAATGCTGTGTCGGTATTACACAAAATAAAAACAGACAACAATTTTGAAACTATGTCAAAGATAATTAGTCCGCTAATGCCTTTCGGACTATCCACTAATTATCGTGGTAGAATAGATAAATCAGAAGCAGACTTCATAACATTATATTCAAGCTCCAATGTAACTTATATAAAATCTAGCGAAATTACTAAAGGCAACGAGTATATAAATAGATATAAAGTTATGATGAGCAAAATGAGCGCCGAACACGCAGGAGAGCCAGATAAAAACGGCAAATTTAGCATTTTCACAAAATCTATGAAGGTTTTATTACCAAATGAAGTGTGTACACATTCTTATTTTTTAATTGGATCTTACAACAATTCAGAGGATGCAGAGAATACTTTAAAATATTTAAAAACAAAATTTGTTCGTTTTGTAATTATGACAACTTTAAGTGCTGTAAATCTCTCTAAACTTGTTTTCGGTAATGTCCCTATGCAAGACTTTACATCTAATTCAGATATAGACTGGAGCAAATCTATTTCGGAAATAGACAAACAGCTTTATGCAAAATATAATCTTTCCGAAGATGAAATTGTATTTATTGAAGAAAAAATAAAACCGATGGAATGATAGAGAGGAGAATGCATGAAAAATAATATTTCAAAAGTAATTTTTGCTTTACTGCTAATAGTGTCACTTTTATTTTCCTGTGTCGGAATTTTTGCTTTGTTTAACATACTTGTTGCATATAAATCCGCAAGCGGAAATGACTTATTCAGTTTCGTGGGTGGAATTATAGGTTCTTTAATTGCAGGAGCAATAGCTGTATTTACATTTTATTACACTATAAAAAACAATAACAAAAATCAAAAAGAAGCACACGAATTACAAACAAAATTAAACATTGAAAATAATAATCTTCAAACATCTTTAAAAGTGCAGGATAATATGAACAGAAAAATGGAGACTGAACGCTCTGTACTTGCCATTACATATAATCATTTAGAAAATTTTTTATATTCGGTTTCAAACATGTTAAAACAAAATGATGACTATATTGAAATGAAGAATGATTATCTGAGACTTTATAAAGAAGTTATTTCTTCTATAAATACAATAAGCTTTAATTCGGAGATTTTTGATGACAGAAGTCAGTGCGAGAATTGTTCAATGTGTGAAATTAAAACTTACGGTTCTTTGGTGAAATCTGCTACAGATATTCAAAAAGAAATACATGATATAGATAAAGAATGTCGAATTGTTTTAGGGCATCTTGAATCAGCTTTGAATACTGCAGCTCAAAATAAACAACTTGCAAATGAAATTTCAATATTAAGGCAACTGAATATTGAAAATGAGCGAATGATAGAAATAAGAAAATCTCAAATTATAAATCCAATAGGTTCATATACACCCGAGGAAGTGAGTTACTATAATGAAATCACTTCAATATCTAATAACATTTTAGCAAACAATAATAAAATTTCAGAGATTAATGGTGTGTTAGACAGTAATTTAAAGATCATAAGTGAACAGAGCGCTTTGGCAAGAAATAAAGCCTCACAAATTGACACAAATAACAAAATGCGTTTGTATATTCTTATTAGAAAATATTTTAATGCCTACAATCTGTATATTAGAGAAACAGTATATGCTGTTCGAAAGAACAAAAAACAGTCTAATAGCGGTTGTGCAAAGCTTGATTTTGAAAAAAATCATACAGAAAAAAGTTAATACATCGAGCAGGCTTATCTCAATTATTCGGAGTATTAAAGTATCATAAACGCTATTTACTGTTTATGAATATAAACAGTCTGATTGCTGAGGTAGTACAGCAAACAAAATACAGCCTATGGAGAGTGCTATACTCTGTAGGCTGTTTCTTTTTATTTAAAAATAGTTCAGTATTTATAATTTCCGTCGCATCATTCGGATATTATTCTTTCACCGAACTCTCTTCATAGTTGTATAAAGTTTGCGATTTTTTATTAACATCTTCTTTGTGCACTAAATTGTAGAAAAAAGATGTCGCTTTATACAAATATGCAGATATAAAAACGCCACCTTAGAATAAAATCTAAGATGGCGTTTTTTGGTGGAACCGACGGGAATTGAACCCGTGTCCAAAAACCTCTTGATATAACTTTCTCCGTGGGCAGTTTATCTATTGATTTTCCCCTTTACCGTCGCCGATAAACAGGCTCCGGTAAGAGTAACCGTTTTATCCATGACCGCTGCAACGGTAAACTTGCGGTGCATGTTCACTACTGATTTGACGCACGGTGGAAGCCGTAGTCCTCTTCCACGGTACGGGTGGCATTATGCCACGTCACAGCTTACGCTGCAATAGCAACTGAATTGTTGTCGTTTATTTTTTAAGTTGGACATTTTAACGGGATTATCCTGCCCGCCACGCTTATCATATCTCAAAATCCCTGTCGAAACCATTGCGGCCCCATATAAATCAGTTTGCTCTGTTATTATTATACACCGCTTTCATTTCTTTGTCAATCGGAAAAATAAGTAAATTTGTAAATTAACTGTCACATTTTTATTTTGAAAAATTATCAATTTTTATTTTGAAAAATTATCAAAACTTATTGACTATAGATTAAAAGTAATGTATAATGTATATAAAGTAACTAAATATATACTTTTATGAGGTGATTTATATGCTTAAAATTGCTATTGTCGGTACCGGAATTATAGGTCTGTCTCACATCGAAGCAATCAAGAAACTTGACAGTTGCAAACTTGTTGCGCTGTGCGACCTTAACGAGGAAAAAGTTAAAAAGCTCGCCGAGGAAAACAATGTTCCCTACTTTATCGACTACAAGGATATTCCGAAATCGGTTGACTGCGATGCAGTTATCTTAAATCTGCCCCACGGTATACACTGTGAGAGCACTGTATTTTTCCTTGAGGCAGGCATGCATGTTCTTGTTGAAAAGCCGATGGCAAACACTGTTGAGGAATGCAAAAAAATGATTGAAGCCTCAAAAAAATACAACAAAAAACTTGCCGTTGCACACATACAGAGATATTTTAACTCAAATATGAAGGTAAAGGAATTTATTAAGTCGGAAGAGTTCGGCAAACTTTGCATGTACAATGAGACAAGATGCATTGATTACTTCGACGAAAAACGTCCGAGATGGTTCCTTGATAAGAAGATGGCGGGTGGCGGTATCGTTATGAACTACGGTGCGCACGCCTTTGATAAACTTATTTATGCGACCGACGCAAAGCCTGTTTCTATTGACGCAAACTGCTCCAACATCAAAAACGGCGAGAGTATCGAAGGTCACGCGCAGATATTTGCCAAATTTGACAACGGAGTGACTGCGACAATCACATTTAACGGCTACTCGAATCTCATTTATGAAGCTTACTACCACTTCACTAACGGTTGTATCAGAGTATTAGGCAGCGATCAGCTCGAGATTAACAGAGGAGACAGAACAGGCTGGCACAGGGTTGACGGTGTTAACGACGGGCTGGCAATTGTCCGCGAAATTGAAGAATTCCGTAAATATGTTGAGCTCGGTGAGGCTAATATCCCCGACGGCGAATACGGTATGACCATTATTGATACTATTGAAAAAATTTACGAACATATAGTTTAATTTTCTACATATGACATTATAATTTTTCCAATTTTGGCTTTGGAACTGTTAAATAAATTGTAAAGTTTATTTAAGTTGGCTCCAAAGCCTTGAATTTTTTTGTAAATTATGATAGAATTAAGAGTAGTTTATATAGTTCAGGTTGGTTTTTATGAAGAGTATACTCCTTTTTTCAACAAAACTTAAATATTTTCTGACAGAACTGCCTCCGGTGGCTCTCTTAATTCTTGCATGCTTCTATAATGACAATGTTGAAGGTTTATATAAGCTTTACCCTTTGATTGTGTTTTTGTCTTTAGTAATTATTTTTATTGTTATTTTCTTTTTCAGAGCGGTAGTAATCAGCAACGAACAAATACGAACCGTAGGCCTCTTCTCTACAAAAGACAAAGCTTTAATCAACAAAGGCAAGTACCTTTGCATTACAAAACTCTCAAAGAACAAGATAAGAGTAGAACTCTTTGACACCGAGGACGACACACCCGTATTCTCATGGTCGAAAAAAAGCTCATCAAATATCAATATTTTCCGTGCCAAGGCAAACGGGGGAATCGGTAAAATCAAAAAAATCATGCGCCATTTTGGGTTGTCGGCGGAGGATGCCGACTCGGTAATCGGAAATTTAAACACCCCTTTTGAAAACGAATTTGTCAGAGTACATTCCGAAAAAGGAGAAAATGACGAGCTCTCTGTCAGGATATTATTCCTTGAAACAATATGATTTGAGCGCATACCGCTCATGCTGATTAATAAAACGGTACTTATCAGACGCAATACTGCTGATGACGGTACCGTTTTTCTTTTGTTTTTGCTTTCGTGGAAAGCACTTTTTTATTATGAAAAACTCACCCAAAATTGAAAAAATTCACTTGAAGTTAAAAAAACTCAGCCAAACACCGCTCGGATGTTTGGCTGAGAAAACTATTTAATTTTAATAAGTTTTGAGTTATTTGTCAAACTGATGTGCGCTTCCGCCGGCAAGAGTGATCATCTTAACCGCCTGCAAAGAGAATTTATCAGCATAAATCGTGAGTTTCTTTGTCATTGCTCCGCGGGCAAGCACTTTAATCTTACCGCACTTCGAGCTGACAAGTTTTTTCTTTATCAATGAAAGTATGTCAACGACCTCTCCGTTTTCATAATTCTCACAGATTGTATCAAGATTTATTGCCTCAAGCTTATTTCCCTTCAGCTTCGGCTGAAGAACATTTTCCTCATGCTCAATCTTCTCTTCCGCCTCATCATCACTGATAAATTCATCTGCCTCAGTTGCATCTATATAGATTTCTTCAGCTGATTCGGTTTCTTCTTCGGCAGGAGTTTCCTCAGTTGGAGTCTCTTCGCTAACAGTCTCAGGCTCTTGCTCTTCCGTCACTGCCTCTTCGGTAACAGTTTCTGTTTCGGATACAGGCTCCGTTTCAGATACAGGTTCTGTTTCAGGTTCAGATTCTGTTTTAGATACAGTTTCCGCATCCTGACTCTGCTCAGGTTCTGCCGGATTTTCCTCTTCGGAAACAGACTCGGGTTCTGCAACAGGCTCCGCCTTTACAGTTTCCTCGGTTACCGTCTCTTCCTCAGCTTTGGAGGTTTCATCTGCTTTCGCAGTTTCCTCTTCGGCATCTCTGTTCGCTGTATCGATAATTTCGCTTACATCCGCTTTCACAATATTCTCATCACCGTCAAGAGTTACTCCGGGAGGAAGTATAACCTTGATCAAATCACGGTCTACAAGTTCCTCTGTTGTTTCATAAGGCATGTGATAATCAACTGTCGGTGTTTCAGCAAACGGAATTTCAAGATTCTTCATCATGTCTTCGATAAGCTCGATCGCATACTTAAGTCCTCTCTCGCTCTTAACTTTGAGCATCATGGGAACTTTATCAAGCTTCGGTTTATCGGATACATCAACAAAGTGATACTTGTTAACATTATACTTAGAAGGCTCAAGTGCAAGGTAAACAATCAAGTTCTTACCCTTTACATTAACCTTAGCACACTGGATGCGTCCCTTGTTAAATGACTCGTAGTTCCAGCTTGTTCTCGCCTTTACTCCCTTGTACGAAAGAAGAGTATTCTTGATTACGGTGTAGTAATCCTGAACTTCGTTTTCAGACTGGATAAGTCTTGACATAAACGAACTTCTGTATCTTACAGCCACAACCGAACCGCCGATAATTCTCTGTCCTACAGCCTCATCGTCGCCATCCTTCACTACAGCCGCAGAACTCTTCTGCTTCGGAGCTTCTTCCTGAGCGGGTTCTTCTTCAGCAGGTACTGTTTCCGCAACAATCACGGGCTCTGCCTCTGCTACAGGCTCTTCCTCAGGTACTGTCTCTTCAACTACCTCAGGCTCTGCCTCTGCTACAGGTTCTTCCTCTGGTGTTGTTTCTGCAACAACCTCGGGTTCTTCCTCTGCTACAGGCTCTTCCTCGGGTGTTGTTTCTGCGACTACCTCGGGTTCTGTCTCTGCGACAACCTCGGGTTCTTCCTCTGCCACAGGTTCTTCCTCAGGTGCTGTCTCTGCGACTACCTCGGGTTCTTCCTCTGCTACGGGCTCTTCCTCAGGTACTGTCTCTTCAACTACCTCAGGCTCTGCCTCTGCTACTGGCTCTTCCTCAGGTACTGTCTCTTCAACTACCTC
>CALWTU010000093.1 GCA_944384515.1 uncultured Clostridia bacterium
GAAGTAAAACCCCTGTTTTAACCCCCTCGCCGTTAAGCATCGCCGAAGCTTTGCTAACCTCTTTGACGATACTGCCATAGGTTATAAACAAACATTCTGCCTCAAAATTAAAGTTCTTTTTGAATATTTTGCTATTGTTATCCTGACTAAAGAACTCATCAATAATATTGTCTGACTCTTCTGAATTAGGATATCTTATAGCTAATGGGTGATTATATACAAGGCTTTCTTCAAGCATATTTTTCAGAGAATTAAATGACATCGGAGCGTAAATTTTAATATTCGGTATATGCGAGAGGAAAGCAACATCAAATATACCGTGGTGAGTCGCGCCGTCGGATACGGCAATGCCCGCCCTGTCTATTATGATTCTGACAGGCAGGTCCTGTAAACAAATATCATGAATAATACTGTCATATCCTCGCTGTAAAAATGTTGAGTATATCGCACAGTACGGTTTTATACCTGCCGCCGCAAGTCCACCGGCGAATGTCAGCGCGTGCTCCTCTGCTATTCCCACATCGTAATATCTGTCGGGGTGTCTCATCGCAAACTTATAAAGTCCCGTACCCATTCCCATTGCAGCTGTAATGCCTACAACATTTTCATCTTTATCCGCCAGATCGGATATTATGTCACCGAATACAGAGTGGAATGTATTATCGTGCTTTGCGCCGCAGTATACACTGTGAAAATCGTCAGGTGATTTTTCCGCAGGCTCATAGCCTTTACCCTTTACTGTATTTATATGGACAATTACGGATTTTTCTACTTCTTTTGCCTGACGAAGCGCCGCTTCAATTTTTTTATAGTTGTTGCCGTCAATAGGTCCGATATAGTAAAGTCCCAGGTCCTCAAAATAATTTGAGGAGAGAAAAAGATTTTTAAACTTATCCTTTATAAATGAAAGAAATGCCGATACAGGTTTGCCGAGCAGAGGAACTTTATTAAGAAAACGCTTGGTTCTCTTCTTGGCTGACATATATTTTTTTGACATTCTCACTTTTGAAAGATACGAGGCGAAGCTTCCCTTATTAACGGAAATAGACATTCCGTTCTCGTTTAAAATCATAACAAGTCTTAAATCCGGATTACAATTATTCAGAGCCTCGTGCACCATTCCGCCTGTAAACGCACCGTCACCGAGCAGACACACGGTATAGTCCTTTTTGTCTTTTAGTTTATCGCTCTCTGCAAATCCGAGTGCCGCCGAAACAGATGTGGAACTGTGTCCTGCACCGAATGCGTCATACTCACTCTCGCTCATTTTGGTAAATCCCGAAAGTCCGCCGAACTTTCTCAGAGATGTAAACCGCTCTCTTCTTCCGGTCAAAATCTTATGCACGTACGATTGATGTCCGACATCAAAAATAAAATGATCTTTCGGCGAGTCGAACACTCTGTGCATTGCAACCGTTGTCTCCACAACTCCGAGATTGGATGCGAGATGTCCGCCGTTTATTTCTATGTTTTTTATAAGGAAATCTCTGATTTCACTGCAAAGTTTATCTATATCTTTGTCTTTTATCTGTTTCAGATCCGAGGGAGAATTAATTCTCTCTAAAAATTCATATTCCATTACTATGTCCTTATCAATTATTTGTAGGAGACTTTCCCGTAACCTTAACATAAGCTCTGTAAAATGCAGAATAGTCTCCGAAGCCGACTTTATACGCCGCGCCAGAGGCGGTCTCGCCCTGTTCAATCAGCTGTTTTGCATATGTCACTCTTTTTTGATTGATATAGCCGTGCACGGATATTCCGTTATGCTTTTTAAATGCTCTGCACAAGTAGTATTTGCTGACGAAGAACTTTTTAGCAAGATAGTCAAGACTGATATTTTTGTCTATATGGTCATTCAAATATTTAATAACTCTGATTCCAATCTCATCTTCGTTGTATGATATCACCTCTTTTTTGGAAGTGCACAGCAATACGACAAGTTCTGAAATCAGAAGGTCGAAATAAACATCTCTTTTCTCTTCAGGCAGATTTAACATACTTTCAAATCTGTCAATATGTTGGCCGATAAAGGAATTTATCGACTCTGATGAAAAATAAACAGAGCATTCGTTTTCCTCGCTGAAGAATGTGCTTAAAATCTTTCTGACGCGGTCTATCAGATTGTGAACCGAAAAGGAAATTACATACCTTTCGTATGTTATGCCTTTATCAAGCTCCACGGCATGATAAGCGAGCGGTGATATCAACATCAAGGTCCTCGGCCTGATAGGATATTCCCTGCCTTCGACAATATACCGCCCACTGCCGTTAAGAATAAAGAGTATTTCATATTCATTATGACAGTGTGATATTGTCTGTTTCTTCTCTGTCATTTCAGAAACGTTATAGCTGAACGAACAACCGTAATTGCCGTCAAATTTTAATATACTCATGAAATAAACCGCCTTATCATTCCATTACTTGTGTATTGTATCACATTTGGTCAATTTTTGCAATAGTTTTTGCAACACTTACAATATTTATTTTTGATTATCTATTGAATAACATAAACTTATATGTTAAAATAAAATAAAAAACGGAGGATCACCAATGAAACTCGGAGCTCAATTTTATTCAATCAGAACTGCTTGTACTACACCTGAAGACCTCAAAGAGTCCTTTAGAAAAATAAAGGAAATCGGTTATGAGGTTGTTCAGATTTCGGGTGTATGTGACATTTCAGCCGAAGAACTCAAATCTTTTTCTGAAGAATATTCTCTTCCGATTACATCAACACACAAGCCTTATTCGGAAATTGTAAACAATACCGATTATCTTATAAATTACCACAAGACAATTAACTGTCCCATTATAGGTCTCGGAGGTATGCCCACTGAGAACAGAAAGAGTCTTGAGGGTGTCAGAGCATTTATTAATTCTATGAAAGAACCCATTAAAAAGATTAAGGATGCGGGACTTACGTTTACATATCATAACCACGGATTTGAGTTTGATGTAGTTGACGGTGTTAAGATTTATGATGTTCTTCTTGAAGAGGCGCCTGAAATGCATTTTATTCACGATGTGTACTGGTCAACATTTGCCGGAGAAGATCCGATAAAATATATAAATATTATCGGAAAAGATAAGAGAATGACAAATATCCATTTCAAGGATATGCGCACAGCTCCCGCAGGTCCCATTTGCCCTTGCGGAGAAGGTGTCATCGACTTCAAACCGATTATTAAAGCATGCAAAGAGTACGGTATCGAGTATGCTCTTGTTGAGCAGGACAACGCTCCTGACCTTGGAGACGTATTTGAACAGATGGCGACAAGCTTTAAGAACCTTAAACCTTTATTCTGATTTTAGGGAGTTAATTTATGGCTAAATTTGTACTTTCTGCATTTGCAGACGAGGCAGGCTCATCCATTGATGAGCAGATTCGTGCCCTTAAAATCAATGAGATTGATTATATCGAACCGAGAAATATAAGCTCTAAAGGTATACTTACCCTTTCCGACGAAGAGCTTTATGAAATTAAGAAAAAACTTGACGAGAATAATATAAAAGTCAATTCCTTAGGCTCTCCGATAGGAAAATTTGATATAACCAAACCTCTTGATGAGCATCTTCCGGATTTTAAAAGGGCTCTTCAGGTATGCAAAATTTTAGGCACTGACAAGATGAGAATGTTCAGCTTTTTTACAAAGCAAGAAGAACTTGAAATCTACCGTGACGAGGTTATCTCAAGACTGAAAACTCTTGAGGAGATGGCAAGTTCGGAAGGAATAACGCTCTGCCACGAAAACGAGTCGAGAATTTACGGACAGATGCCAGCGCAGGTAGCGGATATACTTGAAAATGTTAAAGGAATGAAAGGAATATTCGACGCTGCAAATTACAGAATGAACGGCGCCGATATTATGGAAGGAATAAATGCAACCCTCATAAACTTTGCATACATGCACATAAAAGATGCGATTTTTGAGAGCAAGCAGATTGTTCCTGCCGGAGAGGGAGAAGGCAAAATCGGCGAGGTTTTGGACATAATCAACGGTAAGGTCGACGGCGTTGTCTATCTTACAATGGAGCCTCATTTAAAACTGTTTGACGCGTACAAAGATATAGACGAACATGAACTCAAAGGAAAATATGTCTTCAAGACAAACCTTGAGGCGTTTAATTTTGCTACAAACTCTCTCAAAAAAGTCCTTGCCGAGAGAGGATACAAAAAAACATCTAACAATGAATGGGTAAAATAAATTTTTCTGTTCACTTAAATTTTATTTAAAGGAGAATTAAAATGGAAAAAGTCAGATTTGGTATTATCGGTTGCGGAAACATGGGAACAGGTCACGCAAAAAATTTTCTTGCTAATAAAATTCCCCGCGGTTGTATTACTGCAGTCTGCGATATAAATCCGAAGAAATTTGCTTTCTTTAAAGAGAATTTCGGAGATACAATCAATTACTATGAAAATGCAGAGGATATGTATAAATCAGGGGATATTGACCTTGCTCTTATTTGTACTCCTCACTATGATCACCCGCCGCTTGCAATTATGGCTATGAACTACGGACTTCATTGCATTGTTGAGAAACCCGCAGGAGTATATACACTGCAGGTAGAAGAGATGCTTGAGAGGCACAAGACTTCCGACAAAGTACTCGGAATTATGTTCTGCCAGAGAAATAACCCCGCATTTAAGAAAATGCGTCAGATGGTTCTCGACGGAAAAGTCGGAGAAATCAAAAGAACCAACTGGATAATCACAGACTGGTACAGAACACAGCAGTACTATGATTCAGGTTCATGGAGAGCGACATGGGCAGGTGAAGGCGGAGGAGTTCTCTACAATCAGGCACCCCATCAGCTTGACCTGTTCCAGTGGATATGCGGCATGATGCCCAACAAAATACATGCGCACTGTCATTTCGGAAAATGGCATGATATCGAGGTAGAAGACGATGTTTCGTGCTATTGCGAATATCCTAACGGCGCAACAGGCGTGTTTATTACAACAACCGCAGATGCTCCCGGAACAAACCGTTTTGAGATTACGGGAACAAAAGGAAAACTTGTATTTGAGAATAACAAGCTTTATTATACAGAACTCAAGGTTGATGAGCGTGAGCATTGCTACACAACAACCGCAGGCTTTAAGAAACCCGATGCATATCCTACAGTTGAGGTAGAACTTGAGGGCGAGCACACAAACCACTACGGTATTTGCAACAATGTAATTGATGCAATATTGGACGGTGCACCTCTGCTTGCTCCTGCTGAAGAAGGAATACGCGGAGTGGAACTTGCAAACGCTATGCTTCTTTCAGAGTGGCTCAAAAAAGAAGTTACCCTACCCATTGACGGAAAGCTGTTCTACGAAGAACTTAAAAAGAGAATCGCTATTTCGAAACCTCACAAAATTCAAGAAAATGATTCGGTTGCTCCGCAAGCATAACATAATAGGAGAATTTATCATGTCTGAGATAATGTACAAAGTCGCTTTAGTTGGTTGCGGCGTTATTTCGAAAAATCATCTCACCGCACTTAAAACGATACCCAATGTTAAAGTTGTTGCTCTTTGCGATATTAAACCCGAGAGAGCGGAAAACAGGAAAAGTGAATTTGGATTAGACTGCAGTATATATACTGATTTTGACAAGATGCTGAAAGAGGTTGATTTTAACTGTCTTCATGTTACTACGCCTCACTATCTGCACGCTCCGATGACTATTAAAGCTTTAAAAAAGGATATCAATGTTTTCCTTGAAAAGCCGATGTGCACATCAAGACAGGAAATAAAAGATATGCTTGAAGCTGAGAAAAACAGTAAAGGAAAAGTATGTGTTTGCTTCCAGAACCGTTTTAATCCTTCCACTCTTAAAGCAAAGGAAATTGTTGCTGAAGACGGAGGTGCGATAAGCGCTTACGGCTCTGTTTTCTGGGATAGGGATGTTCCCTATTACGTAAACAGCGGATGGAGAGGATTTTATTCTACCGAAGGCGGAGGAGTAATGATAAACCAGGCAATACATACGCTTGATCTTGTGTGTCAGTTCCTCGGCACTCCGAAAAAAATTTGGGCAACAAAGGCAAATCACCATCTTAAAGGAGTTATCGAAGTTGAAGACTCCTGCGAAGGAATGATTGAATTTGACAGCGGTAAATACGGCAATTTCTATGCAACAACAGCTTTCCACGGTTATTCGTCGACCCATCTTTTTGTTCTGACAAAAAACCACAGAATAGAAATCCGCGATTCAAAACTGCTTTATGTTGACGATCAGCTTATTGATGAGGCAACAGACAAGTCTTTTATAGGTAAAGCTGTATACGGCAACGGTCATCAATATCTGATAAACAAATTTTATAAAGCGCTTAACGAAAACTCTGATATGCCGGTCAGCATGGAGAGCGCACAGTATGCGGTAAGACTTTTGCTTTCCGCATATGAATCTCAGGATAACGAAACAAATATTTAAACAGAAAGGTTACAAACAATGAAGTTACCATTTGAACTGGATTTAAAGGAAAAATGTGCTGTTGTAACAGGAGCCGGCGGAGTTCTCTGCTCTGATTTTGCAAAGGCAATCGCACAGTGCGGAGCAAAAGTTGCGCTTCTTGATATAAATCTCGACGCTGTTGAAAAAGTTGCAAAAGAGATAACAGACGCGGGCAACACCGCAATTGCGATAAAGGCAAACTGCCTTGACAAACAAAGTCTCATTGAAGCAAAAGAAACAGTCGATAAAGAGTTTGGCAAATGCGATATACTTATAAACGGTGCAGGCGGAAATAATCCCAAGGCGACAACTGCAAACGAGTATTTTGATCTTGAAGCTTATGAAAATCCCGATAAGCAGGATTTCTTTGCTCTCTCTCCTGACGGATTTAAGTTTGTTTTTGATCTTAATGTTACAGCTGCATTTTTGACAACGCAGGTATTCGCGCTTGATATGGCAAAATCGGGATACGGAAATATAATTAATATTTCATCTATGAACGCATTCCGTCCACTCACAAAAATACCCGCATACAGCGCAGCTAAAGCGGCTGTATCGAATTTTACTCAGTGGCTTGCAGTTCATTTTGCAAATACCGGAATAAGAGTAAATGCAATAGCTCCCGGATTCTTTGTTTCAAACCAGAACAGAGCCTTGCTCTTTAACCCCGACGGTACTCCGACAGCAAGAACAGACAAAATATTGAGAGGAACTCCCATGAACAGATTCGGCGAGGCATCGGAACTTCTCGGAGGTCTCCTGTTCTTCTTAAACGATGAAGCTTCAAGCTTTATCACCGGTGTTGTGCTCCCGATTGACGGTGGTTTTTCATCATATTCCGGAGTATAATTTCAGGCAGAAATTGTACTTAACAAAATTACTCCCTGTATCGACAGATACGGGGAGTTTTATTTTTATATTTTTTATATAAGTATATTAAATGAGATATATCACTGTATTATTATATCACGACACTGTAACGCAGAAATGCGGTTAGATATTTGTCTGCAACCGTGTCATATTAAGTGTATTTTTTAAAAAATTATCTCAAAGCGTCAATAGCTTTTTTTCTGTCGGCTGATTTAAATACGGAGCTTCCCGCAACAAGCACATTAGCCCCTGCCTCCACACAGAGTTTTGCTGTTTGTGCGTTTATTCCTCCGTCAACCTGAATATCGCAGTTAAGACCTCTGCTTACAAGTTCTTTTTTTAGTTTTTTTATTTTGTCAACCATCTCAGGCATAAAAGCCTGACCGCCGTATCCCGGCTCAACAGTCATGACCAGTATCATATCACAGCGGTCAAGATACGGATAAACAGCGCTGATGTCAGTACCCGGCTTTACGGATAAGCCGACTTTCTTGCCGTGCTTTTTTATTATATCTATGCACAGGTCCGGGGCACTTGTCGCCTCAATATGAAATGTTACTATATCAGCTCCGCACTCTGTGATAAAACGCTCTATATACCGTTGCGGCTCATTTATCATAAGATGTACATCAAATACAATATTTGTTTTCGGTCTCAGAGATTGGATTACCGGCAATCCGAAAGAAATATTTGTTACAAACATGCCGTCCATAACATCAAGATGTATCATATCCGCTCCGCAATTTTCGACATCGGCAACCTCTCTGTAAATATCGGACAAATCGCACGCGAGTAATGATGGAGAAACTTTAATCATTTAAAAATCCTTCCTGCCATACTGTGGCACATTTAACTAAATATAATATAATATTATTAGACCTATGTCTGGCGATACTGTTTAATGAGAATATAAAAACCAAGGATGTGAAAGGCGGTAATTAAACAGTTCGTTATCTGCACGGCGCTAAATTAATTTAGCAGCCGTGTTTTTTATTTCAAGCAGCACAACCGCATGAGCTGCTATGCCCTCCTGCTGTCCCGTAAAGCCCAACCCCTCTTCGGTTGTAGCTTTAATATTGACACAATCCTTCCGGCAGTTCAGTACAAACGAAATGTTTTCTCTCATTTTATCTATATAACCCATAAGTTTCGGCTTCTGAGCTATAAGCGTTGAATCAATATTTACTATCTGTGCTTTCTTGCTTTCCATCAGCTCCCTGACTCTTAAGAGCAAAGTCATGCTTGAAATATCCAAAAATTCGTCGCTGTTATCCGGAAAATGTTTTCCGATATCACCGAGCCCCAACGCTCCGACAATAGCATCCATAACGGCGTGTATCAAAACATCTGCATCCGAATGACCGAGCAGTCCTAAACTGTGCGGTATTTCAACACCGCCTAAAATAAGTTTTCTTCCGCTTACAAGCTTATGGACATCATATCCGTGACCTATTCTGAAATTACTCATTGTTTTTGCTCCTGCTAAGTAAAAATTCCGCATACTCCAAATCTTCTTTAACTGTCAGTTTTATATTGTTTTTTCCCGTCTCTGTGCAGTGCGGTTTTATTCCTATAAGTTCGAGCATTTTGTTGTCATCTGTTACGGTTAAATTATTTTTCCGCAAGTTTATCAGCGCCTTTTTGTATAATTCCCTTTTGAAAATCTGCGGAGTTTGAACCTGACGCAAACTGTCCCGTTCAATTGTTCTGACTATATTCATATCTTCGTCAATCTCTTTAATTGTATCATATACCTTACACGATGCGGTGGCGCAACCGTATTTAATTGCATCGTAAAACACACTGTCAATCATCTCATGTGTGACAAGACACCTTGCCGCATCATGCATTGCTACATATCCGAACTCCGCGCTCGAAGCCGAAAAGCCGACACTTGCCGACCCTTGGCGCGTACCTTCTCCGACAACAATTTTTTTTACTTTTTCAAATTCCGCCGTCTCGCTCTTGGCAAAATCAACTTCATCATCTTTTGATACAATTATAATTTCTCCGACATTTTCCGAGCTGTTAAAAATCCTTACCGCTCGGTGCAAGACACTCTCTCCGAGTATTTTGGCCTTTTGCTTTGTATAACCCAAATTCATTCTGCTTCCGCTGCCGGCGCACAATATGACTGCTGACATTTTTATCATAATAAATTCCCCAATGTTATTTCCTGTAATAAACAAAATGTACAACTATTGTTCTGACTGTACCTCCGTGCAGCAAATCGGGGCCCTTTATAACAACACCGTCTCCGCTCATCAAATCTGCCGCCTCAAGATCCTTTACCTCACACGCAAACAACCTGTCGCCCGAAGAATCAACAATAAACTCTTCCCCGTGCAAGCAAAGCGAGCCTCCTCTTCCGACTACATCGTCGTTTCCGTCTCTGTTTTCAGTTACATATTTTATAACCTGACCGTGCAGCATCTTAGCCTTGTTTTTTCGGAAAGCATAACTTGATGTATCGTCCTTGCGACCGAATATTCGTGAAAGAAAAGACATATGTTTCACCCCTTGAATTTATATATTTATTTTAGCATATTCAGAGCAAAAATGGAAGACAAAAACCAAATTAAATTTATTTATTTTTCCGAGATAAAAAAAATTAATGATTTTTTAATATTTTTTTTGAAAAACTATTGATTTTTTATGTAACGTGTATTATAATAGTATCAAAGTGGGGCAAAGTGGAGCATTTACCCACGGTTGGACAACCCAAACCCACTTTAACAAGTATTCAAGGAGGTGTTGCAGTGTCTTTTGTAGGATCATACTCGCATTCGCTTGATTCCAAAAAAAGAGTTTTTGTTCCGTCAAAATTCAGAGACGATCTCGGCTCGGAATTTTACATTACAAGAAAATTCGATGCATACCTCTCGATATATACCCAAGAAGATTGGGAAGCTTATGTTGATAAAATATCTAAACTGCCTGAGGCAGATGCAGAAGAATTTCAGGATTTTATCTTAGGTGTGGCTCAGAAATGCGTGCCTGACTCAAACGGAAGAATTATTCTGGAGGACCGACTTTTAAAACATGCAAAAATCGATAAGAACATTGTGTTTGTCGGAGCCGGAAAGCAGATAAGAGTTTGGGCAGAAGAAGTTTGGAACGAGCGTGAACAGAACCGCAACTACGATAAGATGCGCGAAATCATGCGTCAGTACGGACTATAAAGCATTATGAAAGGAGCCTGTATGGCGGATATATCCTTTTCTCACACCACGGTGCTTCTTAATGAATGTATCGACGGTTTAAACATACGAGACGGTTTTACTTATATTGATTGCACTGCCGGCGGAGGAGGACACTCCCTCGAAATAGCAAAGAAAATGGGAAAAAACTCAAGACTGATATGTTTTGACAGGGATAAAAACGCAATAGAGGCAGCGACAGAACGCCTGAAAGATTATCTGCCGCAAATAACTTTCATTAATGATAATTTTTCGGCATTAGGACAAGTAATAAAAGATTTGAATATAACCAAACTCGGCGGAGTGCTTGCCGATCTGGGATGCAGTTCCTATCAGTTTGATACACCCGAGAGAGGTTTTAGTTATATGCATGACGCAGAACTTGACATGAGAATGGATACCGATTCTCCCCTTTCTGCTTTTAATGTTGTAAATGAATATTCATATGAGCAACTGAAAAAAGTGATTTACGAATACGGAGAAGAAAAATTTGCGCCTAAAATTGCAAAGGAAATTTGCATAAGACGAGAGATTTCTCCGATAAAAACAACTTTTGAACTGAATGATATAATTAAAAAAAGCATTCCGAAAGCGGCGCGCATAGACGGTCCGCATCCTTCAAAGAGAACTTTCCAGGCTATCAGAATTGAGGTAAACGGAGAGCTTGATGCTATAAAACCCCTCATAACTTCGGCGGCAGATAATCTTGTCAGCGGAGGCAGAATAGCAATTATTTCTTTTCACTCATTAGAAGACCGTATTGTAAAGCAGACTTTTCGTTCATTAAGTCAAGGATGTACATGTCCGAGCGATTTTCCCGTATGTGTTTGCGGAAAAAAGCCCATACTCAAAGATATTACTAAAAAACCTATTCTTCCCGGAAACGATGAGCTTGAAAACAACCCTCGCTCCAGAAGTGCTAAACTAAGGATTTCAGAAAAAAATTAAAGGAGAAGAAAGATGACGTTAAATAATGTTTATGATAAATTATATACGACAATAAAAAATGACCTGACACTTGTAGACGGTGATAACGAGTACAGTCTCGGAGATTATATGATGATGAAAGCCGGCAAAAATAAAGAAGCCAAAGCTTCCAATTTGCCTGTTGCAAAAACAGCTGAATCTGCACAGAAGGCCATAGTTGCGTTCTTTACATATGTCAACGATAAACTCACCGTTAAGCGTGCACCTGTCAAGGATAAAACTATCAGAACATTTCCCTTCCGTACATCTTTGGCAACTGCTCTTTGCGCGGTTGTTGCATGTACCCTGCTTCTCTCATTTGGTTTAAAAATTGGAAATATGTCTGATTCTCCTTTTGTCGCTGAAAACACAAAAGATTCTACCTCGGACGCAGAAAACACGGAAATAGACGAAAATAATTATCACAGCGAATATTTTGTTAACTGATTTTCTCATAAAAATGTTTTTTTAATAGTATAATATAGCGATGACTCTATTTGAGTTGTCGCTATATTTTTTGTTTTGGAGAAAAAAATGAAAAGACAACATATCAAAGGAAGAAACACTATTGACAGTACAAAAAAGCGAATAATTGTAATCTCCGTGAGTATGCTGATGTTTATGTCTATGCTGATGTTAAACCTCTTTAAACTTCAGGTTTTGAGTTACTCTTACTATAAAGACAAAGTATACGATCAAATAACAACCACCTCACCGCTGAAAGCGGAGCGAGGTCAGATATATGACAGAAATATGCAGCTCTTGGCAACAACAAGCACAAGCTGGAGAATTTTTATATCCACAAAAGATATAAAAAATGCAGAAGCTGAAAGTTCTGTAAATTACACGGAAATAATATCAAAAGGGCTTGCAAATATACTTAACATAAACCAAGTAACAATAGTTGACAAAATTAAGAATACCAAAGTTCTTGATATGACGATTGAAAAGAACGCGACAGAAAGCGAATACGAAAAAGTGCTTCAGTTTATAAAAGACAACAACCTTGAAAGGCTTGTTTTTACAGAAGCACAGAGTACAAGATATTACCCTGAAGAAACTCTCGCCGCCCATGCGCTTGGATTTTGCGGCAGTGATAACCAAGGCTTATACGGAATTGAATATTTCTATAACGATCTTTTGAGCGGAACCGACGGATATTATCTGTATGCCAAGGACGCAACCGGAAATGCACTTGACACCGAATATTCTACATATTACCCTGCGGTAGACGGACTAAACTTAGTAACAACAATAGATACATACCTTCAAAAGAAGCTTGAGACGCAGCTTGAAACTATTTTAAATAACCATAATGTTCAAAACAGAGTTTGCGGAATAGTAATGGATACAACGACAGGCGCTATTCTCGCAATGGCGACATCATCCCCTTTTGATCCCAACAATCCCTATGTTCTCGATAGTTTGTCTATGGAAAAGCTTGCCCAGAGCGGTTATGCTAAAGATTCCGAAGAATATAAAAAATTAAAAATAGAATTGCTTCAGAAAATGTGGTCAAACAAAGCTGTCAGCGAAACATACGAGCCGGGTTCAACATTTAAAATTGTCACTGTTGCAACGGCTTTGGATTTGGGAGTAGCGACACCGGAGGACAAATTTTCCTGTCCCGGATATTATACAGTCGGCGGTTGGAGGATAAAGTGCCACAAAACCACGGGGCACGGCTCAAACTTTACTCTTTCATACGGTCTGCAGATGTCCTGCAACCCTACAATGATGCAGATTGCCGAGAGGATAGGAAGTCAGAATTTTTATAACTATGTTGAAAAATTCGGATACTTTGGAAAGTCTGGAATAGATCTGCCGAGTGAGGCGGGCACTATTTTTCACAGCCCTGATAAAATCGGACCGACAGAGCTTGCGACAGCCTCATTCGGACAGAGATTTAAAGTCAGCATAATAAATCATCTCACTGCGATTGCGGCAGTGGCAAACGGCGGCAAACTTGTTACGCCTTATATGGTTGAAAAAGTACTCGACAATGACGGAAATACTGTTATAGAACATTCGGTTGAGGTTAAAAACCAGGTTATTTCCGAGGATGTAGCCCGCATTGTCAGTGAAATTCTTGAAGAGGGTGTAAGCGGTGACGGAGGAGCAAAAAATGCAGCTGTTGCAGGTTATAAAGTTGCGGCCAAGACCGGTACTTCCCAAAAATTCGATATCCTTGACGAAAACGGAAATTCATATCTCAGAATAGGTTCCACCGTAGCTTACGCACCGTCCGACGATAGCGGAATTGCGGTAATTATCGTGGTTGACGAACCTTCAACCTCCGTAAAATACGGAAGTGTTGTAGCGGCACCGTATGTATCCGCCTTTTTATCCGACGCGCTTCCCTATCTCGGATATATTTCAGAGCAGGAACATGAAGAAATTCCGATTCCCGATCTTGTCGGAAAAACCACCGATGAGGCAAAGAAAATTTTGAAAGAACTCAAAATTAATTTTTCGATTATCGGTGACGGCGATATTATACTCTCACAAACCCCGTCAATAATCGACTCGGTCGCCCTGCCTAATACAACGGTTATTTTATATACGGTGGAAACCGTCGAAAATATAATTATTCCCTCCTTGGTTGGAAAATCCATAGCAGAGGCAACACAAATCTGTATAAATTTGGGGCTTAATATTAAAATTACCGGATCAGGTGCCGGAACGGTTGTTTCGCAGAGTTTGCCGTTAGGTGCGATTGTCCGAAAAGGAGATATAATTGAATTACATACACTGATTTTAGATTATGAGGATTAAACTATGAAAGTATCCGAATTACTTAATAAAGATTGCGTCGTATCCGGGTCTGAATTTTTAAATGAAGAAATATCTGATGTTTGTGATAAATCGGAAGAGATAGAGCCGGGTTGCTTATTTATTCTGAACGAAAGCGTAAACTGCACAAATGAAGAGATCGCTGAGAAAACCCGAAGAAAAAATCCACGAATAATTGTATGCAGTGAGAAAATGAGCAAATTTTTTGCCGACTTTAAAACAATAACGGTATCAGACACCCGTGCCGCAACATCCGAAATATACTCAAAATACTATAGAATAAACTATGATAAACTTGTGTTTATCGGTGTGACGGGTACGAACGGGAAAACAACAACTGCAACGCTTATCAAAAATATACTTGATTTTAATGAGAAGAAAACGGGTTTTATCGGCACCGGCAAAATTATAATCGGAGATAAAAAAATAAACGACGGTTACTATTCTATGACAACGCCGGATCCAAAGGCGTTATATAAGTACATAAAAGAAATGGAAAATGCGGGATGCGAATATATTGTAATGGAAGTATCGAGCCACTCACTTTATTTAGAAAAGGTTGCGCCGATAAAATTCAAGATAGGAATTTTTACAAACCTTTCAAGCGAACATTTGGATTTTCACAAGAATATTGACGAGTATTACAGAGCAAAGAAAAAACTTTTTGACCTGTGCGAAATAGGAATTTTTAATGCCGACGATATCTACTCAATGCAGGCATATAATGATTTTAAAGGTGAAAAATATTGTGTGGGAGCTATTAAAAGCGCAGATGTTTACGCAAGGAACGTCACAGTGAACGGACTTTGCGGAGTGGACTATTTCTACCGTGAAAAGAACTTTTCTTTTAAAGCGAAATTAAAAATTCCCGGCGTTTATAATGTCTACAATTCAATGCTATCAATTAAAGCCGCTATACTGCTCGGCATCTGTCCCTGTGACGCAAAAAAGGGTGTAAACGCTACCGAAAATATCGAGGGCAGATTTGAAATTATTTGTCAAAAGCCAATGATAATAATTGATTATGCCCATACTGAAAAAGCAATGGAAAGCATATTGAAAACCATAAATTTAAATAAAAAAACCGAGCAGAAACTTATTTGTGTATTTGGATGCGGCGGAGAGCGTGATGTTTCCAAAAGAGATAAAATGGGAGCATGCGCAGAAAAATACTCCGATAGCGTAATAGTCACAAGCGATAATCCGAGAAATGAAGACCCTGAAAAAATAATAAATGATATACTGAAAGGCATACGGTTCAAGGAAAAAGTCAAAGTGATAAACGACAGAAAAGAGGCATTAATATATGCCGCAAGTACAGCAGGCAAAAACGATATAGTTTGCGTGCTCGGAAAAGGCCATGAAAAATATATTATAAATGCTTCAGGGTATACATTTTTTGACGAAAAAGAAATACTGCTGAACGCTTTAAAAAATAAAGATCTGGTGCCGATATGCGAATAGAACTTCCATTTCCGCTGTCCCTTGACGAAATACAGTTAAAAGTAAAGGGGCGTAAAAACTACACGACACAGCATAATATATATGCTGTATGTACAGATACAAGACTTCTTAAAAAGGGCGATTTATTTATCGCCCTTACAGGTAAAAACGATAGCGGCGAAAATCATCTTGCCGAAGCCAAAAAAAGAGAAGCTGTAATCATTTCGCAAAATTCAACCGAAAGTCATATTGTCGTTGCGGATACAGAACTTGCGCTCTTAAAAGTTGCGGTTCTCTATATCGAAAAAATTACATCTTTAAAAGAGAGAATTTGTATTAGCGGCAGTGTCGGCAAAACAACCGCAAAAAATATACTCGGATTATTTCTTAAGTCTTCGTATAAAACTCATATAACAGAAAAAAATGAGAACAATATAATCGGGGTATCTTATACACTTTTAAAAACTCCGAAGGATACTGAGATATTGGTTTTGGAAATCGGAATGAACCACCTTTTTGAGATAGAGAAAATCTCAAAAGAAGTAAAGCCGACTATCTCTGTGATTACGAATATAGGTACTGCTCATATCGGAAACATAGGCAGCCGCAATCTTATTGCAAAAGCAAAGCTTGAACTTCTTTGCGGCATGGAAAAACCGCTGCTTATTGTTCCGCACGAAGAACCGCTGCTATCCGGAATAAAAGGAGCTTACACGGTTTCCGATGAGAGCCCTGACGCTTCTCTGTATTTAAGCAATATCGTTACCGAAGATGACGGCGTGCGTTTTGATGTAACGAACAGCGAAAAAAATACTGTAAGGGTATTCTTAAAAACTCATGAAAAAAGTATAATGAAAGCTGCCTCCATGGCGCTTGCTGTTGCGGATATTTTAAAACTCGGCGCAAAAGATATATACCGCGGAATTGAAAGTATAAATTCAAATTTCCTATTCAAGGCACCGATAAGGGTTAATGACTTTTATATTCTTGATGACTCGTATAATTCCTCCGCAGAATCGGTAATCTGTGCAATTGAAAACTTAAAGCAGTATAAAGGGTGTTTCAGCGCAGTGCTCGGAGATATGCTCGAGCTCGGAGGTATGACAGAACAGCTTCACCGAAAAATAGGCGAATTCGCCGCAAAATCCGGTGCGAGAAAAATTTATACGTTCGGGGTTTACGGTATTTTCATTAAACAGGGGGCCGTGGGGTGCGGAATGAATCCCGCAGATATTTTTTCAAACGACGATATCACGGACCCCGAGATTACGGCACGGCAGATAATTCAAAACCATACAGAAGGAGAAACAATTCTGATAAAAGCGTCGCACAGATTAAAAGCGCACAGAATAGCAGATTTAATTACGCAATTTGCGGGAGGATAAAAATGTTAGATAAGTACTTCGGCTTTTATATTTTAATTTTTTTATTGACACTTTCACTCACCTTTGCATTAGAGAAAAAATTAATACCTTCACTTAAAAGAAAAGCTAAACAGCCTATTTATGAGGACGGTCCGAATTGGCATCTTAAAAAAAGCGGAACACCGACCATGGGCGGTCTTGCATTTTTAATTGCCTCATCTCTTGCATTGTTTTTAAGTGCAGTCATAGGATATGTCGTAATTGATATAAATGTCGGTTTGGCAATCTGCATTTCCCTGCTTTATGCAATACTCAATTCGCTCATAGGAGTTCTTGACGACATCAGCAAACTAAGACATAAAGAAAACCAAGGTCTGACTCCTATGCAAAAGCTGGTACTGCAATTTGTTTGCGCTGCAGTGTTCTTGGTTTTAAGACGGATAATATTAAAGGACGAGCCGACACTGTCCTTCGCATTCGGAGAAGTAAATCTCGGATTTTGGTATTACCCTCTTAGTTTGCTTATCCTTGTGGGACTTGTCAATTTCGCAAATTTAACAGACGGAATTGACGGACTTGCTTCTTCTGTCGCATTTTCGGTTTCAATTTCACTTTTTTATATATCAGTCGCTTTGAACATAGAAAACAGCATTATTTCAGCGTCTTTGATAGGCGTAAGTCTTGCATTTTTAATATTCAATATGCACCCTGCAAAAATTTTTATGGGCGACACGGGTTCACTGTTTTTGGGAGCTTTGATAGCCTCATGCGGTTTTAACCTTCATAACCCTATTATACTGACATTCATCTGCGGCGTTTATGTATTGGAAGGAATATCCGTAATAATACAAGTCGTATACTTTAAATTGACTCACAAGAGGTTTTTTAAAATGGCACCTTTTCACCATCACCTTGAAAAATGCGGACTCAGTGAAAATAAAATCTGTATTATAGCAATACTCGGAACATTTATCTTTTCACTTCCGGCATATATTTTCTATCTTCCATGAAAGGACTCTCTAAACTCTTAAGAATAGAAAAAGAAGGATTTGAAAAACCGTTTAACTTTAAGAATTCAAAAAAAGCAGATCTGCTCTTTCTTATGCTTGTTATAACGCTTTCGCTTTTCGGAACGCTTATGATATTCAGTGCGGGTTCCGCTTACGCGAAGGTAAGATACGGAGACAGTTTCTATTTCATAAAAAGACAGGTAATCTGGCTTATTTTGGGATACATCACAATGTATGTTTCATCTCATATAAAACCGCAGTTTTATAAATCAGTCACTCCTATTTTATATGTTGTAACCTTACTGCTCCTCGTTTTGGTACTTGTTGTCGGATTTGTCGGAAACGGCGCAAAAAGGTGGATTTCCATAGGACCGCTTACCCTTCAGCCTTCGGAGATAGCAAAACTTGCAATCATACTGATGATGGCACTTTACTTTTCTGAATTTGAAGAAAAAGCGCTGGAAAAAAAGGATAAGAAAAAAATATTCCTTTACGGAACATTCTACCCGTCGCTGATTATGATAATACCCGTTATTCTCGTAATGCTTCAAAAGCATCTTTCCTGCATAATCATATTAGGTCTTATAGGACTGTTAATGATAATAGGATGCGGTGCTTCTTTAAAGTACATTTCTTCATTTTCCATGATGGGCGCAGGTCTGGTAGCATGCCTTGCGATTTTTACCGATTACACAAAAGAAAGAATTACCGTATGGAGAAACCCGGAAGCATATAAACTGACCGGCGGATGGCAAACCTTACAGGGTCTTATGGCAATAGGCTCGGGAGGATTGTTCGGCGTAGGATTCGGAAACAGTGTCATGAAACACTGCTATGTTTCTGAGCCTGCCAACGATATGATATTCGCAATACTGTGCGAAGAATTAGGTCTTGTCGGAGCGGCAGTCACACTTGCGCTCTTTCTGTATCTGATTTTTCGTGGGTTTTATATCGCAACCCGAGCCGACAGCGTCTACTCAAGGCTTGTTGCTTTCGGAATAAGCTCAAAGATGGCAATTCAGTCAATGTTAAATATAGCGGTGGTAACCAACACTATTCCGAATACCGGTATTTCTCTGCCGTTTTTCAGTTACGGCGGTTCATCGCTCATCATGATTTTTTTGGAGATGGGAATACTCCTTTCGATATCTCGATATTCAAAAATAACAAAATAAGAGGTTTATATGAAAATTATATTTTGCGGCGGCGGCACCGGCGGTCACATAACGCCGAGCATTTCGGTTGCACAAGGAATATTAAGCAAGGATAAAAATGCTAAGATCCTTTTTATCGGCCGTGAAGGCGGAGACGAAAACAGACTGATTACAAAAAACAATTTTGATCTCAAAACAATAAAAATTTCAGGTCTTAAAAGAAAATTGAGTATGGACAATTTCAAAGCCGTAAAACAGCTATTTGACGCTGTAAAACAAAGCAAAAATATAATTTCGGAGTTTAAGCCCGACATTGTATTCGGAACCGGAGGATATGTTTCGTTTCCCGTAATATACGCCGCTCAGAAGATGAATGTAAAAACAGTTATTCATGAGTCCAACTCGGTTATGGGGCTCAGCACAAAGCTGCTTTATAAAAAAGCAGATCGCATACTGCTCAGCATGCCGGAAAGCGAAGATTTTTTAAATAAGAATAAAAATGCAAGTGTGGTCGGCAATCCGGTAAGAGATGATTTTATTTACTTAAAAAAAGACAGAGCCCGCCAAAAGTCATCACTGTCCGATGACTCATTTGTAATTCTCTCCTTCGGAGGAAGCGGGGGAAGCGAAAAAATGAATAATGTAATAATGGATGTAATGAAGCATTACATTAATATGAACAGCTCCGTTACACATATCCATGTTACCGGAAAAAAATATTATCAAAAAATACTTGATGAAAATAAAGATTTTCTATCCAAAACAAAAAATTGCCATGTATATGAATATTTAGATAATATACCCGATTATCTCGTTGGGGCTGACCTTATAATTTCAAGAGGCGGAGCTATGAGTATTGCGGAGATTACAATGGCTGAAAAGATTTCAATTCTCATACCTTCCCCGAATGTCACCAACAACCACCAATACAAAAACGCAAAGACTTTGTCAGACAAAGGGGCGGCGACCCTGATTGAAGAAAAAGACCTCACCGAAGAAACTTTAAGTGCCGCTATCGACGAGCTTTACAAGAATAAAACCAGAAGAGATGCCATGCAAAACAATATAAAAAAATTAAAAATTAAAAATCCCAAAGAAGCTATAATTCGTGAAATTTTTTCAGTTTTACAAAGATAAAAACATTATCTCCCAAAATCTTACAAAATCAAATAAAAAAAGACACCATACTTGCTGTTTCTGCCACATTATATGTCGCATATTTTAGTTTTTTAGAAAACAAATTTTTAATTTATAAAATTATATTGAAAATATTTATATATAATTATATAATATATTCATGAGTATAAAAATAATAATGCAGAGGTGCTTTTGATATGGAATTTGATTTTGAACAGGTTTTTGATAATAATGTAAATATAAAAGTAATCGGTGTAGGCGGAGGAGGCAACAATGCCGTAAACCGTATGATAAGTACAAATATTCGCGGTGTTGAATTTATTGCAGTCAATACCGACAGCCAGGCATTAAATTCCTCCTGTGCCGCTAAGAAGATTATTATAGGCGATAAAATCACAAAGGGTAAGGGAGCCGGAGCAAATCCCGATTTGGGAAAAAGAAGCGCTGAGGAATCAATTGAGGATATAAGAAAAGCAATTGAAGGCGCAGATATGATTTTCATTACAGCCGGAATGGGCGGCGGTACGGGAACAGGAGCCGCTCCCGTCATCGCAAAAGTTGCTCATGAGCTTGGAGTTCTTACCGTAGGTATTGTTACAAAACCTTTTGCGTTTGAAGGTATGAGAAGATATAAACAGGCCGAGGCCGGTATCGAGGAACTTTCAAAACATGTTGACTCTCTCATAGTTATTCCCAATGAGAGGTTAAATCAGGTTGAAGATACACACATCACTCTTGTCAATGCATTTGAAATTGCCGATGATGTTCTCCGCCGTGGAGTTCAGTCCGTATCTGAACTTATCAACATACCCGGTTATATCAACCTTGACTTTGCAGATGTAACCACGATAATGAAAAATGCAGGATTTGCACACATGGGTGTGGGCTCGGCAAAGGGACAGGATAAATCTCAGCTTGCCAGCATGGCGGCTATATCCTCACCTCTTCTTGAGACAAGTATTGCCGGTGCAACGGGCGTTCTGCTCTGTATCACGGCGTCCCAGGATATTACACTCGACGATGTTAACCTTGCATCTCAGTTAATAAGAGAAGAGGCTCATCCCGACGCCAACATTATCTGGGGAGCAACATTCGATCCCAACCTTGAGGACGAAATGCGCATTACAATCATTGCGACCGGATTTGCGAGCTGCGCTCCTACAAAAATAACTGACTCAAACAACGCAGAACAAAAACAACCTGCAAAAGAAATTCCAAGTAACGATAATATTTATACACAGCAAGAGACGCCGTCACAGCCCAAAGTTGATCCTGTTATAAAAGCAATTGAAGAGGTAGCAAAATCTCAGATACAGGAAGAAGCTGCACAAGCACCTGAGGCAGCTCCTGTTTCGGATAACACTCTGAATGAAAAAGAAAGTCAGTCGCAAGAAAATAAAGAGACCATAATTACAAAGATCCCGACAAAGAACAATGTCAAGGATACATACGGCGGTTATGACGATTTGTTTAATATGATGAGAAAGAAAAACAAGAAATAATTTTGAGTATAGAATAAAATTTTTTGCTCTTAAAAAGTACTTATCTTTATAACAGTCTGTATTATAAATATAAAAAAATACATTATTCCGACATGGATAAAAATTGCATTTTTGCACTTATATACAATTCCGTTGTGGAAAAATACTTAGAGTTGCCCTATTTAGTGCCGTTTTGCTGTTTTTATAAGCAAAAAAACGGTAAAATAACGGAATTATATACTTTTTTTCCACAATGTTTTCCACAGAATTTGACGCAGTAGAATTTTGACATTTTTTACCTGTGCAAAACTGCAGTTTTCCACATGCAAAATGCGGACATCGGAATAATGTATTTTTTATTTTTTCACTTCCCTTTTTTAAATTTATATTATAGTTTAGCGGATATAAAAATGCCCTCATTTTACACACATGGTAAAACAAAGGCAATAACAAATATTCAGAACAAACAGATCCGTTAACGACTAATTCTAATTACTTTTCGGTAAATCAGAGTTAAAATTCCGTCGCAATTTACATAATCTTGATATCAGAGTTTTTCTTCTTTATCTCTTTAAAAAACAAATCTTTGTCTTGTAATGCAATCAACACTGTTTTTCCTTTAACCGTTTGAATTTTAATTCTGTCAAAAGACGCCGCCAAAGATGACCATGGTTCTTTTGTTTGACCAATTGTTTCGATATCAGCGCAGCGAATTTTAACCTTAATCAGTCCAAAGACAACAGTCAAACTTTCATTATCCAGTTTTACATAGTTACACAGTGCTATTAAAAGACAAAATATTTCAACCAATGCAAATAAACTCAAAATAAAAACAAGTATAAGTATTTGACGATCTTTCGCGGCTAATATGCAAACAGGTAACAGTATAGCGGCAACAAATAACATAACACCCCAAAACCACTTATCAACTTTTCCTTTAAATATCATAAGCTCACCTCACAAAATTTATAAACGAAACTCATTTTATCACGCAAAACATAACTAAATGATATAAATATATTTATG
>CALWTU010000094.1 GCA_944384515.1 uncultured Clostridia bacterium
GATACACTTATGTACTTTATCTCTGTTTTTTCGGCGCAGACCGCTCCGACAAAAGTATGAAAAAGAACCTTAACTCCGGCTTCTGCCATCTTCTCATCGAGGATAAGTTTAAGTCCCTCTGCGTCAAACGGAGTTATAGTATCCGTATACTGCTTTGTATCGGTTATATGCCCGGGAGAATATCCGCGCAGGACAAGCTCCGAAACAATCTCCTGCATAAATCCTTTGATTATCTGCTTTTGTCCCGAATGGAATGTCATCATAGGTCCGACACCGCATGCGGTGAGCGCGCCGCCGAGATATCCGTTCTGCTCTATGAGCAAAACATTCGCACCTGCTCTTCTTGCTGACAATGCGGCGGCGCACCCTGAAACTCCGCCGCCTGCAACAACAACATCATACACTCTGTCATAAATCCTACTCATTTTACTGCCTCCGCCTGATTTTCAGTTGATTAAAGCATGTTATAAAAAAATCCGAACTTCGCAAAGTGAAGTTCGGATTTGGTGACTCGTGGGAGAATCGAACTCCCGTTACAGCCGTGAAAGGGCCGTGTCTTAGCCGCTTGACCAACGAGCCTGGTAGCGGAAATCGGATTTGAACCAACGACCTGCCGGGTATGAACCGGACGCTCTAGCCAGCTGAGCTATTCCGCCATAAAATGCTCCTCAAAGTCTCGCCTGAGTATTATATCACAGTTTTGTGCGTTTGTCAATATATTTTTTGAAAATATTTCGTTTTTCTTTCCAAAAGCAATGAGTCAAAAAAGTTTTTGGTTTGCAAATTTTATTGCGGGGAAAAATTCTCCCCCGCAATATTTGTTTATACAAAAAGTTTATTCGCCCTTTCAAAATCCAAGTGCAGAATTGAAATTATTATGTTGTAGTAGATAAGCGGGTATATGTTGAACATAAAATTGTCGAGAAGCCCTGCAAGAAGCAATACCGCAACAGATAGCCCCATAAAAAACTTTTTGAGAGAAAAATCTCTGAAGAGCGGTGTGAGAGTAAAATATCTGTATACAGCATATGAAATCAAGCCAAGAATACCTGTGGCAGACAAGAGCTGCAAAACAGTATTATGCGCCATTTTCGGCAGGAAACCGAACACTGCCGTATCAACATCAAAACCGTAAAAACCGCCGCCGAAAACGGGACTGTCAAGAAAATTACGAACAGCCGCGCCCCAGAGGGCAAATCTGCCGTTATCCGAAAAACCGCGGTTGAAATAATCAAGAAGTACTCCGTATATTTTGTCAAAAAACAGTATGAACACAAGCAGTGCGGCTGTTATACCGACTAATGTTATAATTCGGAATGCCTTTTTGTTTTTGCCGAAAAAGCAGCTTACAACCACACACAGACCGTATGCGAGCGTGCCGAATATAAGCGCATTTCTCGACATTGTGACTACAGCGGCAAGATATGTTAGCGTTGCCGCCGCAAAATACAGCCATGGACGGCGGTTATAATGCATACCGTAAAAAATCATCGGTATCAAAACCACAAGGGTTACACCCACAAGGTTCCATATGCCCCAGCCGAGGGCAACCTCAACCTTATTGATACTGCCGCCGACAAGGATGTTGTCGTTAGTTAAAAAAAGCACAATAAGCTCACAAATGACAGTCAGAGAGGTTAAAACAGAGAGATAAGCGACATACCCCTTTAAGCCGTCTCTTCCCTCGTCAAAGACAGCACGGGGCGGCTCGGTACCGCTTGAATCCTTGCCTGAGCTGACGCTTGCGGCGTCGCTTCTGTCCGCCTCATCTGCCAAGCCGCAGTAAAAAATAATAAAAAATCCGAGATAAGCAAAGCTGTTCACAAACGCAAAAATCAGATCAGAGAAAACCCATCCTCCCGAAAATGCGCCGTTAAAAAGTATCAATACGGAAAAGAGAGCATTTGAAATAAAAAGAGGAGATTTAAAATTAATTTTTCTGTAAATGCCGTATTTTATGAAAAAAAACAAAAAGGCAGAAAAAATCACCGCTCCCATAATAATACAGTATACAAGCCTTGAAGATGTGTAAATGTAATCCGAATTTGTCGGATAACCGGGGGCGTGTTTAATTGAGATCTGCATGAAAAAGGTCATAAATGATATCAAAAGAGGTTTTATGCGTCCCGTTAAAAAAAGCGCCGAAACGGAAAGGGTGACAATCAGTGCACTCGACAGAACCTCAAGTCCACAGGCACAGCCTAAAAAAACAATAAAGCATATGATCGGCGGATAATATCTTCCGAGAAAAAAACTGCACAGCCGACTTTTTATATCAGAGCGTGTCAAAGCGTTCATAAATCCAGAGCCTCCGTCACAGCCGCAAGAGTACTCTCGAAAACCTCCTCAAAGCTGTACTCTTTATATCTCGATTTAATTTTACACGGGTCAATGCCAATCTCTTTTTTGTAAACCTTTTTTACAAGGTCGACAAACTGCTCTGCCGAACCGTATTTAAAGAGAAAACCGTACTCGTTATCTGCGCAAATATCACGGTGGCCTTTTATATCGGACAGAACCGAGACAAGTCCGAGCGACATCGCCTCAAGGACATTAAACGGCATGCCCTCTATAATACTTGAGCTGACATAGAGGTCCGTCGCACTGAGAATATCACTCACATCCTGCCTGTTGCCGAGAAGAGTTACGGAATTACTAAGGGAGAGCGAATTTATAAGCTCTGTGTATTCCTCTCGTTTGTCGCCCTCGCCTACAAGACAAAGGTGTGCGTTCGGAATACTCTTTAAAATCTCGGGCATCTGCATTATAAGAAACCTCTGATTTTTCCGTCCTGAAAGCTCGCCGACGAAAGTCAGAATAAATTTGTCCTCGAGATTAAGGCGCTTTCTGATATTGCTTCCGGTGAGAGGTCTGAATTTTACACCCATACCCCGTGTGAAATAAACCTTGCCTTTTGTGAGTTTGTATTTTTCGGCATACTCAGCGTCTTCCCTGTTCATCACAATGACCGAATCCGTCTTTTTTGCAACAAACTTCTCGCAGAACCTGAGAATTTTGGTTTTTACAAAGCCCGTGTCAGATGAGAACAAATATCCGTGAACCAAGTTAACGACACGGGGGCGTGCGGAGTTTTTCAAAGCCAAACGGGTGTGGAAAGCGGCAAGAGTCGTATTCAGAAGAATACAGTCAAACTGTTCGGCTTTGAGTATTTTCTTTATTTCTTTACGCGCAAATTTGTTTTTTTCAGAAAAGAAACTCTTTTCAAACGGGACATTATAATCTGCGCCCTGTCCGTTTGCCATGACATAAACTTTATGCCCCATTTCCCGAAGCGCATTAATATAATCACGGTGAAAATTTTCTATATGCGACATAGTGGATGCGACATACAATATTTTTTTCATCTTCATTCACCCAAACTTTATTATTCCTTCTTTTGAGCCTGCTCGTCCGACAAAACAGTTGCTCCCTCGCTCACATCCTGTGCGACTGCCTCTAAGTCAGTACTGCTTGTGCCACCGCTCTGAACTTCAGCGTTATCAATTACGGCATTATTGTCCTCTGCCGTATCGCCATGTTCTCCGACGCCGTCGTCATTGCCAAGTGAGGCGGGGGCGCCCTCCGTGTCTTTTGGCTCATCGCAAGGCAGATTTTCTGTCCTCTCCGCCTCAGTTACAGTTGAATGCAGTTCAGAAAACTCAGCGTTTAAAGTCTCGCACTCGGCACTCTCCGTCTGCTGTGTGTCCGTACAGTCAGCCTGAGCGGCTTGTTGCTCTGTCACGCCGTTTTCACTTATTCTGACAGCTTCAAACGGAAATATTTCGGGAGAGACGCTCTCCGTTTGCGGCCCCGGCTCTTGTTCAAGTTTTTGCTCTGTTGTGCTTTCCGTATCTGCGCTACTTCCTGAACTCTGTAAATTTTCTTCATTACCGCACTTATAATCCTCGCCGTAATACACGCTCATAACATCAATGTTATTTTCGACACGGGGCGGGGCTTCAAGATTAGTATTTTCAATATTCTCCTCTTTATCAGTCGGTTCAATATATTTCTCACTGTGGTTTATAGCCTTGAACGGTGTTTTGAAGAGAATGTAAAAATCAAGCATCAAACTCCAGTTTTCAATATATGCAATGTCCTCATGAATTCTGTCCTCAACCGAGGTATCTCCTCTCAGTCCCTTTACCTGCGCAAGTCCCGTCATACCCGGCTTTACATAATGCTTTACCATATAAAGCGGGATTATCTCCTTGAACTTCTCAACAAACACGGGTATCTCAGGTCTCGGGCCGACAAGAGACATACTGCCGACAAACACATTAAACAGCTGCGGCAACTCGTCAAGCGATGTCTTCCTGATAAAGTTTCCGAACTTGGTCTTTCTGCTGTCAACTCCCGTCGACCATGTTCTGTTCTTTTCCTTGCCGTCACGCATGGATCTGAACTTCATCATGGTGAACTGTTTTCCCATTTTACCTACCCTCTTCTGTTTGAAAAAAACAGGGCCGGGAGAGGATATTTTTACGCCTATCGCTATTCCGAGCATTATCGGAGAGGTCAGGACAATCAGTATTGCCGAGCCGACAACATCCACAATACGCTTCATCATCGCATTTACGGGGTTGTCAAGCGGGGTGCTGTGTATATTGATGGTAGGAAGCGATCCTACCTGCTCAATCTGCCTTGAGTTTTTGAAAAATCCGTAAATTACGGGGAGAAAGTACACCTTTATACATCTGTCGTCACACATATTGACAAGTTTTATAAGGCGCCATTTATCGTAAGAATCTATGGCGAAAACCACATCTGTGGGACGGTATTTGTCCAAAATCTTTGCAAGATCCTTGAAAGAGCCCAGCTTTTCCGCTCCTATATCTTCGGTATTTTTGTTTCCGACATATCCTATAACCATCATACCGTACTGAGAATTGGAGGCAACCTCCTTTGCAAAGTCACCTGCGGTATTTATATTGTCTCCGACAATAATCACCTTGCGCAAATGATACTGCCTCGACCTTAAAGAGCGCAAAACAACCTTAATCGTATGACGCTTAAATGTAAGAATACATGTCGATATCACAAAGGTAAACAAAAGCCAGAACAAAACAAACTTTCGCAGCTGTAAAGAGCCCGAAAACGCAGTGAGTACCGCCAGGATTCCGAAATATACCGTATTGGATTTCAAAACCAGAGGTAAACTGCGGTACGGTTTTGCATACCTCATGGGCTTGTACATATTAAATGCGTGATAGACAAATGATGTAAGCAGTACATGTATGAATATCAGTATTATTATTTCTATACTGTCAAGAGACAGAACCGGTTCGAAGACCATAACAACAAAGACATATGACATTAAAACCGCCAAAAGGTTTATCAGCATATCAAAATAACTTTCAAGCATTGAAAGCAAACCGCGCCCCTGGTTTTGCATCTTAATCTCCTCTATTACAAAATATATATCATGTATAATAAAATGATAAGTTAAGTCAATTATATATATAATATCACTAATTGAATTTTTTGTCAAGGCAAATCACAAAGACTTGACAATGTGTACAATAAATGTTAAAATATTCATGTTGGGTGCTATAATCTTTATATTTATTTTAAATGTAAAAATTATAGCATCGGATAAAAAATTCCGAGGTTTTCTGATGAAATTTGAAACAAATATTCCTATAATCGAAAGCAAGATAGGCTATACATTCAAGGATAAAAGTCTGCTGAGGCAGGCATTTACGCGGAGCAGTTTTTGCAATGAGGCGAAGGCGGATTATCAGTCAAACGAGGTGCTGGAGTTTTTCGGGGACAGCGTGCTGTCAGCCTCTATTGTCACGCTGTTTTTAAGAGATTTTGCGTTCAGGTACAAATACGGAATACGCACAAATCTGAGCGAGGGTGATTTTTCAAACATAAAATCCAAGCTCTCCGACAAAGACATGCTCTCAAAAGCGGTGAGCAACCTTGAACTTCAAAATTATCTTATGCTCGGCGAGGGAGACGCAAAGCTCGGTATACAGAACGAGCCGTCTGTCAAAGAAGACCTGTTTGAGAGCATAATAGGAGCGATTTATGTTGACAGCGGAATGGATATGAAGACTGTTATAGAATCGGTATCTGTTATGCTGAAAATAGAGGAGTATCTTAAATGCGAACCGAAAAGCACGTCGCAAAGCGCGAAAAACTCCCTGCAGGAGTACTGCGCCGACAAGAAGAGAAAGCTCCCTGCCCCGATATACAAAACCATATCCGAAACAGGCCCAGACCATAAAAAAACATATGAGAGAGGATGCTATATCGGCGAGGCGCTTATGGGCGTCGGTGTCGGAAAGAACCTCAAGATTGCGGATTCTGCGGCGGCGGAAAAAGCGCTTGCCGAACTGATGAGCAAAGAGGACACACGCACTTTGGATAATGCGGGAAAAGATGCTAAAAAACTGCTTGAGAGCACAATTTCAAAGCTGAAACAAATACGGGGCAAAGGAAACTCATCTCCTTTTGAATTTAAAGATTTAGGTCAGAAGATGATGGGAAAAGACACAGTATTCCTTGTAGAGTGCAAGCACGCTGACAAATCCGAGATAGGCGAGGGCGTGACAAAAAAAGAGGCAAAACTCGACTCTGCCGAAAAAATGCTCAAAAAACTGAAAACACTCCAATCGAGCAAAAAACAGAAAAAATAATTTTTTTAAAAACGCACGTCGTTTCGAAGATAAAAGCGTGCCGACACATCAAAACGGTGCCGGCACGCTTTTATAAATATGACCGAAATCCTGTGGACAACAGCAGTCCGACTATGACTGCCGAGATGCATCATAATCCAAGGATTTCGGTATTTTTAATCAGTCGCACGGAATTATGCCGTAGCGGTACCTTATCTTTTCTTAACATAAATGTGACTAAGTGCCACCCACCTATTGATAACTGCACCGATCAGAACATATTCCGTCCCATATTTATTTTCGGCGTATCATCCATAAACTTTACCTCTTTTCTTTATATATAAAAGGTAATTCTGTATCAAACCTTCAAACAAAGCCTTTGCTCATCGGAAACGCGCCTCCCGACATCACACCGAAGATCTGATACATCTTTACTTTTCCTGAGTAATGAGACCGTAGTCTCCGTCCTTCCTCTTGTAAACAACAGCAACCTGCCCGTCATCGGCATCTGTAAACACAAAGAATGTATGTCCGAGAAGATTCATCTGCAAAATTGCCTCCTCAACATTCATCGGCTTAAACGGAAAGCTCTTTGTTCTGATTCTGAACTCAGTCTCCTCCTCATACTCGTCGTCATCGCCCTCATCGGCGACTGTGAATGCGTCACGCTTAACCGTTTTTTCAAGTCGGGTTTTGTTTTTCCTTATCTGTCTCTCAAGCCCCTCAATTACTCTGTCAAGGGCTGTGATAAAGGTTTCGCTCTCCTCCTCGGAACGGAAAGTTGCTCCGCCGTAATTTATGGTAATTTCGATAATCTTTACCCCCTTGCGAACCTTACAGGTAACAAATGCCTCGGTTTCTTCACCAAAGAATTTATCAAACTTATGGAGTTTTTTCTCCACAAGAACCTTAAGACTGTCACGGACGGTCATCTGCTTACCGTAAATAGAAATTTTCATACCGAATTACCCACCTCAACTGAGGCGACCTTTCTCTTTAACTTGCGAAAGAGAACCCACTGCAAGCGGAGTGGTTTCCCATCCGCACTCTTATTATATCACAATAGATGTAAAAAGTAAACACTTTTTTTGAAAAATTTTTTATTTTTTTGTGAATTATGTACACATTGTAAATTCGCTTTATTTTATAAACAAAACTTCGGCAAATTATTGACTTATTCACCGTAATGTGATAAAATAAATTTGTGAGCTGATAAAAAGAGGTGCTGCGGCATCTCTTTTTTTGCCTTTTTGACGGTCAAAAAAGCATATACGGTATTTTTTGCAAAACAAAAAACATTTATTCCGCAAGACAAAAAGTTACAGCTGCAGTCAAAGAGAAATTTAACCGCGCTGAAGTCTCGTGGTTTTGGATGGACGACTTAAAAAGAAGGCGCCCCTTATATAGTAAAAATCGGAGGGGCAAAATTTGCCCCTCCGAGGTAAAGTACAGATCATCGGCATGCCGCACGCAAAAAGATGCGTCTGAAAACTCCGACACGCTCGTATAATATTTTGCCGCCGCCCGAAAAATCAAGCCCAGCCGATACTGCCCGGCTTTGGATCTCTGATGATAGACGCCTTAAGAAACTCTACCGCATGGCAAAGTCCCTCCTCAGGTGTCATAAGAGAGTCCTCATGCTCAATAGACATAACCTTGTCATAACCTGCAAGGCGAAGCGCCGAGATCATATCGCGCCAATATTCGAGGCTGCCGCCGTAACCGACGCTGCGGAATATCCATGAACGGTTGATCTCGTCTGCATAGTGTCCTGTGTCAAGCACTCCGAATTTTTCGGTGTTGAATTTATGTATTTTGGTATCCTTTGCGTGGAAGTGATAGATTGCGCCCTTAAGCTCAAGAATTGCGCTGACGGGATTAATTCCCTGCCAGACAAGGTGAGAGGGGTCAAAGTTTGCGCCGATAACATCTCCTACACTCTCACGCAGGCGGAGAAGTGTTTTGGGGTTATATACGCAAAATCCCGGGTGCATCTCAAAAGCAATCCTATTTACGCCGTGCGCCTTTGCAAACTCCGCAGTCTTCTTCCAATACGGAATAAGCACCTCGTTCCACTGGTAATCAAGCACCTTAAGGTAATCGTCAGGCCAGGGGCATGTAACCCAGTTCGGAGTTTTGTCTCCCGGCGCACCGCCCGGACAGCCCGAAAATGTAACGACCGTGTCAATACCGATCTTCTCAGCAAGAAGCACCGCATTTACAAAATCATCATGAAACGCCTTGGCAACAGCCGCATCGGGATGCACGGGGTTGCCGTGAACGGAGAGTGCGGAAATATCCATGCCGTATTTTTTTATAAGTGCCAGCCACTCTTTAAGTTTTGCATCGTCGTTAAGTAAAACCGCAGGGTCGCAATGCGCCTTTCCGGGATAACCTCCGCAGCCTATCTCCACCGACTCGATACCGAGCGCTTTGAATTTTGAGAGCGCATCTTCAAAATCAAGGCCGGCAAACAAATTTGTCAATACTCCGAGTTTCATATAAACCTCACTTTTGTTTTTTATTTATTATAACATTACATATTTAAAATCGCAATAGTTTTTTTAAAAAACGAAATAATATTTATACATATAATAAGTTGACAAAATATGCAAAAAATGATAGAATTATAATCGCATAAAAAAATTTAAACGAGGTAAAAATGGATAATCTTACAGAAAAATTTGTAAAAAGAGAAAATATTTACAAAGGCAAAGTACTTGATGTCGTAAAGGACACGGTGCTGCTGCCAAACGGAAAAGAATCCGCCCGTGAGTTCTGCATACATGTCGGAGCCGTATGCGTTTTGCCGCTGCTTGATGACGGAACGGTAATTATGGAAAGACAGTACAGATACGCACACGGAAGAGTGTTTTTTGAAATTCCGGCAGGAAAACTCAACAGCCCCGACGAAGACCGTCTTGAAGCTGCAAAACGAGAACTCAAAGAAGAGACCGGCGCTGTGGCAGGCAAATACACTTTTCTCGGCGGATACGACTCAACCCCTGCAATCTGCAACGAAAAAATAGATATATACCTTGCAGAGGACATTAAATTCGAGGACAGAAAACTTGATGAGGACGAATTCCTGGATGTGGAACGCGTGCCTCTTGAAACACTCTTTCAGATGGTCATGAACGGCGAAATCCGGGACGGAAAAACACAGGTAGCTATCCTCAAAACATATGAGCTGAAGAAATTTACTCAAAAGTAAAAATATTCATTTTGATTTTTATTGACTTTTATTCCGTGTTATGCTATCATTTAATAGGTTAATGTTAATTAACCGTATAAAGAAAGGAGTTCTGCCATGCCGATAAATTTATCATGGATTCTTCCCGTTTTTGTGCTCATATTTGTTGTTATCGGTGCTTTAAACGGCTTTCGCAGGGGAGTTTCGAGACAGGTTATAAGGCTTTGTCTGATAGCCGGCTCAATAATTCTCTCGTTCTGGCTCACAGGTATAGCTCTCGACAAATTTTTGCAGACATTTGACAGTATGACATCTGAACAGATGTATAACTATTTGCTTAAAATTCCGTTTTTTGCAAACGGACCTGACATATCATGGATTAAAAATCTCGAAGTCGGCGTTGTAAAGGCGCTCGTCGCAGTACCGACGGCACTGATAATATCTCCCGTTGTATTTATTGTTCTGTTCGAAGTGTTCCGTATTGTTTCGCTGATACTGCACGTTGTACTGTGCGGAATACTCGGCTTCTCAAAGAGAAGAAACAATATTTTTACCCGACTTCTGGGTATGTGCGTCGGTGCACTTACGGGAGTCGTGATTGCCGGTGTCTTCATGCTTCCTGTAGTCGGACTTGGAAACGCATATAGCTACACTGTCACAACTCTCAGTCAGGAAAAACCCGAAGAGCCCATAACATCTCAGCTTACACAGTACTACAATACATACGCAAAGCCCCTCGTCGACTCTCCGGCTTACAAATTTTATAACAAAATAGGTCTCGGAGCAATCTACAAGAATATGACGACTGTAAATATCGACGGCACAGAGACTGACGCAACAACCGTTTTGCCCGACTGTGTTCTGATATACAGCGAGGGCGGAAAATTAAAGGACACCGATTTTAAAAAGCTAAACGACAGTGACAAAGAGTCAATGTTAAAGATAATCGATATCATCTCGCAAAACCCGACGCTATTAAATATTTCATCCGGACTCGTACGCAGTTTATCCAATGCCATTGCAAACGGCGGATTCAATATTCAGGTTGAAGAGCCGTTAAAAGAGGTTGTAAATGACGGTTTTTCGATATTTACGGATATGAAAAACGAGCATTTCTCAGAGGATATGAAAATCATCTTGTATACATACTTTATCCTCTCTGATGACAATGTAATCTTAGCTTTTGACAAAGATACCGACGCTGTGCTTAATGCTCTGACAGTTAAAGACGCAAACGGAATTACCACTGTAAACAGGATAATCGAAAACCTGCGCAAAAGTGAGAGGACGGCAAAGCTTGTGTCAAGCGTGTCAAAAATTTCTGTTATTGTTATGAGTCAACAGCTCGGTGTTCCGAATTCCGAAAATTTGTATAACAGTGTCAAAGAGGGTCTGAAAGGCACTCTCCAGATTAACAAGGCTGACTATGCTTCACAAGAGGAGTACCTTGCCGCTGTATCTGCGTCAATCGACAGCACGCTGAAGGCAAACAGTATTGAACTTGAGCAAGGGATAATTGACAATATGGCCATTTATGTAAATGATAATTTCTCTGACAAAGAAGAAATTACCGATGCAGACGCAGATGAGCTGATACTGTCATATTATGACGCATATCTTAAGTCTCAGGAAAACCCGGGAGAGTCCGGCGGTGAGGATGTCACCGAACAGCCGACAGACACAGAGGAGCCTGACGGCACAGAGGATACAGGAAACTCGGATAACTCATCTGATACCGAAGAGGCGTAAAACAAAAGTTTCTCCCACTGAACTGCCCTATCCCGCACCGCATGGGTGCAGGCTTATTTTGACGGCAACAGTGCTGTAAAACCTAATTTTTACACAAGCCGTTTTGGCTCGGCACTTTAAAAAATCACAGCACAAATAAAAAGGCTGAATTCTCCAAAGCCCCGAAAGATTTTTCATTCGGCAAGTTCAGGAAAATTCAGCCTTTGTTTTTTCAGATATTAAAGAACCGCAACAAATATATACGCAAACTCAGTTTCAAACTGCTTTTCGAGTTTCAGCCCTGCTGAATCAAGGCATCTTAAAATACCGTCAGGACTATCAGGATATACCTTGATTTTGTAAATTCCCATATCAATATACTCATCTCGGTTTTTGTCAACCGACAGTACAAACCGACCGCCGGGCATAAGCAGCTCGGCGACTTTTTTTATTGCGGTCAGTTTATCCTCAATATGCATAAAGGAAAGCGAAGAATAAATTATATCAAACCGCTCTATGAAGCCGTGTGTCAAAAAATCATCACATACAATCTTTATATTTGAAAAAGCACAGAGATTATCTCGCGCCCGCTCTGCTGTTTTCGGAGAGATGTCTATCCCGGTAAATTTTCCGCAACACGGCGCTACTTTCACAGCGAGTCTGCCTGTGCCGACACCTATTTCAAGAACGCTTTTCTGCGGTGACAGTTGGAGCGCCTCAATGAAATCCCCACCGTCCCATTTATCCATATACTCTTTGAGCGGTATGGGATCCCTGAAAGGATCGTTGTTCATATCAATAAGCGTGTTGTAGTGTTTTGCTACCTGATCTGAGTATTTCATATTTCGGTTTTCTCCTGAAAAAATATCCGAAATGCAATTGCTCTGCGGATACATTTGTGTTTTAATTTTTTATATAACAAGCTCATTTAATTTTGTGTCCCGGATGCTTTGCGGCATCCGGGACACATCAATCGCCTTTATGTTTAATTCCGCACGCTTTAAGGCAAAGGGGCAGAATTAATATTTTCTTGTAAGATTTACGGCAACGAGTGCGTTTGACAAAACATCAATCGACGGCTGAAGCTCCTGCTTTGTGAGTGTGCGCTCGTTTGAGGAGAACACAAACCTGAGGGTGAGCGCTGTGCCGCTCTCGCTGTTATAGATATCCTTTACCCACATATCACGGAGAATGTCGGGACAAGCCGCTTTTGCAGCCGCAACGACCGCATCAAAATCAAGGCTCGAAAGATCCGCATTGAATGTTATATCTATATCAATAGACGGGAACTTAGACGGCTCAACATAACTGTTCTTATCTGCCGCTATCTCGCTGAACGGCTCGGTGAACACCTCAAAGAATGCGACAGCGCACTTCTTGTCGATATTCTGAAGCACCACAGGGTGAGGCACAGA
>CALWTU010000095.1 GCA_944384515.1 uncultured Clostridia bacterium
GATATTTCACATCAGCACCCTTTATCCTGCCAGTATTTGATTTTTTGACTTCACATCGTGTTCCTTGCCTCTGAAAACATTGATTTTACTGGACTATCTCATGTTTTCTTATTAGGAGGCGGGGAAAATGTGTCTCCTTTTTATTGTATATGAGAAATGAGTTTATCAGTATCCTAAAATTCAAAACCTCACCTGAGTTTTTTACGTCAAGAGGTTATTCCTCCTGCTTTGCAAAGACAAGTATATCCCCCGCTTTTATAACAGTGTTTCCCGACGGGATCAGGGTGTCAACGCCACGCTTGACAAGGATAACACGGTTAGTTTCAAGCTGAGGTATCTCGGAAAGCTTGTGATTGTGAAAACGCTGTCCCCTTTCAACCACAACCTCCTGCAAGGTAAAGTTATTCTTTCCGTCAAAGCTCCTTGCCGCAAGCACAAGCACATCCTCGCATTTTAATTTTGTGTTGCCGCTCGGGGTAATCATTTTACCATCTCGGATTATGCCCGCGACAAGCAGATCCTGCGGAAGGCGAATCTGGTAGAGGCTCTGCCCCGCCCAATGATGCCCCTCGGCAATATTAAGCCTTATAAAATGTATGTCGCCATCCTCTTCATAGTCGGTGAACGTGCGCCCTACATCGGCAGTGTAATCTATCATTGAGAGCTTCTTTACAATTGTCGGCAGTAAACTGCCCTGAATAAATATTGAAAAAAGCACCATGCAAAAGACAAGGTTAAAGATATTGTAGGTAGTCTCAACACCTCCGAGCACCGCCAATATCGCAAAAACGATAGACGCCGCGCCGCGAAATCCCGCCCATGATACAACCGCAATCTGCCCGAACTTCGGTCGGAACGGCAGCAGCAGAACAGCACTCGTCAGCGGCCTTGCGACCAAAGTAAGAAACACCACGAGCACAAGTGCCACAAGGAAAACCGAGGAGAGATTTACCGGTGTGACAAGCAAGCCGAGCAGGAAGAATATCAGAACCTGTGCGACATTTGTCAGCACATCAAAAAAGTGCACAAAATATTTTTTGCCCGCAATCTTTGAGTTACCTATCCAGATTCCGCAAATATAGACGCTGAGATATCCGTTTCCGTTTATAAGAGTCGGTATAGAATAGGATAGTATCAGTATTGCAATGAGAAAAACCGTTTGGCTCTGCTGTGACGGCAACAGGGACAAATGCAAAAGTTTTACGGCAATATATCCTATCGCCACACCGCACACAATTCCAAACGCCAGCTGCTCTAAAAGCAGGAGCGGTACGGAAATTTTCTCCCCGCTGAGAAGGATAATTGCAACAGTTGTGAGCATATATGACATGGGGTCGTTTGAGCCCGACTCAAGCTCAAGAAGCGAGTCGGTATTGTATTTGAGCGCGAGCTTTTGGGAGCGGAGAATACCGAAGACCGACGCGGCGTCCGTCGACGAGATAACCGCACCTATAAGAAAGCTTTCAAGGATAGCAAGTTTAAAGACAAAATGAGCAAACACCGTCACAAATCCGCATGTGAGCACAACGCCTAAGGTCGACATAAGTGCGGACTGTGCTATAACCGGTTTTGCGGCTTTTATATTGGTGGAAAATCCGCCGTAAAACATTATAAACACAAGTGCAACGGTGCATACCGTGTTAACTGTATTATAGTCGTCAAACGGAATTTTAATTATTCCGTTCTCCCCGAAAAGCATTCCGAGGCAGATAAAAATCAAAAGCGACGGCACGGGTATTTTGTCTAAAAACTTCTTTAAAAGAATACATATCAGAATAACCGCACCGACAAGCAACATTGTTCCTGTCATTTCACACCTACTTTTGTAATGTTTTATTTATATTATTTGAGTCCGAGCTTGTTTAAAAGCTCGGCTGTATTTTTTGCGTCATCAGCACTGACGCTGCCGTTTATTTTAAGCTCTCTGACAGAGCTTTTCAGCCTGCCGCAAAATACAAGAGAAAACCACCGTCTTACCTGCATAAACGGCAACAGCCATCTGTGTTTATTTAACACGGGGTACTTGTATTTTAAAATATCGCACGGCAGAAAAATTCGGCTCATGGCGTATTTCAGTTTGCCTCCTCTCTTGGTTTGCTGAACCGTAATCCTGTTTTCCATATTGCCGTATATACCGCCGTTTATAATATATTCCTGCATCTTCTCCTGTGTCGGCTCAAGAGGTGCAAATGAAAACCAACATTCGGAAAGCTTTACAGCCTCCTTTGTAAACTCAGAAAGTCCGCCGCGCTGCAAAAGGTTGTTTTTTTCCTCCTCGGAAAAAGTCCACTTATGCTCCATTATCCACAAATCGAGCAGTGAACGCACGCCGCAGCCGCCGTTTACAAAATGCTTTGCCATATGCGCGATATGATAGAAATAAAACAGCTCGCTCGGCATACTGTACCGATACTCACTGCCCTCGCAGAGCACTGCCTTATCCCACACTTCGGATAAAACCCCCTCAGCCATCTCATTTATACTGCTCTCAATCAGGTTGTAGTGAAGCTCAAGGTGCATGCCGGATGAGGTTTCAAACGGCAAGTCATGTGAATTTTTATTCCCTGCTTTATATCCGAGCTCCCCGCACAGCGCCTCTTTCGCTCTTTCAAGGTCCTCTTCCTTGACAAGCACATCTATATCACAGTTTGTTCTCATCCAAGGTTTGGGATATGAGGCACGGAGCACCGAGCCTTTCAGCGGCATATGCGGTATAGCGTTTTTTTCAAGAGTATCCGAGATTTTCTTCAGGTCATAGCTCAGTTTCTGATACCGGTAAAGCGCAAGCATGCTCTCTTTCTGAAACGCCGCTTTCAGTGCAGAATTATCATTTATAAGGCCGAATTTTACAAGTCCGTCCGAGACAATATGAGCGACATCCTGCTTTTTTGACAGCCTGAAAAGTCTCTCGAGTTCTTCTTCATCAAGATTTTCATGAGAAAGATCCAACTCTTTTCCGCATATCTCGCATGAGATAAGTTTCATCATTATATCAACCAAACCTGACATCAAAATCTCCTTAATCCTGAATTTATTTTCTGCCGAAAGCCGTACTTTTATCAGTTCAAAAGCCGTTTTACCCATAAAAATACGCCAAAAACTCTGCACGCCCCAAGCTGTAGAGAAAATTAAAAGAATTCGCAGAGAGTTTTATCTAAAACCGTTCAAAGTAAAAATCATTCCAAAATAAACTTAAAACTCTGGCTGATGCAAAATATAAGTTTTCAGCCGGAGCACTAATGCATTTTATTCTGACAAAGTTGTTCTCACTATCCACTTAAGCTCGTCAGCTTTGCGCATAATATCCTTGGCAAGCTTCAGCTGGCATCTTGCACGCACAAGATTGTGCTGAGGATAGTTTATCTTAAAGTACTTATCCCCCGTTATGTAGTCGTCAAGAAATCTCGCCGCAAGCTCAACAGTAATGGAAAATGCTCCAAGAACCATATTGTCAAGCTCCTTTTTGGTCAGACTGTCCTTGACCTGACCGAGAAAGCCTTTTGCAAACGCTCGGAACTTACCCGTGTCAAAATAAACCTTGTTGAGGTCGGGCTCATCCTCCTCCGCCGTGCTTGCAATAAAGCGCACCGCATCGCCGAAGTCGTACATCGGCATTCCGGGCATGACCGTGTCGAGATCTATAACCAGAAGAGGCCTTTTCGTAATCTTGTCAAAGAGAACATTATTCGCCTTGGTGTCGTTGTGTGTAACACGGACAGGCAGATCTCCGTTTTCGAACATGATGCTGAGTTTTGACGCTGTATCACGCACGGAGGCAATATACGCAAGCTCCTCTGCCACACTCTCCGCACGGTTTACGGGGTCAATCCCCGCATCCTCAAACAGTTTGTCAAGACGCAACTTTGTGTTGTGAAAGTCCTTGATAGTCTCATGCAGCGTGCTGCCGTCAAAGTCCGCAAGCTGCATCTGAAACCTGCCGAACGCCTCTCCCGTCGATGCAATGACTACAAGGTCCTCCGTAACATTATAAGCAACCGAGTCAACAAAGTTGCTCACACGCCAGAAGTAATCCTTTTCACTTACATAATAATTTTTCCCGTCCCCGGTGTGGTAAAAATGCAGCGAGAGCTGACTTGGAAACTTCGAGCGGATATGCGATGTGACACGGTCGATGTTCTCCATAATCTCAACGGGATTTTTAAACACATTGGTGTTCACCTTCTGAAAGAGATAGCTCTTCAGCGCCTTGTTTTCCAAAATATAAGTCACCTTAAAAGTGGAATTGATATTACCCATGGTAATAACGTCATAGGAATAAAACTCCCCCGCAAGCCCGAAGGCATCTCCCACATGCTTTAGCGTTTCAAACATAATCTAACCCCTCTATGATGTCATAAAATTCAAATTAAACTATCTCAAAGAATGTATCCGGTTTGTTCGGATCGAATATTTCGTTACATGTCATAACCGTAACAAGGTTCTCTGTTTCGGAAAGATTAATAATATTGTGCGTCCAGCCCGGAATCATATGCACAGCCTCAATCTTATCCCCCGAAACCTCAAATTCAACCGTTTCGCCCGTATTGATATTGCGCTCCCGAATAAGTCCATGCCCGCTGACAACGATAAACAACTCCCACTTCGAGTTATGCCAATGCTGTCCTTTTGTTATCCCCGGTCTGCTTATATTAACTGAAATCTGTCCGCAGTCCTCAGTATGCATAAGCTCGGTAAAGCTTCCTCTTTGGTCAACATTCATCTTCAGCGCATACTTAAACTTTTCCTTGGGAAGATAAGTAAGATACAAACTGTATAATTTTTTAGCAAAAGAGCCATCAGGAATTTTAGGCATCATCAGCGTTTTTGGCTGATTTTTAAACTGCATGAGCAACTCCACAATTTTGCCTAATGTAATCTTATATGTAAGAGGAATATAGCAGAATTTACCTTCATCCGACTCTATGGCTTCTATACCGTTATACTCACAGTGCTTCTCTCTGCCCTCAAGAAGGTCGAACATCCCCTCAATGAGATCGTCGATATAAAGAAGCTCAAGCTCGGTATTCGGATCATTTACCGTAAACTCCTCATCATTTGCAACCGCCCAGCAAAATGTTGACACTGCACTGTTATACTTCGGTCTGCTGTGTCCCATAAGGTTTACAAAGCGGTATACTGCAACCTTGGCACCGGTCTGCTCGGCGTAACTGAAAAACAAGTTCTCTCCTGCCTTTTTGCTGCGCCCGTAGTCATTGTCATATCTGCCGATACATGTTGCCTGAACAGAGCTTGCAAGCATAACCGTCGCTTTATTTGAGTATTTTTTTAGAGTGTCAAGGAGCAAAGAGGCAAATCCAAAATTGCCGCGCATAAAATCCTCGCTGTTCTGCGGTCTGTTTACCCCTGCAAGGTTGAACACAAAATCACAACTCTTGCAGTACTCATCAAGTTCCTTTTCGGTTGAATCAACATCATACTCAAAAATTTCGTCAATACGGATATCAGGGCGGGTTTTGTTCTTTCCGTCACGGATATTTTTAAGGTTGTTGCAAAGTGCTGTGCCGACCATTCCCTTTGCGCCGGTGACAAGTATTTTCATATATCTTTTCTCCAAACCATTTTATTGACAACGCCCACATAAGACTGAATTATTTTAACCACCTTAGTGGAGACATTTTCTTCAATATAATCCGGCACGGGTATGCCGAAGTCGCCGTTTTTATTGAGTTCCACAGCAGTATCGACAGACTGCAAAAGTCCCTTTTCATCTATTCCGGAGAGGATAAAGCAAGCTTTGTCAAGCGCCTCCGGTCTCTCGGTTGAGGTCCTTATGCAGACAGCGGGAAACGGCTTGCCGACAGAGGTGAAAAATGACGCCTCTTCAGGCAATGTGCCGCTGTCCGAAACACAGCAAAACGCATTCATCTGAAGACAGTTGTAGTCATGAAATCCAAGCGGCTCATGCTGAATAACACGGCTGTCAAGCTTAAAGCCTGAAGTTTCAAGCTTCTTTTTTGAGCGCGGATGGCAGGAATAAAGTATCGGCATATCGTATTTTTCCGCCATCTTATTTACCGCACCAAAAAGGCTTGTAAAGTTTTTGTCGGTGTCTATATTTTCCTCTCTGTGCGCCGAGAGAAGAATGTATTTTCCCTTCTCAAGCCCAAGACGCGCATGAATGTCGCTCGCCTCAATCTCGGAGAGATTATTATGCAAAACCTCAGCCATAGGCGAGCCCGTAACATATGTGCGCTCTTTAGGCAGACCGCAATCCGCAAGATACCTTCTTGCATGCTCGGAATACGCCATATTTACATCCGAAATAATATCTACAATTCTTCTGTTGGTTTCCTCCGGCAGACACTCATCCTTGCAACGGTTGCCCGCCTCCATATGGAAAATCGGAATATGCAGACGCTTTGCGCCTATAACCGAAAGACATGAATTTGTGTCTCCCAAAACCAAAACGCCGTCAGGCTTGATCTGTGCCATAAGCTTATATGACTTTGCAATAATATTGCCGCATGTCTCGCCGAGATCTGCCCCGACCGCATCAAGATAAACCTCTGGATCACCAAGTTTCAAGTCCTTAAAGAACACCCCGTTAAGGTTATAATCATAGTTTTGCCCGGTATGTGCCAATATCACATCAAAATACTTTCTGCATTTATTGATAACAGCCGAAAGCCTGATGATCTCAGGTCTTGTGCCGACTATAATCAAAAGTTTCAGCTTTCCGTTTTCCTTCCATTTTACATTTTCAAACATATCAAGAATTCTCCTCGTCAAGACGGTCGCGGATATACTGCAAACTCAGGAGTTTTTCCTTCACCTGTTCAATATTCAAAAGGTCGGTATTGTTTGAGTTAAACTCGGTTAAAGTATTGCGCTCCTTATCTCCAACCTTAAAATACTTATCATAGTTAAGACCGCGCTTATCGCACGGAACACGATAAAACTTGCCCATATCGACAGCATTTGCACATTCCTCATTGGTAAGCAGAGTTTCATACATTTTCTCTCCGTGACGGATGCCTATAACTTTAATTATATTTTTATCCGCGCCGAAAAGTTCGCACACAGCCTCTGCCTGAGTCTTTATAGTGCAAGCAGGAGCTTTCTGGACAAGGATATCTCCGCTCTCGCCGTGCTCAAAAGCGAAAAGAACAAGGTCAACCGCCTCATCAAGCGACATAATAAATCTTGTCATGTTCGGATCGGTGACGGTAATGGGATTGCCTGCCTTGATCTGATCAATCCACAGCGGAATAACAGAACCGCGACTGCACATAACATTTCCGTAACGGGTACAGCAAATCTTAGTTGCCGAGGCGGTGCGGGATTTTGCGACAATTACCTTTTCCATCATCGCCTTACTCGTACCCATGGCATTGACCGGATACGCCGCCTTATCGGTAGAAAGGCAAACAACATTCTTCACTCCCGCCTCAATAGCGGCAGTCAGCACATTCTCCGTGCCGAGAACATTTGTCTTGACAGCCTCAATCGGGAAAAACTCGCATGAAGGCACCTGCTTGAGCGCCGCCGCATGGAATATGTAATCCACGCCGTGCATGGCATTTTGGACCGACTGAATATCTCTGACATCTCCGATATAGAATTTGATCTTGTCCGCAGCATCGGGCATCCTTACCTGAAACTCATGGCGCATGTCATCCTGCTTTTTCTCATCGCGGGACAAAATGCGGATCTCTCCGATGTCCGTACGAAGAAAACGGTTGAGCACTGCGTTTCCGAACGACCCGGTACCGCCTGTTATAAGAAGGTTTTTTCCTTTAAATAATGACATTTGAATTTTCCTCCGTTTATATCAGATTTATCATTTGTTGTGTGTAATAAACCTTTTTAGTTTTATTTTCAGAGATTTGGGAATTATTTTCTTAACAAAAGATTGTTTGTATATCGGAAAATATTTTTTTGCAGTTTTTTCATACCCGTGACTGTTTAGAAAATTAAACATTTCGGGGTTACGCTTATTTTCAGGCAAATTTTCATTTAACATACCGTTATTTTCCAAAGCTTCATCAAGAGTAAGACTCACATACTTTATCCGTTCTTTTATTTCCTCGAAAATCCTGCGCCCTTGAACAGTGTGAATTATAATTTCGGATATTCCTTCATATGTGCCCAATGCCAATGCTTCTTCTTTTGATCCGAAATAACCTCCGCATGTAAAATCAGAACTGTGAACTGCTGCATTGTTATATTTACAGTTGTAACACGATGGACGAAAATATTCTTGCTGTCCAAAAGCTACATAATATGATACCTTTGTTCTGTCAGCAATTACAGTTCTTATAATATTTCCGTTTTTATTCTCTGTGATTACTGTAGTATGAGAAAAACCGTTTTCTGTTTTATCTCTGAATTTGTGATCTATAATTTTAGATTGTCTTTTCTTTTCCAAATCGTCAATATATAGTTTGAACAAAAGCGGACTTGGAACTCCCCCACAGATGAGATCCATAGTAATCAACTTATTGTATGGCTTTGCAAGATAGGATTTTAACCCTTCGATTTGACAAGGAGTTCCCGAATAAAGCACATAACGACCTGATTCCAAATAATCACGCACCTGTCGATAAGTGTCACCTACATCAGACTGAACATACTTTGATCCCTGCATGGGGTACACTTCTTCCAGTGTTTGTGCACCGCAGTGCTTAACTACCATATTGCTGTCATATTTTGCTCCAAACACCACACCGTTCTTTTCCAACACATATGACGCAAGTAATATGAACATTCCTCCGGATGTGGATTTTTTCAAATTATCTTTGTCTTGAATTTGAACTGCATAAATATCAAACACATCACAATTAAGTGTAAAATTATTATTTGCAGGACATACCTTAACGCATTTTCCACAATCTATACATTTTTCAAAAGAAATTTCGGGATAAGAAAAACCTTCACTATCCGCAGTCATATTAATAGCGTTTACAGGACAACTGTTTTTGCACGCCGTGCATCCGACACAATCCTTTTTTTTGCATATTGTTTTCATTATATTTACAGCCTTTCCTTTTGTACTTCAAAATAAGTACCAAATGAATATCATGCATCCAAGCAGCGTTTGAGATCCGCGTAATCAGACATCCTTTTGGCATTCAGTTTCTCATTTGTCTCGGTGAAATCCATATCCATATCAATTTTGAAAGGATATTTGACATCAGGCGAAACCAATCTATCTTCAAGACCTGTCAAACCGAGAATGCTGTAAATGCGTGAATTCATATTGTTTTTTTCACCCGTCTCATTTCTGAGAAGTGAATAAAATGGGGTGTTGAAGTTGATGGAAAACGCTGTGGCATGAAACGAATCTGTAATTACAATAGACGCATCTCGAATGAGTCCCAAAAATTCACATGGTCCGGCGTTATACACTTTTATATAGTCTGATTTCTCTTCCCTCTCAGTAAGCGGAATACATACCACATCCATGCCTGTTGTGAGTCTAACATATTCTGTAAATTCACCAATATAAGAACGAGTTCCGAAAAGATAACAAAATATGTAAGGACGCTTCATTCCAGCCGATATTGCAATTTTATTCCAGTCATTACCGTTAAGCAGCAATGTTGGGTCAAGTACTACCTTAACATCCTTGTGTGTCAAGGAATGGACAATTTGCTGTCCTGCACTTTCCCTTACCGATAAAAAATCAAAACGGTCAATTTTGTTTTTGAAATCTTCTGCGTATTCCTGTGGAAACTCTGACAAACCGATACTGGGAGCATAAGCTATCCGCTTCTTTCCGTCAGGCACAAAATCCAATGTGTATATTGGGTCATTACCGTCAAACAACACCGGATTCCATATCTGGTCACTTCCGCATACATATGCATCAAAATTCATTTCAGCTTTATAAATCTCTTCTGCTGTATCGTATCTATCGGTGAATTTTAAATATGTATTTCTGAATTTTTCAAATTTGGGCTTATTAAGATATTTAAAAAACGGCTTATATCCAAACAAACGCACCGTCTGCAGAAACAACGGATTTGCTTTGAGAATATCACGAATATTGTGCTTTCTTTTATATCCATCCGGCTGTGTATACTTTATTATCTTACACTCTGCACCCGTCTGCTCAATTTTTGTCTGAAGTGCATATGCCTGCAGACAGGCACCGTAATTGTCTATAAAACAAGTTGCGAGTCCAACGTTTTTACTCTTCATAAATTTTATCTGCCTTTTTTGTATTTTTACAGCACTTTGATTTTTAGTTGTTAACCTGCATCAAAGTTTCAGCCATTGGAATGGGGGTGTTATCCCAAAAAATCCTTGTCAGTTCATCTCCGCCCGGTACAGACATTTCATGAATCCTCTTTATAAAATCTTCAATTTTCTGCACATTTTCTTCAGCGGTGTCTGTTGAAAGAATCTGAACACTGTATCCGTATTTTTCAACATACGGATATGCAGAATCGTTATCCGAATAATATACATTTATTACCGGCTTTTGCCTTGAGAAATATTCAAATATCTTACATGGTATCATACTTGGATTATCAGAACCAAAAGTAATAAGGCAGTCACCTTCATCCTGAATATGTTTTACATCAGCGGCAGGTATCATTCCGTGTATAAAAATACGCTTGCCGAATAGCTCGTGATCCTCCAAATGTTTTTTTACAGTGGGATCTATTCTTCCGTACAAATGGAGTTCGCAATTAAGGAGTGACGGGAGTATATGATCAACAAAATATGTCGGATTTCCGGTTTCAACCAACGCTGCTCCTGTATATATTATTTTTATCTTTTCTCCTTTTTTCTCAGCAACCGGGTAAGCTGTCGAACTTTGTGATTGCGCAATCTCAAACAACGGGATATCCATAACTTTAAACTTTTGCCTGTATCTGTCGTAATTCTTATCCTTATAATGCTCAACATGGGAATTCATAATGCATATCATATCTGCGTACGAAAACACTTTGTGCTCCCATTTTTTTATTGACCTGAGGCATACATCGGTACCAAACAATTTCGGATACTTCCGTCCGGACAAATCGTCAAGAGTATATATGAATGACTGTATCTCAGGAAATAACTTCTTTATCTTTCTTCCTGCGGCCAACTCGTCAATGCCCATATATACTGCTACCACCGCATCAAACGGCTTGTTTTTATGCAGTTTCCTGGCTTTCGATACATATTTGCCGGAGAGGAACAACGATCTTTGCGGCCACTTAAAACAAGAAAGTACAAGCCATGCTCGCAACACAAACTTTGCAAAGGCCTCATACATCTTTTTGATCATTCCGCTCTTCGTGCCAGCCTTTAAAAGGATAGACTCGCCAAGACTTCTCTTAAAAGCATAAACCTTAACTCCCTCTATCTCTTCTTCTGAAGGCTGGCCGTTTTCGGTTATTGTAGTAAGAACGGTGACCTCGGCATCTCGCTTTTTTAACTCATCTATAACTTTTTTGGTACATATACCATTAGGACTGGGTCTGTGCATGAAGGATTCCACGATGACCAATATATTTTTCATATGCAACCATTCCTTTCTTTTTTGCACCCACAATTTAAAACAGCAAACTGCAGTACTCGCTAAATTTTTATAAAAATATTTAATTTAATCTCAAGGTTATAATTTTTTAGATAATTTCCTTTTGATTGTGCATAGTGCCTGATTAAACTCTTTCCTGAAAAATAATATTCCAATTAAAACATGAACAAACAACATCATAATGCTTTGCCAGATGTTGAGGTGGGCAAACCACACAAATGCAACAGCGGAATAAAGTAACAACAACCCCGAAATTTTCCAATCAAAAACAAAATTCATCTTCTTGCGGAGTATAATACATCTTACTATTATATTCACCAAGAAACCGATGCATGCAGAAATATTCGCTCCGTTAATACCGAACAATTTAATCATAGGATAAACCAATGCCACATTTACTACGGCAGCAATCACTGTGGAAAAAAATATGGTTTTTGTATCTTTAACCGCATAAAATATATTTCCTATAAAAGATGATATTGCACTTATAACTCCAACAAGAAGGAAAAGAGGAATGGTTTGCAGCGCTTCGCTATAACTGTCATTTACCATAATGTTGAAACCCAAATAACACACAGGAAGAACAGCTAACATACCGCACAAAAGAAAACGACTGTATAATTTGCATGCCTTAGAAAAGAATGACCCGTTATTTTCGCTCTGTGCCGCATGAGAAAACGAAACATCCTGCCACGCATATGTGAAACAAGTAGTAATCATTGCAATAAGCGTGCCAAATTTATTACCTACAGCAAAAAGTCCGTTTGCAACATCTCCCATTACCCAGTTCAACACTATTCGGTTAAATCCGGTCAACATCCAGAACGAAACGGTGTTTACACACAGCGGAATAGCATATACCGCCATTTGCCTTATCTGCGGTTTGTTTAACTTTTGTCTTGTACTTTTAACAAGCAAGCTTGTGCGAATTTCCAAATATAAACATTGAATTATATGACCGATAATTGAACCGAGATACAGCGCAATATATCCCATCTCAAACCATAGGATGCATACAATGTTGACTACTGCACTCACTAATACTCCGATAATTCCTGAAACTGCAAAATCTACATTTTTATTTAAACCTCTGGCTGAAAATGTATAGAACGAAACCAAGCATTGTGTAAGACCTGTAAAGTAAATTAACCATAGGCATTCAATATTAAAAAACAAGTGCAAAATGAGAAATATTACACTGTATAAAAGCGCAGATCCCATAAAGATCACGCTTCCTGTCTTTATAACAGCATATTTATCCTCTGTTTGTTCCCTGTCATACATAAACCGCAATATCGCAGACCACAACTCAAAAAACAACACAGAAACGCCGATATTCATATATACGATAGAAACATCATAATATCCCATATGTTCTACCGATATATATCCGGTATATAACGGCAACAGAAAAAATGAAATGAGTTTAGTCATAACATTTCCAAAGAAAAATATTCCTGATGATTTCATGAAGCGAACAAATGTGTTTTCCTTCATACTTAAAGAACACTCCCTCAAGTTATTATTTATTTCGCATCACTCAAACTGTTGAATGTAAGTCTACGAATCTAAGCTTCTTTTATTTTCGGATAGTTGTGCAAAACAAAGACCGAATACCAACATTATGCAGGGATTAAAAGCATAGTCTGTCCCCGCTTGAAGTGCTAATATCATAAGCAAGGATACACTAAGAGCACGAGAATAATTTTCATGTACCTTCCACAGTCTGAATGCCATGGCCAACACGCTGCACACATACAAAAGTCCGCCAATCAGACCTGTTTCTACGGTAATCTCAACTATATCCGAAAAAGCCGCCACAATATCAAGACCTGCTTGCGCAATCAAACTTGATGTCAAGTTCCAACCGCACCCCGCAATCATAGCCTTCCACTGCTTCAAAACAGATACTATAGCTCCGAATCTACCTGAATTTTCTTCATTAGTTATATTAGCTCCGGTCAATATTTTTTCCATTGCATCAATGATCTCGGTAGAAAATACAGACAATCCCGCCACAAGGATTACAACGAAAACAATATCTCTCGGCTTTACTCCACGTTTGTTGTGCACAGTACCGAAATAATATAAAACCATTCCTCCGATAATAATTGCAACCGAACCCGAAAGGGAAAGTCCAAGTGCCGCAATACAAGCACAAATTATCAGATACTTTGCTATAGATGATTTTATTTTAATTGAAGATATCAAAATAATAACTACTGAAGCAATATAGCGTATAAAATGTGACGGTTCAAGAAAAAAGCCTTGTGCCCTGAATGCGTATTTCGGTACAAAAAACGCATCTCTGTTGAAAATATCTTTAAGTGAAATTACGACTCCCCTTTCGAAACTTACAAAGCATACCAAGGAAAAAATAATATTCAGTAACAATCCGACAAACATTCCTCTGAAGATATATTGTCGCTGTTGCTGCAACACAAAGGCGTTGAAAGCTGCCGTCATGGATATGAACAGTGTTATCAAACCTACAAAATAGTTTTGAGCAACAGAAAAAGACATAAAATACACCACGCCCGGAATGATAGATGCTATTATTATCAGAAAAAATAATTTAAAACCTGTCGAAACGCTGCGAAGAAATTTTGGTAGCGCACGGCCGTCTCGCACAAAAAAATATACAAACATAAGAGGTGAAAATACCTCTATAAACAGAAAAGGTTTGTTGCCTAAATGAAACAAAACTGTAATTCCTTCGCTTATACCAAGCCCCAGCAAAAAACCTAAAAATTTGTCTATACCCCTATTTTTTTCTACACTTATCATATCAATTACCTAACACGTTGCTTCTTTATTGCATCTCGAATATAAACGCATAGCGGATACAAACACGGTGCAAATTTAAGAATATTAATTTCCCATCTATGTCTTATAAGATCAGATCTGCCTATTTCATCTGCAATCTGCAGTACCCTCTTTTTAACATCTTTATATACCTGCTTTTGTTCTGTCTTAACTCCGGATCTTATTATATTTTTCAGTATGGCAAGATGTGTGACTATGTTATTGTATTTGGCAAGTGATGTCATTTCAGGCTTGTGTTCTCTAATATTCTTTTCTATCATATCTGATAGATACAGCATGTCCAAATTTTTTTCAGAGTACCTGCTGTTTGATACCGAACCCGGGCGCATATAATAACCATAGATATTATCCTGTAAGCAAGCTACTTTGCCACCGTTATTCAGTAAATATTGAAACAGAAAGTATTTATCCTCATTAACCTTCATTCCGGAACAAAATCTAATGTTCCCGACTTTTTCTCTTATATACAGCTTTGCACAAGCGCTTATATCAAATTTCTCAGTTAATATGTCAGCTAAAACGGAATCTGTTTCACGGATGACACATTTGCTTTCGTTGCTCGGTATATTCTGTGTTTGAGAACTTATCTTCACTTGTCTTGCACTTGCGAGAATTATGCCTGTTCCTCGTATACTGTCAAGCAAAAGACTGACTGCATTATCACTCAAAATATCGTCTCCGTCGAGAAAAGTTATATAATCTCCGCTGGCATTCTCAATTCCGGTATTTCTGGCAACAGAAACCCCTGCATTTTCCTGGCTTATTACCCGAAGCCTCGTATCTTTTTGCGCAATTGCGTTAAGCACGGACAGACTTGCATCTGAAGATCCGTCATTAACAGCTATCACTTCCAATTCTCCGTCAAATTTCTGGTTTAAAGCAGAGGATACTGTCAGATCAACATAGTGCTCCAGATTATAAACAGGAATAACAATCGTTATTTTCATTAAAAAATCCTTTCAATTGTCTGAAGTTAAAATTTAAATTTTAATTAAATTTAATCTACACAACCTACAATAAAAATACATGATTTTTTTGATTTTACAGCATCATATCTTACAAACTGCAGTAGAACTGCTCTAACCATTTTGTTGTTACACAGACATCGTATCCGCTTTTTTTTATAAGATCGCTGACATCAGTTCTTTTATTTATGTCAATCGATTGTATTGCTTCAACCCACGCAGAAGTATTTTCGAGTGGAAGGAATGTGCACAATCCGGTAACATCAACTTCTTTGGTAATGGTATCACTGCACAAAACACGCAAGCCGGCAGCCTGAGCTTCCACCAATGAAACGGGCAATCCCTCAAATAAAGAAGGCATAAGCACCACATCCATAGCCTGCATAAGAGCCGGAATATCTCCTCGATTTCCCAGCAATGTAATAACATTATTGAGTCCTTTTTTTTCTATCGTATTTTCTACCTCTCGTTGTAAATGACCGCTACCCGCCCAAAGCATTCTGAGATTCGGAATTTTTTTGCTGGCAGCTTCTACTATATCTATCATTCCAAACGGATTCTTGGTTTCTATCAATCGACCTACTCCGCCAATCACAAAGCTATCTTCAACACCGAGTTCTTTCTTCATCTTTATTCTCAATTCAGGATTATACTTAAAACAATCGGTATCAATGGCATTATATATCACCTTGTATTGTGAATTCGGAAACATCCATTTGCCGGCACTTTCCCCACAAGCAAATTGATAATCAGCTATACCTTCTATTTTTCTTATCAAGTGTCTTTTTAAAAAACTCGGCTCGCTTGTACTATGTGAGTGTGCAATAGTTATACGATTCATATTTTTTGCAATTTTTAAATATATCGAAGACAATGTATAATAATGTCCGTGAACAATCTGATACTCCGGATGTTCCCGAAAAAATTTCTTCCACCAGGAACAATACTGAAAATGATTGTACACTCGATAAATCGGAGCAGTATAAATACGTCCCCCTAACGCCCTGATCTCTTCTTCATATGCACCTACACGGTCCCCGTGTTTTACAAAGTCAAATTGAACTTTTTCTCTGTCAATATGTCGCATGATATTCATGCACATTCCTTCAGAGCCGCCTCTATTCAGCAAACTAAAAACGCACAAAACTCGTTTCATTTTGTATTCTCCGATTAAAATAGTTTAATTAAGATTATGCCATGTCGTTTACAGCACTATCAGCGGCCGGATTTTCAATATCAGCATTTTTGCAGCCTAAAATCAAGCCGACAAATGTCCGTCAAATATCTGCCTTAAAGTTTAGTATTTTAAAAGAGTTGTACTTCAAGAAAAATAAATTTCCTCTAATTTTTTTTCAGCGCTTTTGTCTGTGTATTTACCAACTCGCTCCCAAGCTGCATTTACCATAGCTTCTCTTTTTTTGTTATCGCCGAGAACGGAAACCATAGCCGCTGTAATCTCACCTAAATCTGTGGGTGAAACCAAAATACCGTTCACTCCGTTCTCTATAAGATCATGATGACCTCTGTTATGAGACGCAACCACAGGCACTTTGCACAGCATTGCTTCTATTATGTTAAAAGGCAATCCCTCACGAAAACTTATTGACACAGCCAAATCAGATATATTTAAATAATTGTTTAAGTCAAGTGTATATCCAAGAAAAATCACCGAGTCGCTGATATTATTTTTTTCTGCCAAGGCGCGTAAATTCATATCTTCAGGTCCGTTTCCTGCCAATAATAAAATGCTTTCCGGTATTTGTTTTTTTAACTCGGCGAAAGAGTTTATCAATGTATGCTGGTTTTTGTTCTTATTTAGTTCTCCTACGCACAGTATTATTTTTTCATCCTGAGAAAAGCCGTAATCGTTTCGTAAGTTCATTTTCTCACAAGCACCCATGTAATAGTACTTCTCAGAATTTGCCCCTACTCCGTGCATATGCCTGACATCTGTTTTAAATTTACGAGAGGCTAATTCATAGTCTTCTTTTGTAATGGTTATCAATTTATCTGTATAGTGTTTGGCAAAGAACTTTTCAATCGGGTAAAACAAAATCCAATTTCTAATACGGGCGCCTTTGTAGAAATGAAATCCATGAGCTGTATAATATACTTTAGTACCCTTTTTTCGTGCCTTTCTGGCAGCCAGTCTGGCAATAATTCCTCCCATAGGAGTATTACAATGTACAACATCATAGTTGCCGTCGTCTATAATTTGTTTAAGTTGCTTGTAAGCTTTAATGTTATCCTTGCTCTTAGGAGATCGTGAAAAGCAAACATCAAAAACTTTGTCAGCAAATGATAATGATAAACCGTTTTTTTCAGACAAATTATCTCTTGCAGCTACATGAACTTCAGCTCCGTGTTCATGTAACATATTTGCTAACGGTCTGTGAAACTGAGCAATATGGCTTTGTACAGTGGCAACCAATAAAACTTTCATAATACCTCCATGAGATTATCAGGATAAATACTCCTCTTGGAATTTTGTATATTCCAAAATGTTATTTAAAATAACATCAAACATTCTTTGATGGTTTCCTTGTCCAACGAACGAATTGTGCGGTGTTACTAATACATTTTCCATATTCCAGAGCGGACTGTTTGTGTTCAAAGGCTCTTCTTCAAAGACATCAAGAACAGCACCGCCGATTTTTTTATTCTTAATAGCAAAAATCATAGCATCAGTATCAACAACTCCGCCCCTTGCAATATTAACCAGAACGGCATTGCATGGCAAAACTTTGAGCACTTCGCCGTCTATAAGATGATATGTGGAATCATTGAGCGGCATTGTCAGTACTAAAATATCCGTTATTTTTGCCACTCTTACCAACTCCCCAAGCGAAAGAATTGTATCATAATCTGAGCAGGAATACGGCATAACATCAATACCTATCACTTTACATCCAAATGCTTTAAATCTTTTGGCACACTCGGTTCCTACACTGCCGCAACCGACAATGCAAACTGTTTTCCCATACATTTCCGTCAGACCGCGATGTTTTTCCCAACAACTTTTTTCTTGTTTTTCAATGAAATAATGAATTTGTTTATATAAAGTCAACACTCCGGCTAAGGCAAATTCCGCCATGGGAATGCTGTAAACACCTTTGGCATTGTATATAGCTATTTTGTGCTCTTTTATGTATGGCATAGGAACTCTGTCATACCCGGCACTGGTGAGTTGGATGTATTTTAATCTTTCAAACTGATTAATGTCATGATACAAAAAGAATCCGTTGCAGACAACGCCTTCAATCCATGTTTTTTTGCATGGCAATTTGTCTCTCTCCTGCTGCATAAACACAACATCATGACCGAGCCGCCTCAGTGTATTTAATTCTTCTTCAGTCCATGCAAATGCACCGGTTACAAGTAAATTCATGCTTCTGTCCTTTCAGTACCATTCCTTAACCGTAAAATGTTCTAAACTCTCTCATGTTTTTTAATTTTGCTTATACCTTTTTCAACAGCCTTTGTAACAAACTCTACAACAGCATGTAGTATAAATGCCGATAAAGCAATCATCGCCGTAAGCAAAATCCAGTTAATTGGGAAAAGCCAATTTAATCCCACAACAAAATCTATCAAAACATATTGAACAAGATATATCTCCAAAGTAAGTTTTGCAACCAAATTTATACACGCAAATAACCACTTCGGTGCCTTTTCCAAATACTTATCAATGCTGCAAAACCACCGCATTGTAAAAAACAAAAGTACAAAAATGAGTATCTGGTTTAAAATCTGCAATTGAGAAATGCTTCCGCGACTGAAGAAAATCTTACTTGCAAAATAAACAAGAAATGAAACAGCAGCACCGGCAGCATACACAATAGGTTTTCCCATGTTGCGGAGTTTTAAATCATTTAGCTTAAACCATGCGCCGAGCAGCATGCTCTCCATAAACAAGAAACGTATTAAAGGTTCTCTTACAGTGTCAATATGATAATAACTCTTATCATAAGCAAACAAATATATCAAAACATAAACAAGTACAATTACTGACATAACAATAGGTAAGTTGTTCTGCGCATATTTAAATTTTAAAATAAAGTAGTACGGTATATAGATTACAAGGATTGAACCTACAAAATGATAATAAGTCGGATATGCAAACCAAGATAACCATTTTGGATATGTAATATTCATAGCGTTAAGTGCCTGATATAGTATTGTCTGTTCGGTTCCGCTCGCATAAACAGAAAAGTCGTACTGCCCCGAAATCAAATAAATTGCACTGATTAAAATTACTACTGGCAGAATACGACTCAGCCGTTTCCCGTACCACCTGAAAAAACCGGTCTTTAAATTTGTAAGACAATAACCGGATACGCAGAAAAAAATAATATCTCCGATTAATCCGCCGTTTGCAATTAAGTCAGTAGGATATATACCTGTATAATGAGCATTGGTTATCAACATTGCAGCAATACAACGCAGCCATGTAATAAATGTTATCATTTGACTAATTCCTCAACCGATTCATCAATATCTCTTTTATTATCCGTAAAATAACTTATATATTTCTCACATTCCGCCTCAAGTTCTCTGATTTCTCTCAATCCGTTAACAAAAGTAGTCCTAACAACTTCCAAATCAGATGATTTATCAACATTACAAAAACTTCGGGATAGAATTGCACAGGTCGAACCCAGCCTATAATGCTCTTTTATTATTTTTTCCGCAGGGATTGCTCCTTTACCAAGTGAAGCTATGCCGCCGAAACCGTAAGTAATGCCTCTCTGACGAAATTTAAAACACAGTCGTTCAACTGTACCGTCTGCCAATAGCTCAAACATAAATTTCTTTCCGTAACCAAGGCTCAAATCATTAAGACCGATATGAATATAATCAATGCCTGGAATCTGCAAAATATCATCAATTATCTCTACCGCTTCCGGTGTCTCTACAAGAAGCATGGTTTTCACTCTGCCTGCAACCAAATCAATAAATGTTTCCACCTCTGCCACAGTTTTAAAATACGGCAACATCAGTATGTCCGCTCCGTTTTCTATCGCACCGTCAATTTCTTCCTTCGATGACATATATTCCTTCGTTTTATCGTGAATGGGATTGATTCTTACAAGTAATTCTGATTTTTTCAAAGTATTCGCAATATTTTTAACATCACGGAGTGTATGGTGCGACTGAACTGTATCCATTCCTCCCTGTCTGTCGCTTTTACCTATGTACTCCATATCAACAAAAATTCGGTCAACTCCTGCCGATTCGGCAATGGAAGCTACATCCGCACTGTTAGTTATGTACATCAATTTAAGAGGCATTATTTCCCTACACTTTCTTTCTCATCTTTTTCTGCAACATGTTTCTTTACTGTTTCTGTTTTATTTTCGTTATCAGCATTGGTGAAGACCTTAAATGCAGTCATAAAAGCAATTTTTATATCTAATAACAGTGAAACATGGTCAACATACCAAACATTCAATTCGATACGATGGTTCCACTCAACATCTTTTCGACCGTTGATCTGTGCCCAACCTGTAATGCCCGGTCGAATGTCAAACATACGAAGTTGTTCATCTGTATACTCTTCTATTGGCCATGGATGATATGTAAGCGGCGGACGAGGCCCGATAAAACTCATATCTCCTCTCAAAATATTAAAAAACTGAGGAATTTCATCGAGACTTGTCTTTCTGAGAATATTTCCTATGCGAGTAACACGGGCATCACCTTTTCCGGAATAAACTCCGGAACCTGTATGTTCTGCTCCCACACACATAGACCTGAATTTAATAATTTCGAACACTTTGCCTTTATACCCCAGTCTTTTTTGCTTAAAAAAGACTGGTCCACGAGAATCAATTTTAATTGCCACGGCAATAACAGCCATGGGAATTAAGCATATTATTATGCATATCAAAGAAAAAATAACATCAAACATGCGCTTGAAAAACTTTTTATACATGTCAACTTTCCGTCCTGTCGTATTGTATTGATAGCAGCAACTGAAATTACATCCATCATTATAGATGACCTGATCAATGTGTGATAATTTCATTTGACTACCATCTAAAAAATTGCAAAATGGATTTTTTATAAATTTATATTATATTAAAATATATATTTACACTAAAGTATTATAAAGCTTAGTACCGTAAAAGTCAAGCAAAATTGGACAATTACGGCAGTTTTTTTATAAATTTACAAGAAAAATGTTAAATTTTGGAATAAAAATTTTTTAAAGTTTACAAAGCGGGAAGAATGTATATTATTTGGGGATGTTTTCCAACTGCGGCAGGAGGTAAGGGGGGACAAAATGGAGAACAAGGCGAGGCGGGCAATAGAACGGAGTGAGCTGACGCGAGCGAACGGAGGAGAGCGAATGTGGTTAAGCATGGGCGGTGAAACTGCCAAGTGAGGCGGGTGTGGTGAAGCGAGCTGAGAGTGATAACCGGGTGGCGATAGTCTAAGGCGGTAGTCGGGAGGCGGTGGCCAGGGGGGTAGCTGTGAGCGGTAGTCGTGTGGCACCGGTCAGGGGGGTAGCTGTGAGCGGTAGTCGTGTGGCACTGGTCAGGGGGTTACCGTGGGCAGTAGTCGCGGGAATAGCTGTGGGCGAGGCGGTAGGTGAGGGGCGGCGGTTATGGGTGATAGCCGCAGGCGGGGAGCCGAATGCGGTAATCAGGAGATTAGCCGAGGCGGTAGTCGGGGAGTGGCAGCGTGGGGCGGATGTCGGGCTGCAAATGACTGATATGGGTGTGGGATGGGGGCGGGTAAAGCAAATTCGGAGGGGCGGGAGAAAGTTTTATTAAAAATGCTGTTTACATTTTATGCCGAATGTGCTATACTCAAGAAAAAGCTTGCGCGAAGCGGCGCTTGGCGGATTTTTAATAAAACAAAGGAGTATCTTTATGCTTAAAAACATTCCGAAAATTCTCTCTCCCGAACTGCTCAAGGTGCTGTGCGAAATGGGACACGGAGACAAAATTCTCATTGCCGACGGAAATTTCCCGTCAGAGAGCATGGGCAAAAACGCAATTGTAATCAGGGCGGACGGTCACAGCGGAACGGATATACTTGATGCGGTGCTCACTCTTTTTCCGCTTGATACATATGTAGAGCATCCCGTAAAGCTTATGCAGGTTGTGCCGGGAGATCCGGTTGAGACGCCGATATTTGACGAGTATAAGCAGATTGCGAAAAAATACGACAGCCGCGGTGAGACAATGTTTGAAGAGGTGGAAAGAGGCGCCTTTTATGAGCTGTCGAAGAGGGTTTATGCAATTGTTGCCACGGGAGAATCAAAGCTGTATGCGAACATTCTCCTGCAAAAAGGTGTAATCTGAGTTTTTGCTTTGCGCTGTTATATTCGGCGCAAAATGCGCAGAGCGCAAAAATTGCGCTCCGGATCTGCTGCTATAGCTTTTTGGCATTCGGAGCGCAAAGTTTTGTTTTCAAAACAACGGTATTCAGCACATTTTACTGCTGTTTTGCAAACTATTATTTACAAAAAAGACGCTTTTTGCCCTTCCGTATCAGGTTGGGCGCAAAAGCGTCTTTCTGTTTTTGCTTTTGAAAAAAGTGAATTTCGGATAGAAAACTCCCGCTTCATCCGGTTTTCATAAGATGATTTTTGCCTGACGGTTCAGGGCTGAATTTCTTTGCCTGAGGGCATTTTGAAAAATTTGATATCCGCCGGCGTATGCACGCTCCCCTCTCCGAAGCACTCACCTAACGGCAACGCCGTATCAGTTGCCGTCATCCTTATTTTCTCCGCACGGGGTGGGGGATGTGCTGTTTGTCCGTGCTGTGGCGGTGTTTTTTTAGCTACAGGGCGCATACTTTTTTAAATAGGTTGGATGTGTGCATTTTAAAACAAATGAAAATGGTCATGCGGGTATATAAAAATGAAGCGGAACATATTAGTGTCGGACTTAAAAGTTTATCCTGGGAACAAATCTGAGCTTGAGAGTGCGAGACTTAGAGTTAAGCGGGATAATGAAGCGGAGCTTGAAATCCTCCCTCTGAAAGCTGAGAGCGTCGGCAAAAACTGACTTCATAGCCTTGGCTTATTGTTGAGCCTTGAAGGTGAGGCAGAGCTTATAGCGCAAAAGTAAAGGCTGAGAAGGTCGGCGGAGCCGAGTTTCGGATTTTCGGGGTTAATTTTAATCGGGTGCGATTTCATTTTACCCTCTGCAAAAAAGCAAAAAATGCAATGTTTACAGTTAAAAATAATATTTACATTACATATTTTTTGTATTATAATAAAATAAAAAACTCGGAGGCTTATATGAGACTGGCAATAGCGGGATTCAGGCATTATCACATATTATGGATGTATGACAGCGCAAAGGAAAATCCGAATGTGGAAATTGCGGGCTGTCTTGAAGAGGACGCACAGCACCGTGAGGCGACAAAGAAAAAATACAATATTGATTTTAACTACAACACATATGACGAGTTGCTTGCAGATAAAACCGTGGACGCTGTGGCAATCGGAGACTATTTTGCAAAGAGAGGTCAGATGGTTATCAAGGCTCTCAAGGCGGGAAAGCATGTTATTGCTGACAGGCCGATATGCACGGACATAAAAGAACTGGATGAGATACGCAAGCTCGTAAAAGATACCGGACTTACAGTAAGCTGTAGGCTTGACCTGAGATATATGCCGCAGACCGAGCGTGCAAAGGATATTATCGGTAGCGGAGAGATAGGAAAAGTAATTAACATATCCTTTACCGGTCAGCACTGCCTCAACTACGGCGCGCGTCCGAGATGGTATTTTGAACCGGGCAAGCAGGGCGGAACGATCAACGACATAGCGATACACGGCGTTGACCTTGTGCGTTATCTTACCGGAAAGAGCGTCAGCAAGATCGACTGCGCAAGAACCTATAACGCATTTGCGGACAAGGAGCCTGACTTTAAGGACTGCGGCATGTTCATGGCGAGAATGGATGATATTACCCTGACGGCGGATGTGTCGTATGCCGCACCGAAATTTTCAGGCACGCTCCCCACATACTGGAACTTCTATTTCTGGGGTACTGACGGAATGATGAACTTCAACCTTGCCGACAGCCGCATACATATTTATAAGGATAAGGAATATATCATTGAATGCCCTGACAGAAAACCCGACTACCTTAACGATTTTCTGACGGATATCAGCGGCGGAAAATCAATAATGGAAACAGAAGGTATTCTTGACTCGCAGAGGGACACACTGCTCCTTCAGATGTTTGCGGACAAATACGGCGAGTGAAATTTTTAAAGTGAAGGTTTTAAAAACCGAGTTGTGACGGATTTTTACTCCGCGCGAGAGGAGCCAAAGCACCGAAACCGTGAAGGTTTTTAAAAAACTCAAAAGTTTTAAAAACAGCCTTTTGCCGTCGGCAAAAACCGATTATGTGCAAAAGGCTGTTGACTTTTTTAAAATTATATATTATAATGAAGTCGTCCCCGAGCGCAGCTTTCGCCTCGCCGCAAGGCGGGGCGTGTCGCTTTTTGGGGAAATACAACTGACCTTATGGAGGGACAAATGAGTTTTCTTACAAAATTAAAACAGACAAAATACAGAATAATTGCTTCTCTGGTGCTGGTGCTTTTAGTCGGCTGGATAGGCTTTTACATCTTTTTACCGGCAATAAATCTCCGCTCTGTAAAATTTTGGGTATATCTGACATTCATAATGCTTGCCGCAATATTACCGTGGTTTAACGAGAGTCTGATCAAGAAAGTTCCGGTGTACAGAAGCGGCGGAAAAAAATCACGCACCCGTTACAACACAGAGACGAATTTTACAAAGCGCAATCTTTTTCTGCTCGGATTTGTGGAGGTTCCGCTTGCGGTTATACTTATAGGTTCTATATTTTCATCTCCGTTTTTCTTTGCAAGGCAGTATGCCTCTGTAATAGATGTGGAAAACGGTGTTTTTGAAGAGGAAATGCCTGAGGCGACAGAGATAACAAACATTGCGCTCATGGACACCGAAAGTGCTGCAATACTCGGAAACAGAACTCTCGGCGCACTCTCGGATGTGGTATCGCAGTACAATGTAAGCGGATACTATACCCAGATAAACTACAACAACTCCCCCAAAAAGGTTGCAAACCTTGAGTATGAAAACTTTTTCAAATGGATTGTAAACCGAGATTCCGGAATTCCCGGCATGGTAATGGTCGACCCCGTGAGGAGCAATGCGGAGTACATCAAGTTCAGCGAGCCTATGAAATATGCCACGAGCGGTTTCTTTGGTGACGACCTGATGAGAAAGCTGCGTTTTTCCTACCCGACAAAAATATTCCACTCTGTAACATTTGAAGTGGATGAAAATCTCAATCCGTGCTACACGGTCTCCTGCGGAAAGCCTAAGGTTGGACTGTTCGGCGCATTTGACATAGACGAGGTTATAATCTTCTATCCGACGGACGGAAGCTCCGAGATATACAAGGTAGAGGAGGCGCCGTCGTGGATAGATATTGTTTTTGACGGAGATCTTGCGTGCGAAAAGTACAACTGGAAGGGCATATATTCCGGAGGATACTTCAACAGCATTATCGGAAATGTCGGATGCAAGAAGACGACAGACGACTTCGGATATATAGTGCTCGGCGACGATGTATGGTATTTCACGGGTGTGACATCTGTTACGGCGGACGAATCAAACATAGGATTTATCCTCTCTAATGCGAGAACGGGCGAATACCGTTTTTACGATGTAATCGGAGCCGAGGAGCACTCCGCAATGGGTGCCGCCGAGGGCGAGGTACAGGAAAAGGGTTACAAAGCGTCCTTCCCCTCCCTTGTCAACATATCAGGACAGCCGACATATATAATGGTGCTTAAGGACGCTGCGGGTCTTGTAAAGCTGTATGCGCTTGTAAATGTTGAAAATTACAGCATAGTCGCAACCGGCTCAACACAGGCGGAGGCAATGAGCGAGTACAAAAAGCTCTTAAAGCAGAACAATGTGGACATCGGCACGGAGGAGAACACCACCGAGATTACAGTCGAGAATGTGCGGCTTGTCAACATGAGTGAGCAAACAATTGTTTACATTACCGCAACAGACGGCAATGTTTATAAGGGATACCTTGAGAGCGACGAGAGCCTGATACTTATCAGAGTGGGCGACAAGCTTCGTCTTTCGTATGCGCCGGGCGAGCATGAAAGCATATTTATCATTCTCTCATGGGAAAAAGCCCAGCCTGCCGAAGGCTCATGAAACGGTGGTAAAACACCTTTATTTAAAAAAGCAAATATTTAACACGGGGCGGCATCTCTCAGGTCTTCTTGGGGGGTGCCGCCCCAAAACTCAAGTTTTTTTGCATGGTGCCGGATGGGCGCTTTTTTCTCTGAAAGTTTTTTGGAGGTTGTCGGAGGCACTTCCCTCTCTCTGATCAAAATTTTGTTTTTTGGCATGCCACGGCGGTTTGCCGCTCACAGCACAAAAAGTTTTAAAAACAAGATAGAGTTAAGGTTTTTATATTCTCCCTTTCGGATTTTTGATGTTATACTCTAATGCTCGCTATCGCTGTGGACG
>CALWTU010000096.1 GCA_944384515.1 uncultured Clostridia bacterium
GTAAAGTTGGTAAATGAAATATAAAGCTGTGTATTCCTCATATCCATATACACACGCACAACTCTGTTTTCCTCCGCAAGTTTCAAGCTTGCCTCTATTACATTGTCAAAAAGATTGCCTATAATACAGCAAAGATCTATTTCGGATGATTTAAGCTTAACCGGTATATGTGCGTCGGCAACGACCTTAATGCCCTTGGATTTTGCAAGTGAAATTTTTGAGTTCAAAATAGCGTCCGTCATAGGGTTGCCTGTCTTTATAACCGTATCCACCGTAGTCAGATCCTCGTCAAGAAGATCAAGATAACGCTTTACCGCATCCCAATTTTCGCTCGCGGCGTACGCTTTCATAGCTTGAATATGGTTGCGGTAATCATGCCTCCAGCCCCGTATCTGCCGATACATATTTTCAACTTCCCTGTAATGAGTCTCAATCAGCTCATGCTGATATGCCGCAATCCTTTTCTCCGCCTTCTTTGAAAAAATTCCCATTATTCACCTCTGTTGATGATTGCACGGTTTATGCCGTCATACGCCCCCCTCGGCAGAGGAACGCTGCTGCCGTCGGTTAGTTTTATTTCCGTTTTGGTAACACGGCTTACCTCTGTAAGATTTACAATTGCAGATCTGCCCACACGGTAAAACCTGTCATCAAGTTGCTTTTCAAGTTCGTGAAGCGTTATCTTTACCGTTATATCTGAACCTGAGTGTACAGTCACATAGTTTCCGTATACATCGGCATACCTGATTTTGTATATCGGGACACGCACCATCTCGCCCTTGATCTCAAAATTCAGGACTTTCTCATTCTTAGAGAGCTTTTCTGCCGCCCTCGAGAGGACGGAAAACAGTTTTTCTTCCCTGACGGGCTTCATAAGATAATGCAGTGCCGCTACCTCATAGCCCTCGGATATGTAATCTGAGTATCCCGTTATGAAAATAATCTGGACGGTGTCGTTATCACGGCGCACCTGTTTTGCCATACTCACTCCGTCAAGCGCACCCATTTCTATATCAAGCAAAAGTATATCGTAGTCGCTCTCTTCCGCATAGTGAAACAAGAAACTCTCCGCAGAAGAAAATGTGTCGGTATGAAGAGTATGTCCCTCTCCCTGCGCCCAGCGATTTACCATATCGAGAACATATTGCCTGTCTGCGTCCGAATCGTCACATATAGCAATTTTGTACTTCATAAACACCGTCCTTTTAAACGCATTGCTCTCACCAAGCGGATAACCTTGCGTTTTGCTTTAAAATTTACTGTTATTTTCTTCCGGTAGAGCCGAAGCCTCCCTCGCCTCGCTGAGTCTCGGTAAGCTCCTCTGCAAACTCATACTCACATTTGAGGTAAGGAACGATGCAAAGCTGTGCAACACGCTCTCCACCCTCTATCACAACTTCCTTATCGGTATGATTATGTAATGCAACCATGCACTCACCGCGGTAGTCGGAGTCTATAACGCCCACCTTGTTTGCCGGAGCAACTCCGACTTTTGACGCCAGCCCGCTCCTTGCAAAAACAAGTCCGGCATAGCCCTCGGGAATTTCTATTGCAAATCCGAGATGAGCCATCACGGTGCCGTGAGGCGGTATTATAATATTCTCTCCCTCAAGAGAATAGAGATCTGCACCCGCTGAATAGTCAGTGCCGTAATGCGGCAGCTTTGCTCTATTATCGATTTTTTTGATTCTTATTTTCATTCTTACTCTTCCTTTATTAGTTATATAGCGATTAAACAAAGTACAAATCAGTACTGCTTATCCTCTTTAACTCCGCTCCAGATTACGATTTTACCCGCCTTTCGGGTTTCGTTCATATCTATAATTCTCTGATTTTCCGAGCCGCGGAACCTTAGCCCAAGTCTCTTTTGCTCCTCAATAAATCTGCCGTCTACCATTATATCGACAAGCGACAAAAGTTCTTTTGTGACCTCTATACACTTGGGATGCTCCCCAAGCTGCCCCGTCAACTCCTCATATAGGTTACCCGTAAACAGCCAGATGTCTTTTTTCGGAAAGCGCCTCTTGAATTCTTTCATGAAAGGCAAAAGCGCCCTTTGGTTTTCAGGCTCCATAGGCTCTCCGCCCAAAAGTGAAAGTCCTTTTACGACAGGGTTTTCAAAACTGTCGAATATCTCCTGCCACTCTTTTTCTGTAAACGGACTTCCGTAGTCGAAAGCCCATGTTTCTCTGTTAAAACAATTCTTACACCTGTTTGTGCAGCCACTGACAAACAGTGATGTCCTGATTCCCTCTCCGTTTGCTATATCGCATTTTTTTATTGCTCCGTAATGCATATCAAGTCGTCCTCTCTTGAAAAATCATATCTCAAGTTTACCCTTCAAAAACATTCCCGTATAGGATTTCGGATTCTTGCTGACCTCTTCCGGAGTACCCTCGGCAACAACGGTTCCTCCGCCGTCTCCGCCCTCGGGTCCGAGGTCGATTATATGGTCCGCAGTTTTAATCAGGTCAAGATTATGCTCTATAACGATAACAGTATTTCCGTTATCAGTGATACGCTCCAGAATTTTAATCAGCTTTGCAACATCCTCGGTATGCAGTCCCGTTGTAGGCTCATCAAGAATATAAATAGTCTTTCCCGTGGAGCGCTTTGCAAGCTCTGTGGCAAGCTTCACCCTCTGCGCCTCGCCGCCCGAGAGTGTTGTGGACGACTGACCTATCTTTATATATCCGAGTCCCACATCGTAAAGCGTCTGAAGTTTTTTCTGTATCTGAGGTATTCCGTCAAAGAAGGTAAGTCCCTCCTCAACCGACATCTCAAGGCAGTCGTATATGTTTTTGCCCTTGTATTTTACCTCGAGCGTGTCACGATTGTATCTTTTGCCCTTGCAGACATCGCACTTTACATACACATCCGGCAAAAAATTCATCTCTATGCATTTAACGCCGTCTCCCTCGCACGCCTCGCATCTGCCGCCCTTTACATTAAAGGAAAATCTTCCGCTGTCATATCCTCTCGCCTTGGCATCCTTTGTCTTTGCAAAGAGATTTCTGACATCCGTGAAAAGCCCTGTATAAGTTGCCGGATTCGAACGCGGAGTTCTGCCGATAGGGCTTTGGTCAATCGCTATAACCTTGTCAAGTTCTTTGATTCCGAGAATTTTGTCAACCTTGCCGGGATATGTTATCGCGCGGTTGAGTTCTTTTGCCAAAGTTCTGTATAGTATCGAGTTTATAAGTGAGGATTTTCCGCTTCCGGATACCCCCGTCACGGCAATGAATTTACCGAGAGGTATGCTTACATCTATATTTTTGAGGTTGTTCTCTTTTGCTCCTATGATTTTAAGGAACTTTCCGTTGCCCGCACGCCTTACCTTTGGAACCTCAATCTTCTTCTCTCCGGACAGATACTGACCTGTGATTGATTCTTTGCAAGCCATAACCTCCTCGGGAGTGCCTGCCGCTATCACCTCTCCGCCGTGAACACCTGCGCCGGGTCCTATGTCAACGATAAAATCCGCCTCTCTCATAGTGTCCTCATCGTGCTCTACAACTATAACGCTGTTGCCGAGGTCCCTTAAGTTTTTCAGTGTATCAATAAGCTTTGTATTGTCTCTTTGGTGCAGTCCTATACTCGGCTCGTCAAGAATATACAGCACGCCCGTCAACGCAGAGCCTATCTGCGTGGCAAGCCTGATCCTCTGCGCCTCACCGCCCGAAAGAGAGCCTGCGCTCCTGGCAAGATTCAAATAGTCAAGTCCGACCTTTGACAAAAATCCGAGCCTCGCTTTTATCTCCTTGAGAACCTCGGAGGCAATCTTCATTTTGCTCTCCTCAAGCTTTATTCCGTTTACAAACTCAAGCATTTTATCAATCGGCAGGTGGGTTATCTCATCAATATTAAGTCCCGAGACGGTGACACCGAGTACTATATCGGAAAGCCTCTTGCCCTTACATTTCGGGCAGGAAACCTCCTCGACAAACTCCTGATAATAATCTCCGCCCTGCATGCGCATACGCTTTTCGATAATATTGACAATACCCTCAAAAACCGCAGTCTGCGCCCTGCCCTCGCCGCCGAAATATCTTATGACATTATAGCTTTTGCCGCCCGTGCCGTACATCAAGGCGTGCATTGCCTCTTTGCTGAATTCAGACAGCGGCGTATCAAGGTCGAATCCGTAATCCTTGCCGACCTCTTTGACAAGAGGTCCTGTCCATGAGTCCTCGGTCATGGATTTAAAGCCGTTGACCGCAATTCCGCCGTCCCTGAGGCTGAGCTTTTTGTTGGGAATAAGCTTTTCAACAGAGACACGCTGCATATTTCCTATGCCGCCGCACTCGGGGCATGCACCGATGGGATTGTTGAACGAAAACATCCTCGGCTCAAGCTCGGGAAAGCTTATGCCGTGCTCCTCGCAGGCATATTTCTGCGAGAACTCGTATTCCTCACCCTCTCCCTCTTCGGGCATGGTGACAATACTTACTCTGCCGTCGCTTATCTTCAGCGCGCTCTCAACAGAATCCGAAAGCCTGTGCTGAATATCCCGTTTCATCACAAGTCTGTCAACGACAATATCCACCGTGTGCTTAATATTCTTATCAAGCTTTATTTCCTCCGCAAGGTCATACAAAATTCCGTCTACACGCACCCTTACAAATCCGCTCTTTTTGGCGTCTGAGAAAACTTTTTCATGCATACCCTTTTGCGCTTTGACAACCGGGGCAAGAACCATAAATCTCACCCTGTCGGGCAAAAGCATAATCCTGTCCACTATCTGGTCGAGCGACTGCTGCTTTATCTCTTTATTACAAATCGGGCAATGCGGAGTGCCCACTCTCGCATATAGCAGTCTGAGATAGTCGTATATCTCGGTTACCGTTCCGACAGTAGAGCGTGGGTTCTTTGAGGTTGTCTTCTGGTCTATTGATATTGCGGGAGAGAGTCCCTCTATCAAATCCACATCCGGCTTATCCATCTGCCCCAAAAACATTCTTGCATAAGAGGACAGACTCTCAACAAAGCGCCTGTGTCCCTCCGCATACAAAGTATCAAACGCAAGAGAGGATTTTCCGCTGCCCGACAGTCCTGTAAGCACAACAAGCTTATCTCTCGGAATTTCAAGACTGATATTTTTTAAATTATTTACTCTTGCGCCCTTTATTACAATTTTACTTGCCATTATTTTTTCCTGTTTTTATTTTGAAGTTCCTTTATCTGATCTCGAATATAAGCAGCCTTCTCAAACTCAAGCGCTTTTGCCGCCTCTTTCATCTCAGCCGTTAATTTTTCAATCATCCGGGCTCTCTCAAGCGCTGTCATATTCTTCTTATTTTCATTTTTAGCCTTTTTGCCTATCTCTATTACATCAAGCACCTTTTTCTTTACGCTTTGCGGCGTTATTCCGTGCTCCTCATTATACTTCATCTGTATATTGCGGCGGCGCTCCGTCTCACGGATAGCAGCGTCCATTGAGCCTGTTATTCTGTCGGCATACATAATGACTTTGCCGTTAAGATTTCTCGCCGCTCTTCCTATCGTCTGAATAAGAGATGTTTCACTGCGTAAAAATCCCTCTTTATCCGCATCAAGTATCGCCACAAGCGACACCTCCGGTATATCAAGTCCTTCTCTTAACAGATTTATTCCCACAAGGCAGTCAAACTCGCCGAGTCTGAGGTCACGGATTATCTGCATACGCTCCAAGGTTTCTACATTATGGTGAATATATTTTACCTTTATTCTGTTTGCGGAAAGATACTCTGTAAGATCCTCCGCCATTTTCTTGGTCATTGTAGTCACAAGTACTCTCTCGCCCTTTGAGATAACCTCTCTTATCTCTCCGATAAGGTCGTCTACCTGTCCTTCTACCGGGCGGACATATATTTTCGGGTCGCAAAGTCCCGTCGGGCGTATCAGCTGCTCCACAACAGACGAGCTCTCTGACTTTTCATATTCTCCGGGCGTTGCGCTGACATAGATGACCTGCCTTATCTTCTCGTCAAACTCATCAAAGAAAAGCGGTCTGTTATCATATGCCGACGGAAGCCTAAAGCCGAACTCAACAAGATTTTTCTTCCTTGCAAAGTCTCCGCCGCTCATGCCCCTGACCTGCGGCAGCGTCACATGAGACTCGTCCACAAACATAATATAGTCATCCGGGAAATAATCAAGCAGCGTATACGGCGTTGAACCCGCCGGTCTGCCGGACAGTATCCTCGAATAGTTCTCTACTCCGGAACAGAAACCGACCTCTCGGAGCATCTCTATATCATATTTTGTCCTCTGCTCTATTCTCTGCGCCTCGATATACTTTTTCTCGGATTTGAAGTACTCAACTCTCTCTTTGAGTTCCTCTTCTATCTCAGCGAGCGCCGCCTCTCTCTTGTCATCCGAGACAGCATAGTGAGTGGCCGGAAAAATGGGCACATACGACAAGTTCTCAAGCACCTGTCCCGTCAGCGGATTTATACTGCTGACTCTCTCTATTTCATCCCCGAAAAACTCAACACGGTATGCCTTGTCCGACTTTGAAGCGGGAAATATCTCAACCACATCTCCGCGCACCCTGAACTTGTCACGGACAAAGTTTACATCGTTTCTTTCATAACTTATCGAAATAAGTTTTTTTATCAGCTCGTCACGGCTCATCTGCATTCCCGGGCGAACCGCAACAAGCAGTTTTTCATACTCCAACGGATCACCCAAGGAGTAGATACACGAAACAGATGCCACAATGATGACATCTCTCCTCTCAAAAAGAGCTGATGTTGCACTGTGGCGAAGCATATCTATCTCGTCATTTACCATTGCATCCTTCTCAATATACATATCCTTGCCCGGTATATACGCCTCAGGCTGATAGTAATCATAGTAGGACACAAAATACTCAACTGCATTCTCAGGGAAAAACGCCCGAAACTCTGTGCAAAGCTGTGCCGCTAAGGTTTTATTATGCGCCAGAACAAGTGTAGGGCGGTTAAGCTTTGCAATGATATTTGCCATGGTGAAGGTTTTTCCCGAACCCGTAACTCCCACCAATGTCTGAGCGCGCTCACCCGCCTCTATTCCGCTGACAAGGGAGGCTATGGCTTGGGGCTGATCTCCCATAGGTTTAAATTCGCTGTACAGCTTGAATTTTTTCTGTTCCATAAAACCTCCCTTTTAAAGTTTTTAATAATTATCTCAGCTTTTATTTTAAAATATTTTTGTCTATATCGGGAAAAATATTCCGATATATTCAAACTTCCGAGTTTGTATTTATCTTCCGCCTCGGCGTCCCCCGCCTCCGCTCCTTCTGCCTCCGCCTCCGGAGCGTCCGCGAGAGGATGAAGAACTCTGTATTCTCACCTTTGAAATATAACTGTTTAAAAATACATCGCTCGTGCGGCTCTCGTCAATGCTAAGCCTTGCGTATTTTGAAAGCGGGTAAATCTCGGATTTAAGCTTTTTCTTATAGCGGTAAACCACGATTGCCACAGCAACCGCCGCTGGAATAAATCCGATAAGCGACGATATCAGGATAATCTTGAGCCAGGGTGCCGGCAAGTTGCCGTTTACCGCATCTTCGGCAAGAACGACAAACCTGTTTGCACCGTGGATAAGATTTCCGCTCTTTATATTATTGTAAACTTCCTTGTCGTCAAGCAGTCTGTTTACTTCTCTGTCGCTGATCTTGCTGTACACATCTCCGTAAGTATCAAGGTAATAGTAATATTCACCTGATATATCATGCTGTACATCCAGGACCATCAGATCCTGCGATGCGTCAAGTCCCAGCTCGTCAAAATACCAGCCCTCATATCCGCCGAAATTCTGCCAATACTCCGATACGACAAAATATATTTCGCAGCCGCATTGCGCAGAGGCAAGCTTAAGCTTTTCATTAAGAGCCCTCTCCTCTTCTTCGGTAAGCATTTCGGCTTTGTCATATACATATTTATAATCCCTGCCGTATTCGGCATAAGAGAGAAAACCCGAACAAAACACAAAAGTGAGAGTAAAAAGCACGCAAAAGAAGATTTTTCTCATAGCAAAAACCTCCATATAACGCTTATCAGCGCACCAAGACCGATAAATATACCGAAAAAGAGCGAAAGCAATTTAGGTATGCTGACCGGCAGTTCTCCGTATACCTTTCCCGTATAGCCGTTCATTGCGTATGTATAAGTTTTTATCCCTTTTCTGCCCTTTTTGTTGTATGTCAGAATCCATATCGGAAGCAGAGCGTACTCCCATTTACTGTGTCTGATATTCATACCGACTACCTTATTGTCAAGACAAGAATATCCCCTTGCCGTATCTGTCAGAAGGCTGTCCGTGTATCCGTACATTCTCTCTCTGACCTCGGTGCAAAGCTTATCCCTGTCAAGATCCCTCTTTTTTGACATATATCCGAGAAGGTACGGCATACTGAAGTCCTCATACGCATCAAGCGGGTAAGGCAAAATGCCCTCAAGCATTTTTTTGTCCTCTGTTGAAATTGCTGATGTTGTTATATCCTCAAAATGGATAAATCCGCCGCGCTTTACGGCATAGTTTTTTGTCTCTGTATATCTGTAATTTCCCGAAGTCCAGCTCCTGACCACACGGCCGTTAGCCGTCAGATCGGTATCCGCGTCAGCGTCCGTCACCCAGAAAGGATAGTATACGCCGCTTATTTTCTCCGCCTGTGCGTCGACAAAATAATCCCTTGGAAGAAAGATTTTATTTTTTACGAATTTAAAAAATCTGTCTTTTGCGGCTGCCTTATCAAACTTGAACGGGATTATCTTGGTAGGCTTCATAACTCCCGAAACCTTATCCGTCATAACAACGGGGTTATGACAGTAATAACAATAGTCCGAGACGGTTGATTTATCCGTAATTATCTCTGCGCCGCATGTTGGGCAGTGATACTCGTTGACTTCCCGCAAAAACTCCTCATTTTCCCTGACAATTCTCTCCGCCTGCTCCGCAGAATAACTGTCATTCAGCTCCTCCTCGGTAAACTCCGAGAGGCAGAACTCACAGTCGAAAAGCTGCTTTTCTGCATTGAAGTGAAGCGGGGCGTCACAGTTTTTACATTTATATGTTACGGTTGTGTTCGACATAGATTAACCCTTTTTATTTCCGCAGGAAGAACAGAATTTTGCCTCTTTCGAATTTTTGTGTCCGCAATTCGTACAAATCCACTCTTCCTCGGGACGCTTGCTTCCGCAGTTGGGGCAGAAATTGCCTTTGCAGACATTGCCGCAAGAACAGGTCCATTTATCTTCGACAGGCTTCTTCGCTCCGCAATTTGGACAGAAGTTGCCTTTGCAAACATTGCCGCAAGCGCAGGTCCATGAGTCGCCGCCGTTTTGTGCCGATTTTGACTGCTTTTTTTCTCTCTCCATCTGCGCACGGTTGGTTTCGGATGCGGCAGCCATAAAGTTGCCGCCTGCTCCCATGCCAATTCCCATGCCCATAAACGCCTGTGCCGCTCCTGCACTGTTGCTTCCTGCCGCCTCAAAGCCCCTCGCCATAGAGCCCTGTACATATCCCTCTCTGACTGTTGCATCTCCAAGCATTGCGCCTGCGTTACGCATATTGATAAGTTTCTTGGATTCGTCGTCATAGCTTATGCTCGCAATACCTACCGCAAGCACCTCAAATCCGCGCATCGTCTTCCATGACTCGTCAAGCTCGGTTGCCATATAGCTTGAGAGAACTCTGGACTGGCTCGCCACATGCGAAATACGGATTCCGTCCATTGACATCTTGTTTATGGCGGCGCTGAGTCCCTCGAGAAACTCCGAGAGATACTGCTCGTTTATCTCATTGATATCCACCCTGTCTTTATCCTTCGGAATTACCTCGGTATAAAATTTTATCGGGTCGGTGATTTTTATTGAGTATGTACCGTGTGCTCTGAGAAACAGCTCACTGTTATAAAAATTATCAAAATAGTTTACAGGCGTGCGTGTGCCGAATTTAAGCCCTTTTATTTCCTGCAAATTTATAAAATACGCCTTTTGAGAATATGAAGGTACGCCGCCGAATTTTATCCTGCGGAACGCATCAATAATAGATGCTCCGAACTCTCCGTTAAAGAGCGAGGGCGCCGCAGTATTGTCAACTTTGTAATATCCTTCCTCCGCAGTATAATCCACTATCTTTCCGCCGTCTACAAGTATCATGAACTGTCCTTTGTAAACATGAATGATAGATCCGTTCGATATTACATCGTCCGTACCGCGCTTGTTATTGTTTCTCCTGTCTCCGCTTCTGACCTTGACACCCTTTGTAAAGACAATGTTGTCTCCCATGCCGTCAGCCTCTATGACTTCAAGCCAGGAATCCGCAAGATTTCCGCCTATTGCGTTTAATGTAGCCTTAATAATTCCCATAACACAATTCTCCTTTATTTATTCAATAATTTAAGATGTTTTATTATTTGTCAACCGCCGCTCCGCAGGAGGGACACACAGTTACTCCCGCATCAAGTTTTGTGCCGCAATACTCGCATTTTTTATTTTCCCTTGCCTGAGCCTCAAACTTGCTCTCAAGCAAAACAAGTCTTCCGTTCTCAAGCATATAAGAATTGAGGTATCCTCTGTCAATAAGATTTTTAACCGTTCCCTCTGCCACATCAGGTTTAAGCATTGCATATTTTGATATATCTTCAATGCTTGTAAGATTATATTCTTCAATAGCCCTGATAACTCTGAGATAAACTCCCGTCTGCGCAAAAGTCACAAAATACAGCGGTCCGCCGTAAAATGCATGCGCAACAAGCGCAATACAAATTCCCATAAGCACATACTGCTTATTCGTCGCAAACATTATAATTCCGATTATGGAAAGCACTCCGGCTATCATGGAGACTATTCCTATAATCAACCACATTTTTCTTTTATTCTTTATCTGTTCCATATCAAAAATCAGTTGTCCCAGTTTGTAAATACAGCTGTGACATCATCGTCCTCATTAAATTTATCAAGCATCTTTTCCATATTGTCGATATCTTCCGCAGATGTAAGTTCTACATATGTCGAGGGCACTTTTGCAAGGTCAGCGGTTTCAATTTTATATCCGAGAGCTATAATCGCATCTCTCACACTGTCAAGATTCTCGGAGACGGTGTATATTTTGTACTCACCCTCGTCGCATTTGATATCCTCGGCGCCGCACTCAAGTGCGTCCTCCATTATCTTGTCCTCGTCGATTTCCTCATCCTCGTCTATAATTGTTATAACTCCCTTTTCCTCAAACAGATACGCCACGCATCCGTTTGTTCCGAGGTTTCCGCCGTATTTATTGAACCACGCTCTTACATTTCCTGCCGTACGGTTGCGGTTATCCGTAGAAGTCTCGACAATAATCGCAACTCCCGAAGGTCCGTAGCCCTCATACGAGATCTCCTCGTAATTTACATCCGAGTTATCCGTGAATTTTTTGATAGTACGCTGAATGTTATCGTTAGGAACATTATTCGCCTTTGCCTTTGCTATAAGATCTCTCAGCTTGTTATTTACCGACGGGTCCGGTCCGCCTGCCTTGATGGCAACAGCCATTTCCTTGCCTATTTTCGTAAAAATCTTTGCCTTTGCCGCATCTGATTTTTCCTTTTTGTGCTTAATATTGTTCCATTTTGAATGTCCTGACATTTAGATTAAATTTCCTTTCTTGGTTTGGTTATACTTAAATTTATTTTTTATTTGTCGGTTTTATTACGGTCAGATCTTATCCGGGCTTTGCATGCATATAAGGTTCAGCGCTTTGCCCAAAACCTGTTTTGCGGCAGCCGTGAGCGCGAGCCTTGACCTTCTTAATTTCTCATCCTCGCAGTTTGCAATCTTGCACTCATGATAAAATCTGTTGAACGCCGTGCAAAGTTCAATTATATATCTTGTAATTACGCTCGGCTCGTAATCCGAGAGCGCACTTATCACCTTTTCAGGGAAAAGCGAAATCACTTTTGCAAGCTCAGACTCCAAATCGCCAAGCTGTGCATCTGTCATCTGTGCACTGTCCTCCGCTTTCTCAAGGATTGAAGATGCTCTTGCGTAAGTATACTGTGCATACGGACCTGTGTTTCCGTCAAAGGACAGCGCCTCTTCCATTACAAAATTGATATCCCTCATACGGTTGTTGTAAAGGTAATAGAAAATCACGGCTCCCACACCGACTTTCTCCGCTATCTTTCGGCACTCCTCTTCGTCCTTGTTCTTCTCTTTTGCAATATCATATACTCTGCTTATCGCCTCGTTAAAGAGGTCCTTAAGCAAAATAACATTACCGGTTCTTGTTGCAAGCTTTGAGCCGTTTATGCTTACGGTTCCGTAAGGAACATGCACAAGTCTGTCGTACCAATCGTATCCCATAAGCTCAACCACCTTAAACCACTGCGCAAAATGCAATGACTGTGCGGCGCTGGTAACATAGATCGCCTTGTCAAATTTATACTCGTTCTGTCTGTAAACCGCCGCCGCTATATCCCTTGTCGGATAGAGCGTAGAGCCGTCGCTCTTAAGTATAAGACATACGGGCATATTATATTTTTCAAGGTTGACAATAGACGCGCCGTCGTCTATCTCAAGCAGTCCCTTGTCACGCAGAAGCTGTACCTGCGCCGGCATTTTATCGGTATAGAACGACTCGCCCTTATAGCTGTCAAACTCAATTCCGAGAAGCTTATAGGTCTTCTGATACTCCTTGAGACTTACATCGACAAACCATCTCCAGAGTTTGAGGTTCTCCTCGTCGCCCGTCTCAAGCTTATTGAATTCCATACGGGATTTGTCGGCAAGCTCGGAATGTTTTTTACCCGCATGCTCTCCGTCCCCGTTCTGCTTTAAGCTCTCATCTTCTTCATCTTTTATGGCATTGTTGATTTTAACATACAGCCTTACAAGCTCGTCAACTCCGCCTGCCTCTACCTTCTCTTTATCTCCCCACAGCTTGTACGCCACAATCAGTTTTCCGAACTGAGTGCCCCAGTCGCCAAGATAGTTAATGCCGATACACTTATATCCCGCAAACTCATGTATAAGCTTCAGAGAATGTCCGATAACCGTAGTTCCCAGATGTCCGATATGAAAAGGCTTTGCCACATTCGGAGAAGAATAGTCAATAACAACAGTCTTTCCCTCTCCGCACATCGGTGAGCCGTATTTATCTCCGAGGCGGTTTACATCCGCTATAACACGCTTTGCAAACTCGGTGCCGTCAAGCTTGAAGTTGAGATATCCGCCCTCCGCCTTTACTGACTTGAACTGTGCACAGTTTATCTTTTTTTCAAGGCTGCTCGCTATCTCAACCGGACTCCTGCGGAGTTTTTTCGAAAGGCGGAAGCAAGGAAGCGCCAAGTCTCCCATATTGCTGTCCGGCGGGTACTCCAGCATACCCAGAAGTTCTTCTTTTGTCAGAAGTCCCTTCCCGTACTCGGCGTCTGCGATTTCAGACAGAATTTCAGCCGTCTTTTTCTTTAATTCAAGCATATTTTACCTCTTAAAGTGAATTTGTCATTTTAGCATACTTTTTATCCCCGGCACTGCCGCTGACAAGCCGGCACGGAATAAATGTCTCCATGTTGAAAGAGTATGCAAGAGCGGACTCAAGTCCCTCCGAAATATAAAACT
>CALWTU010000097.1 GCA_944384515.1 uncultured Clostridia bacterium
AGAGTGCATTGTAGTATCTTCTTATAATCTCGACTCTTGCGGCTTTACATACCGCATCGTCGTCATAGATACAAAAGCCCGCCATGTTAACTCCCATATCTGTAGGAGATTTATACGGACACTCGCCGAGAATTTCCTTCAGCATTGCGCGCAAGACCGGAAATACCTCAACATCTCTGTTGTAATTAACCGTAGTCGAGCCGTACGCGTCAAGATGAAACGGATCTATCATATTCACATCCGCAAGATCCGCTGTTGCAGCCTCGTACGCAAGATTGACCGGATGACCGAGGGGCAGATTCCAAATCGGGAAAGTCTCAAACTTTGCATATCCCGCTTTGATACCCATCTTGTTTTCATGATAAATCTGTGAAAGGCAGGTCGCCATCTTGCCCGAACCGGGTCCCGGTGCCGTAACAACAACTATAGGTCTTGTTGTCTTGGCAAACTCATTCTTTCCAAAGCCTTCATCCGAAACAATAGTGGAGATATTATGAGGATATCCGTCTATGCAGTAATGCTCGTAAACTTTAATTCCGAGATTTTCAAGCTTCTTTTTAAATGCCTCCGCAACGGAATTTGATCTGTATCTTGTCATGACAACCGCACCGACATAAAGCCCATAACCCCTGAATGCGTCGATAAGCCTCAAAACATCAAGGTCATATGTTATGCCAAGGTCTCCCCTGACCTTGTTTTTTTCAATATCCGCCGTATTGATGGCAATTATTATCTCGACATCGTCCTTGAGCTCAATAAGCATTCTTATTTTGCTGTCCGGTGCAAATCCGGGCAGAACTCTTGACGCATGAAAATCATCAAACAGCTTGCCTCCGAATTCAAGATATAATTTCTCTCCGAACAGCGCTATTCTCTCTTTTATCTTTTGAGATTGCAACTTCAAATACTTATCGTTGTCAAAGCCCGCATTCATCATAATTTATCAACCGCTCCAATTCACATCCTAAAACTAACATTCTTTATTTTACCACAACAAAATAATTTTTTCAAGGTTTATCAACAAATAAAATCCATTTTGCAAAAAAATTATGAACCGTATTGCAATTGTCGGAAAAGAATGTTAAAATATCTTCAAGTATACCTTGAAAGGTTGATAAAAATGAATAATAATTTTGACAATAACACAAACTTCTCTCCCGAGGCATCGCTCTATGACAGCTATTTATCAGATCTCTCAAAAAGAGCCCGTAAAACTTATTCAAGAGTTTTTATCGGTCTGTTCTTGTTTTTTATTTCAACGTATATTGTAATTTTCGGCGCGCAGGCCATTATTATTCTTTCGCTCGGAAAAGAGGCGGCAGCCGATATTTTCAACAACGTTTATATAAACTGGCTTTTCGGCGTGGCGCCTATGTATCTGATAGGATTCCCTGTCCTGTTTTTCACTGTAAAGGGAATGAAGACTGTTGAGCGAGAAAAGAGAGTTATAAAACCAAAGTACATCTTCCTTTATTTTCTCATGGCTCAGGGGCTTATGCTTATCGGAAGCATCATAGGTCAGACTTTAAACAACTTTATAAGTGCTCTTCTGAAGAAGGAAATATCCGACAACACCTCGGAAATGATAGGATCCTCTCCGATTTGGCTTATTATCCTTATCGTAGTGGTTATAGGACCTATTATCGAAGAGCTGATTTTCAGGAAAATTCTGCTTGACAGGCTTTCCGTATGCGGTGATTTTGCCGCGCTGATTGTAACATCAATAGCTTTCGGACTGTTCCACGGAAATCTCTATCAGTTCTTTTATGCCGCACTCATAGGCTTGATACTCGGCTATGTGTATTTAAGAAGCGGAAAAATAATCTACCCAATTATCATCCATATGGTTGTAAACTTCTTCGGCTCTGTTGTAGCAATTCCGTTCCTTGAGAAATCAGAGAGACTCGCTCAGATTATGGAAGATATCAGCAACAACCTTGAATACAATGTAAAAGAGTATCTTAACCTTCTGATCCAGGTAGGTTCATTTGCCATTGTACAGTATGCAATTTATATCTCGGGACTTATACTCCTATTCACTTTCCTCAAAAACAAGAGATTTAAGCTTACCAAAAAAGGCGAACTCTCCTTACCTGCCGAAAAGTCAGCCTCAGCGGTTGTATCAAACACCGGATTTGTTCTCTTTATACTGCTGAGCATCGTGATGTTTGCGACAAGCATATTACTTTAACCGACAAAAACAATATAAAAAGGACTTGTTATGAAAATTCTTATTGCCTCAGATTTGCACGGTGATTTTGACGCCGCAAAAAATGTTATTTGTGCATTTGAAAAGGAAAAAGCAGACAGAATACTTCTGCTCGGCGACATTCTCTATCACGGACCGAGAAATGATCTGCCCCCCTCATACAACCCCAAAGCGGTTATTGAACTGCTGAACTCGTATAAAGAGTTTATACTTGCCGTCAGAGGAAACTGCGACACAGAGGTCGATCAAATGGTTCTTGCGTTTCCAATCCTTGCGGACTACTCTTATTTGTTCTTTGACGGTATAAGTGTTTTTGCAACTCACGGTCATCGTTTCTCGTTGGAAAATCCTCCCCTTTTGAGAGCGGGTGAAATTCTCCTTACCGGACATACTCACCTTTACGCCATAACAGAGTTCGGGGACAAAAACCATTACCTTAACCCCGGCTCCTGCGCTATTCCGAAGGGCGGAAACGAAAAAACGTATATGATATATGAAAACCGCACATTTTCACTTAAAAATTTTGACGGAAAGACACTCGACAAAATAGTTTTCTGATATTTCACCCTAACGGGGCTGCTTAAATAAAAAAGCCGCCCCGTATTTATATTAAATGTCCCGGCAGTGTCCCGGGACTTTTTTATTCTGCTTTTTATAATCTGCTTTAAGTTGTTAAAAATCCGCTGTCTTTTGCATATATTTAGTAAAGAAGATTTCATTAGTACGGAGGATTATATGAGTATAGCATATTACAACGGAGAATTTTCAGATTATGAAAAAGTGAGAATTCCGCTCTCCGACAGGGCAATTTTTTTCGGTGACGGAATATATGAAGCATGCATAGGTTACAAGGACAAAATATACCTTGAAGAGGAGCACCTTGAAAGATTTTTTAACAATATCCAAAAACTGAATATGCCGTTTTCAAAAACAAAGAGCCAACTCTCGGATATTTTACACCTTTTGTGTGAAAAAAACGGATATGAAAAATACTTTATCTACTTTCAGCTGACGAGAAACTCGCCGATAAGAGAACACGGGTCCTACTTAAAGGACAAATTCAACCTTCTTATCACCCTGAAGGAATTTTCGCTGCCCGTATACGAAAACGGTTTTAACACCATTTGTCTGCCGGATAACAGATACGGGATGTGCAACATCAAAACAATAAACCTGCTGCCTAATGTAATTGCCTCAATCGACGCACACGACAGCGGCTGCCAGGAGGTCATATTCTTAAAAGACGGATATGTAACCGAATGCGCTCACTCCAATATTTCGATCGTGCGTGATAGTGTAATTTATACTCATCCCAAGGACAACAGAATATTACCCGGCATTACCAGGGATAGAATGCTTTATTTCGCCAAAAAACTTGGAATAAAGTATCAGGAAAAGGCTTTCGGATATGTAGAAATGATAAGTGCTGACGAGGTAATAGTTTCAAGCACTTCAAAGTTTTTGCAGAGGGTTGACAGCATTGACTCGGTCAAACTTAAAGACAAAAAAGAAAACAGTGTATGCGATAAAATATTCAAACTGATGTATGAGGAATTCTTAAATTGAACTTTATATGTAGGGAATGGCAATCATTCCCTTTTTTCTCCCTTTGTTTTTGGTCAAATTAGACTAATTTTAAGAGGCAGTTTTGTTAAATATTACAAAAGTAAGAATATTGTTAAAATATTATTGTTGTTTTTTTAACAAACATATTGTATTTATTATTTCATAATGATATAATGTACGGTAGATGTATCTGTTCTATGCTTGCGGATACACAACCAATAGGAGGATAAAAATGCTTAAGAAACTTTCAAACATTCCTTTCTGCCCCACAGCAGAACAGGAAGCCCGCCTCAATGCTGTTATCGATGCCAACAAGCATGATAAAAGCCGCTTGATGGCTGTAATGCAAGAAGCTCAGGATATCTTTGAGTACCTTCCTTTTGAAGTTCAGAAAAAAATTGCAGAGGGTATGGACGTTCCGCTTGAAAAAGTTTACGGCGTCGCAACATTCTATGCGCAGTTTTCACTGACTCCCAAAGGCTCTTGCCACATTTCGGTATGCCTCGGTACGGCATGCTATGTAAAAGGTTCGGGAGATATATACAACAAACTCCAGGAACTACTCGGAATATCAGGGGACGAATGCACTCCGGATAAGAAATTTTCACTCACTGCCTGCCGCTGTATCGGTGCATGCGGACTTGCTCCCGTACTCACCGTAAACGATGAGGTATATGGCAGGCTTACTGTTGATGATGTAGCAGGAATTATTGCGAAATACAAAAGTTAACCCATTAATTTTTATATAATGAGAGGTAACTCTGATGAAAATAAGCACAATAAAAGAACTGCTGAACGCTCAGATTCTCTGTTGTGAAGAAAATATCAACAGAGAGGTTTTTTCCGCCTGCGGCTCAGATCTTATGAGCGATGTGCTCGCTTATGTAAAAGATCAGGCCGTACTACTGACAGGTCTTGTCAACCCACAGGTAATTCGCACTGCCGTTATGATGGATATGATTTGCGTTATTTTCGTTCGTTCAAAAAAGCCGGGAGATGAAATTATCGAGCTGGCTAAAGAAAGCGGGATCGTCGTGATGATAACCGACAAGCGCCTTTATGAGGCTTGCGGACTGTTATATTCAGGCGGTCTCAGAGGAAACGAAAACAAATAATGAGTGATAAGCTCACATTTAATTTCGATGTCGACGGCGAGGACTTCACCTCCGCAGGTCAGGCATCGGTGCAAATCAAAAGAAATCTACGGCAATTAGGTATAGATTCAGATACCATAAGGCGTGTATCTATCGCAATGTATGAGGGCGAAATCAATATGGTCATTCATGCCGGCGGCGGTACTGCCCAGGTAAATGTATGCGAAAACTGTATAGAAATTGTACTGAAGGATGAAGGTCCGGGCATCAAAGATATAGATCTGGCGATGCAGGAGGGTTATTCCACAGCTCCCGACAACATCCGTTCGCTTGGTTTTGGCGCCGGCATGGGACTACCCAACATGAAGCGCAACACGGATGAGATGAAAATCGAGTCTGAGATCGGTGTCGGAACAACTGTTACCATGCGGGTAAATTATGGGGGATGAGTATGAAAACATATGAACATTCTGTACTCCTTGACGAGTCCAAATGCACAGGCTGTACAACATGCCTGAAGCACTGCCCCACCGAAGCGATACGAATTCGTGACGGTCACGCCGTTATCAACGGCGACAGATGTATTGACTGCGGAGAGTGTATAAGAGTCTGCCCGCACAAAGCCAAAAAGGCTGTTTGCAGCAAACTCACAAGCATGAACCGCTTTAAATGGAAAATCGCTCTTCCCGCTCCTACACTTTACGGACAGTTTGATAATCTTGACAATATAGACTATGTACTTGACGGACTGCTGAAAATAGGCTTTGACGATGTTTTTGAGGTTGCCGTGGCTGCCGAGCTGGTATCCGCCTATACAAGAATGTACCTTAAGACAGACGGTATAAAGAAGCCTGCTATCAGCTCTGCTTGTCCTGTGGTACTCCGTCTTATAAGTTTAAGATTTCCGTCACTTGAAGATAACATAATACATATGCTGCCGCCGATGGAAGTTGCGGCAAAGCTGGCGCGCGACAAAGCGAAAGCGGAACATCCCGAGTTTAAGGACGAGGATATCGGCGTATGTTTTATTTCGCCCTGCCCTGCCAAAGTAAGCTATGTAAAATGCGGTTTCGGTCAGTACAAAAGTCAGGTTGACGAGGTCGTGTCCATAAATGATATATATTTTTCCCTTATAGGAAAAATGAAAAAAGGAGAGGAAGTTAATTCCTTATCCAAATCCGGAATGGTAGGAATAGGATGGGCAAGGACCGGCGGCGAGGCGACCGCCATATTCAATGACAACTATCTTGCTGCAGACGGTATCGACAATGTTATCCGCGTCCTTGATCAAATAGAGACGGGAGACATCCCGCCGCTTGAGTTCATAGAACTTAATGCGTGCACAGGAGGTTGTGTCGGTGGAGTTCTGACAATACAGAACCCTTTTATTGCAAAAGCGAGACTGCAAACCATAAGACGGTATTTACCCATTACACAAAACCGTCCGACAAAAGACGAGTCGGCATATATTCCCGATTATTATCTCTTCGAGGACCTTCCGGAATACAAGTCTATCTCAAGACTCGGAAACACTCTTGCCGAATCAATGAGAATCATGGCAGATATACAGAATCTCAAAAACGAACTGCCGGGTATTGACTGCGGCTCATGCGGCGCTCCGACGTGCCGTGCATTTGCCGAAGATGTCGTAAAAAACCGTGCTTCGATTGAAGACTGCCTGATAAAAAGATACCGAGAGCAAAAAAAGGAGGCAGATGATGACAGTTAAAGAGCTGGCGGATAAATTTTCGTTTACCGTCTGCAGTATGCCGGACCCCGACAGGAAAATCGGCGGTGTTTATATCGGCGACCTGCTCAGTTGGGTTATGGGGCGTGCAGATTGCGATGACGCCTGGATAACTATTATGTCAAATATCAATGTTGCGGCTGTTGCGACGCTCGCGGATGTCAGTTGTGTCATATTGGCAGAGAATGTCGCTCCTGACGAAGAACTGAAAAAGGCTGCGACTGAAAAAAACATAAACCTCTTTACCTCTCCGCACTCCGCTTATGAGACTGCCGTGAAACTGTACGGTGAACTGAAATGAAAAGATATTATTATGATCTACATATTCACTCCGCACTGTCCCCTTGCTGTGACGATGACTGTACTCCGAATAACATACTCGGTATGGCGTCCCTCTCGGGTCTTGACATTGTTGCGCTGACAGATCATAACAGCTGCAAAAACTGCCCTGCTTTTTTTGAGGCAAGCGAGGATTTTCCCATAATTCCCGTTGCGGGAATGGAACTTACTACATCCGAAGATATTCATGTTGTCTGTCTTTTTGAAAAACTTTGTGACGCTATGGATTTTGACAGGTTTGTTGACTGCCACAGGCAGAAAATACAAAACAACACAAAAATTTTCGGCAACCAGCTCATTTTCGATAAAGACGAAAATGTTATCGCAACCGAAGAGTTTTTGCTGAGCTGCTCTTCTAACATTTCAATAGATGATGTGCAGGATATCGTCGGCAAAGCCGGAGGCGTTGCATTTCCCTCTCATATTGACAGAGAGGCAAACGGCATTATCTCAATTCTCGGTACCGTACCTGAAAGCATCGGCTGTTCGCTTGTCGAAATAAGCAATTATGAGAATGCTGTGGAATACAGGCAAAAATACGGCCTTTTCGGATATGAGTTCATCTCAAACTCGGATTCTCACAGTTTGGGGCAGATAAAGGACAAGGAATTCTATTTTGAACTTGATTCTGACGGTATTCTTGATAAAGACGGAGTAAGACACGCTCTTTTTGAAAAACTGCGAAATATGGCACGAGGTATAAAATGAAAGAACTGTCGTTAAATATACTCGATATTGCGCAAAATTCGGTAAAGGCAAAAGCAACACTCATAGAAATATTCATTACACAAACAAAAAACACCCTGACACTGACGGTAAAAGACAACGGGTGCGGCATGTCGGAGGAAATGGTCAGATCTGTGACTAATCCCTTTTGCACCTCAAGAAAAACACGAAGTGTCGGGCTCGGTATTCCGTTTTTGAAACTTGCGGCAGAGTTAACCGGGGGAAATATAAGTATCACCTCGAGATTAAAATCCCAAAATGTTTCTGACTGCGGAACCACCGTAAATGCACTTTTTTATACCGATCATATTGATTTTACACCTTTGGGAGACATAATATCCACTATCAAAACACTTATACAGTGCAATCCCGATACGGACTGGGTTTTTGTACATAAGTTTGACGGCTCGACAGTCAGTCTTGACACAAGAGAGCTGAGAGGTGTACTCGAAGATGTTCCGCTGAACAACTCCGAGGTTATAGAGTGGATAGGCAAATATCTTAAAGAACAGTATGACGGTAACCGTTTATAATTTTTCGTTAACGGAAAGGAATTAAAAATGAAATCATTGGCTGAATTACAGGCAATTAAAGAAAGAATGAGAGACAAGGTTGTTATCCGCGAGGGCGTCAACGAGACACGCATCGTAATAGGTATGGCAACCTGCGGCATTGCTGCCGGAGCACGCCCCGTTCTTAACGCTTTTGTTGAAGGGGTAAACGAAAATAAGCTCTATGACAAAGTTACAGTTACCCAGACCGGATGTATAGGTCTTTGTCAGTACGAGCCCATCGTCGAGGTATACGAGCCGGGCAAAGAAAAAGTGACATATGTCAAAATGACGGCTGAAAAAGCTAAGGAAGTTATAGAAAAACATCTCAAGGGCGGCAATGTGGTTAAAGAATACACTATTGCTTACACAAAACAGTAGGAGGTAAAATATGATTCGTGCACATGTGTTGGTATGTGGCGGTACAGGTTGTACCTCCTCAGGCAGCAAGGCTATTCAGAAAAGTTTTAAAGAAAATATCGAGGCTTTCGGTTTGTCCGACGAGGTAAAGCTCGTACAGACAGGTTGTTTCGGTCTTTGCGAACTCGGACCGGTTGTAATTGTATATCCCGACGGAACATTTTACAGCCGTGTTACCCCGGATGATGTAAAAGAGATTGTGGAAGAGCACCTTTTGAAGGGCAGAATTGTAGAACGGCTTGTTTATAATGACACGGGAAGCAAAAACGAGGAAAAGGCGGACGAGAATGTATCACTGAACGATACTGCATTCTACAAGTCACAGAACCGTGTAGTTCTCAGAAACTGCGGTGTTATCAACCCCGAGGTTATTGACGAATATATAGCAATGGACGGTTATGCCGCACTCGGAAAAGTACTTACCGAGATGACACCTGAGGATGTTATAAAGATAGTTACCGATTCAGGTCTCAGAGGCAGAGGAGGCGGAGGCTTCCCTACCGGCCGTAAATGGGCTTTGACCGCACCGAACAAGGCGCCTCAGAAATATGTTGTATGTAACGCCGACGAGGGAGACCCCGGCGCATTCATGGACAGATCGGTTCTTGAGGGTGACCCGCACAGTATAATTGAAGCTATGGCAATATGCGGTTACGCAATCGGCGCAACACAGGGATATGTTTATGTCAGAGCAGAATACCCGATTGCCGTGCAGAGGCTGCAAAAGGCGATTGACCAGGCTCACGAATACGGTCTTTTAGGAAAGAATATTTTCAATTCAGGCTTTGATTTTGAACTTGAAATAAGACTTGGCGCAGGCGCATTTGTTTGCGGTGAAGAAACAGCGCTTATGACATCTATTGAAGGTAACAGAGGCGAGCCCCGCCCCCGTCCTCCGTATCCTGCGGTAAAGGGACTTTACAATTCACCTACTGTTGAAAACAATGTTGAGACATTTGCAAACATCCCGCAGATTATTCTCAAAGGCGCTGAATGGTTTGCATCTATGGGTACGGAAAAATCCAAGGGTACAAAGGTTTTTGCACTCGGCGGAAAGATCAAGCACACCGGTCTTGTTGAAATCCCCATGGGTACAACCCTTGAGAAGATTATTTACGAAATAGGCGGCGGTATACCCAACGGCAAAAAATTCAAAGCCGCACAGACAGGCGGTCCCTCCGGCGGATGTATTCCCGCAAGTCTTATCAAGACCGAGGTTGATTACGACAACCTTATCTCTATCGGATGTATGATGGGTTCAGGCGGTCTTATCGTTATGGATGAAGATACCTGTATGGTTGATATGGCTAAATTCTTCCTTGAATTTACGGTTGACGAGTCCTGCGGAAAATGTACTCCCTGCCGTGTCGGAACAAGGAGGTTGCTTGAGCTGCTTGACAAGATTACAAAGGGCAAAGGCACTCTTGAAGACCTTGATAAGCTTGAAAATCTTTGCAATTACATTAAGCAGAACTCCCTTTGCGGTCTCGGACAAACAGCTCCCAACCCCGTACTTGCCACACTCAAGTTCTTTAAGGACGAGTATATTGCCCATGTTGTGGACAAGAAATGTCCCGCAGGCGTGTGCAAGAGCCTGCTCTCCTTCAGCATTGACAAAGACACCTGTATCGGCTGCGGCAGATGTGCTAAAAACTGCCCTGTTGAGGCAATTGTCAAGACAGATTATGTTGCGCCCGGCCACAAACTTCCCTCTTATACAATCGACACCTCAAAGTGTATTAAGTGCGGAGCTTGTATGGCAGGCTGTAAATTTAACGCTATATCTAAGGTATAATATAAGGAGTACGCTAAGATGGAAATGTTTAATGTTAAAGTTAACGGTATTGCAGTGAGCGTACCCAAAGGATCAACAATTCTCGAAGCATGCAGAAAGGCGGGAGTTGAAGTCCCCACCCTCTGCTATATGAAAGAAAAAAATGAAATAGGAGCTTGCCGTATCTGCGTTGTTGAGGCAACAGGAGCAAGAGGTCTTGTCACAGCATGCGTTTATCCCGTAACAGACGGAATGGAGATCAACACCAACTCACCGAAAGTAAGGAACGCCCGCAAGACTACACTCGAGCTTATCCTCTCAACTCATGATATGAACTGTCTTTCATGCCAGCGCTCCACAAACTGCGAACTTCAGAAGCTCTGCTATGAGTACGGCGTGGACTCAAAGGCATTTGAGGGATTTAAACCCGTTTATGAAAAAGACTGCTCCACACCGCATCTTATAAGGGACAACAACAAATGTATTCTCTGCCGCAGATGTGTTGCGGTATGTAATGAGCAGTATGTTTCGGTAATAGGACCTAATAACAGAGGTATTGATACATGCATAGGCCAGCCGTTTAATGTTACCCTTGCAAACACCGCATGTATAAGCTGCGGTCAGTGCACCGCTGTATGTCCTACCGGCGCACTTGTTGAAAAAGATGAAACAGATAAGGTATGGGAGCTGCTCGCCGACCCGAGAAAGCATGTTGTCGTACAGACCGCTCCGTCTATCCGCGCAACTCTCGGCGAATGCTTCGATATGCCTATCGGAACAAATGTAGAGGGCAAGATGGTTGCTGCACTCCGCCGTCTCGGATTTGAAAAGGTATTTGACACCGACACTGCGGCAGACTTTACAATTGTAGAGGAGGCAACAGAGCTTCTTGAGCGTGTGAAAAACGGCGGAACTCTTCCTATGATCACATCATGCTCACCCGGATGGGTTAAATTCTGTGAGATATACTATCCTGATATGATAGGCCATCTCTCAACATGCAAGTCACCCCAGCAGATGGGCGGTGCACTCATAAAGACATACTGGGCTGACAAAATGGGTTATGACCCGAGGGATATTGCGGTTGTCTCCATTATGCCTTGTACAGCTAAGAAATTTGAGGTACAAAGAGATGATATGTCTGCGGCAGGTGACGGTATAGCAGATGTAGATGTGGCTCTGACAACAAGAGAGCTTGCAAGGATGATAAGCCGTGCGGGAATTAAGTTCACCTCCCTTCCCGATGAGGATTTTGACTCTCCTCTCGGCATTGATACAGGCGCGGCGGTAATATTCGGCGCTACCGGCGGCGTTATGGAGGCGGCTTTGAGAACCGCAAACGATGTTATCACAAACAAAGATAACAAAGAGCTTGTCTTCTCTGAGGTCCGCGGAACAGAGGGACTCAAGGAGGCGACATACAATATCGGCGGTATGGATATCAAGGTTTGCGTTGCGTCAGGCGCCGCAAATGCCAAGACCGTCATGGACAAGATCAAGAGCGGCGAGGCAGACTGGACATTCGTTGAGATAATGTGCTGTCCCGGCGGATGCGTAAACGGCGGCGGACAGCCTATTCAGCCTCAGTATATCCGTGACACCGTTGATCTCAAGGCTCTGAGAGCTAAAGCACTTTATGATCAGGATGAAAAAATGCAGCTGCGCAAATCCCACCAAAATCCGATCATAGCGGAGGTTTATGACAACTATTTCAAGGGCGGCTACGGCTCGCACAAGGCACATCATATCCTCCACACATCATACACACCCCTCAAAAAATACGGCGAAATGTAATTTTTAAAACAAAAATGCTGTGCGGCTCCTATCTGATACCGCACAGCACACAATATAAAAAGCTCATTCCCGTTTCCGACATGGAGACAAGAATGGGCTTTTTATGTAGTAAATTGTTGTCTGACTTTATGCCAAAGCACAAGAGTGCAAAATATATCTGCCGGTTGACCCGGAGTTCAATTTAAATAACTATTTTTTCTTATATCTTTCCGACTCGATAAAATATGTTGCCTCGCTGTCTGCGGTAGAGAGCGCAAACGCCAGCGGAAACATCTCAAAGGCAAGAGACACATTTCTCGGGTCTTCTGTCGAGGAGTATCCCATATGATATCTTATGGCAAACGCCTCTTCCCTTGTAAGTCTCATATATCCCGAAATTATGTAAACGCTCTTTTCTCCGTGTCCGTAAGGCAACTGGTCATCATACTCATAGGTTTCCACCCTCTGCCATGTTCCCTTTTCGTCTTTGACATTTCTGAAACCTTTCTTATATACGCCTATTTTGCATAGGTCATGCAATAAAGAGACGATAGCCATGCTCTCATCCGAATATGAAAAACCGAATGTATTTTTAAACCTATCCGAATTGACATATCCCGTAAGGCAGTCATAAACATTAAGCGAATGCTCGCACAGTCCACCCTCATACGAAGAATGAAATCTTGCACTTGCGGGCGCCGTGAAAAAATCAGAGGACAAAAGATACTCAAGGAGTTTGTCTGCCCCTTCTCTTTTGATATTTTCAGTATAAATTTTTATAAATCTCTCTTTTGCTGTCATTACTCTTCTCCAAAACAATATTTGATAGCATCTGATACTTACCTTATATTATACATTAAAACAACAAATAATTCAAGAGTTCAGATATATGTAAATATAAATTTTTGTTTTGCGTTTTAACCGTTTTTCCGGACTGTGCCTTTCGCATATTGAGACGGAGAAACTCCGAAACGCCGCTTAAACATCCTTGAAAAATTGACCGCGTCCTTATATCCGACGGCAAAACACACCCCGGACGGTTTATATCCGTAAACGGAAATAAGCTGAGCAGCTTTATTCAGCCTGTAATCTACAAGGTATTCCTGCGGCGAAACGCCTATATGCTTTTTGAATATGTTTGTAAAATAACTTCTGTCGATATTAAGATATTTTGCTATCTGCTCAATTTTTATATCGTTTACATAGTTGCTCTCAATATAATTTTTCGCCCTCAGTATATAATCAAGAGGCTGATTTTCGGTATTGGTTGAATTTTTATCAAGTATTGAAAACAACTCATATATTTTTGAGCAAAGCAAATTTTCCTTGCCGTATTCCAAAGCGGAAAAAGACCTCAGAGATGTAAAAATATGCTCGCAGTTTTGCGAATTTATAACGCTTTGTTGGAGTATGCTCGGCATCTGTATATTACACTCAAACCCGATCCAATAGTATGTCCACGGCTCGGATGCGTCTGCCTGATAGAAGGTAATTTCATCCGGTTTAATAACAAATATCTGCCCTTGAGAGACATCGAACCGTCCCTCCCTGTTTTCAAACACACCCCTTCCGCACGCCACATAATGCAACAAATAGTATGTCCTGCTTGTAGGTCCGAAAAAATGACCCGGAGTACATTCCTGCCAGCCGGCACACAGCGGATTTATATCCTTGTAATTGTTGTTTTTTATCATAAAATCTCTTACATCATAACTCATATCTGCACCTGTTTGATATTTACTATACTCACATTATATCAAAAAATAAACACAAAATGCAATAGAAAAAAAGGAAAATATATGATATTCTTAATACATAAATACAAAGGAGGACTAAGTATGCTCAAAATTACTTTTATGGGTGCCGGAAGCACTGTTTTTGTAAAAAATGTTTTAGGAGACTGTCTTTGCTCGGATGCTCTGTGCGAAAGCGAAATTGCGCTCTACGATATTGACCCTGTGAGACTTAAGGAAAGTGAGGCGCTTATAACCTGCCTTAACGAGCAGAAAGGCAACAAAGCCAAAGTTAAAAGCTACTGCGGAGTTGAGAACAGAAAAGAGGCTCTGCGCGGTGCAAATTTTGTAGTAAACGCCATTCAGGTAGGTCTTTATGACCCCTGCACCATAATCGACTTTGAAGTACCGAAAAAATACGGACTCAGACAGACAATCGGCGATACACTCGGTATCGGCGGTATTATGAGAGGACTCAGAACAATTCCGGTGCTCAGCGATTTTGCAAAGGATATGGAGGAGGTTTGCCCTGACGCCCTGTTCTTAAACTACACAAACCCGATGTCCATACTCACAGGCTATATGCTGAGATATACCCCAATCAAGACAATAGGTCTGTGCCACAGCGTACAGGTTTGCTCCGAAAATCTTCTTAAAAAACTTGATATGCAGGATAAGATCGAGGGCAGAAAAGAGCTTATCGCAGGTATCAACCACATGGCGTGGCTGCTCGAAATAAAAGACAAATACGGAAACGACCTGTACCCTGAAATCAAAAAGCGTGCCAAAGAGAAAAATCTCACACAGAAGCATGAAGACATGGTGAGATTTGATTATATTGACAAATTCGGTTATTACTGCACCGAGTCAAGCGAACATAACGCCGAATACAATATGTTCTACATAAAATCAAAATATCCCGAACTTATCGAAAGATTCAATATTCCGCTTGACGAGTATCCGAGAAGATGCGTTGAAAATATTAAGAGATGGGATAAACAAAGAGACGAGCTCCTTAACGGCGGAAAGGTAGAGCATGTTCGCTCGCACGAATATGCGTCGAGAATAATGGAGTCGATAGTCACCGGTGCCCCGTACAAAATAGGCGGAAATGTTATAAACGACGGACTTATCGACAACCTGCCGAGAGAGGCGTGCGTTGAAGTTCCCTGCCTCGTTGACGGCTGGGGCATACACCCGACGCATGTAGGAAAACTGCCTGTTCAGTGTGCGGCTATGAATATGACAAACATAAATGCTCAGCTCCTTACAATTGAGGCGGCTGTGACAAGGAAAAAGGAGCATATCTATCAGGCGGCAATGCTTGATCCGCATACCGGAAGCGAGCTATCAATTGACGATATTATCAAGATGGTTGACGACCTCATAGAAACTCACGGAAGCTGGCTGCCAAAATATAACTGATCTGACAGTCATTCGGATTAACTTTTTTCTTAACTTAAATAACTTTAATGGGCTGACTCAATATGGTGTCAGCCCACTGATGTTTTATGACTTTTAAATACTTTTTGCACTCTTATACCGTCTTGGTCTCAGTAGCCATGTATTCTTTCATCATATTTCTGAGATATTCAATTCTGTCCTTATATTTTTCATCTCCGATTGCGTCATGAAGCTCGTCTCTGTCTTTTTCCAAATCAAAGTACTGCTCTTTTCCCGTTTTATCGTAGTAAAGATATTTATCCGTTTTTGAAACTATATAGTGATTGGACATACCGCCGTAACCGTGCTGTCCTATCAGTTCTTTTCTGATTTCTTCACCGTTTATGGCATGAAGAAGACTTGTTCCATCGACGGTATCGGGAATTTCTATTCCGCAAATATCAAGGATAGTGGGCATAACATCTCTTATTTCCGCTAACTCATGACATTTCTGTCCCTTCGGAAGTTTCAGGTTGTCTCCTGGGTCAAAAATAATCAGAGGAATTCTTGTACTTCCCTCGTACGGAAGAGCTTTTCTGAAGAGGTTGTGGTCGCCCAGCAGATCACCATGATCTGAAAGAAATATGAATACGGTATTCTTATACTCTCCGTGCTCCATGACAGCCTGCATAAGCCGTCCTATCTGATGGTCTATATGAGTAATGCATGCGTAGTATGCGCGGCGCTGTCTTTGCTGCTCCACCTCTGTAAGAGTTCCGTATGAGGCATTATAATCAACAGAAAAATTGTCCTCATCCTGCCAATCGCTCCTGAGTGGAGTGTCTATCTCCTTTTCCTTATACATATCATAGTAGAACTGCGGCGGATCAAGCGGAGAGTGAGGTCTTACAAAAGACGACATCAGGAAAAACGGTTTTTCCGGATCCCTTCTGCGCAAAAATTCTATACTCTCGGTAACTACCCAGTTTGTCGGATGATACTCTTCTTCATACATCCAAGTACGGCCTATCCAGGAGTTAGACTCAAGACCTGTGTCAATGATATCTGCGTCTACGCCTTTTTTCTGCTTGAACCAGTGAAAATAATCGTCTGTGATATTCTGATTTTTCTTATAAGGCAAAGATGTATCTCTTCCCGCACGCAGAAATCCGTCATGCAAAACGACATTATGAAATCCCATAAGATTTCTTGTAGGATAGACATGCATTTTTCCGACGCACTGCGTATGGTATCCCGCATTTGAGAGTTCACCTGCCAGAGTATGCTCATAATGAAACGGAACCCCGTCTCTGTATTCTTTTCTCCTGTGAGTATTCTGACTAAGACCTGTAAACATTGCGCACCTTGCCGCAATACAAGACGGTACAGACGAATACGCATGGTCAAAAGAAACTCCCGACCTTGCCATTGTATCAAGATAAGGCGTCTCAACAACCTTATGTCCTGCATTGCTCATGCAGTCGCCGCGCATCTGATCTACGCAGATTAAAACAATGTTTGGTTTTTTCATACTCTTCTCCTTAGAAATATATTTAAAACTGATAATATTTTAACACGATAAACTGAAAATGTCAACAAAAAGGGGCTGAGTCAAAAGCTTAAAATTAAGCGAATAGCTCAGCCTTTTGCTATGCAATTTTGCACGTTTCGGTAAACCAAAAGAAAAAAGCCTCAAAATGAGGCAAAAAAGAGTATGACGAAAAGAG
>CALWTU010000098.1 GCA_944384515.1 uncultured Clostridia bacterium
ATCAAGTTTCAGACGCCTGAGACTGTCATCAAGGCTTGAGAGAAGATATTTTCTGCTGCCGAAGTCTCCGTAAGGTCCATCCCACATACGGTAACCGGCTTTTGTACTTATGACAAGCTCGTTTCTATGTGATTTAAAGTGTTCCGAGAGCACTTTTCCCATATTTTCCTCCGCTGAACCGATAGCGGGAAATCCGTAATTGTTAGCCAAATCAAAATGTGTTATTCCGCAGTCAAATGCTGTAAAGCACATGTTTTTTACATTTTGAAAATCAGCGCCGGCTCCGAAATTATGCCACATTCCGAGTGAAACGACAGGCAGCTTAAGTCCGCTCTCGCCGCACTTTCTGTATTCCATACTGCTGTATCTTCCGTCGCTCGGTACATAATTACTCATACTTTACACACCTTTATGTATTTTATCTCTACTCAATTATATCAAATACACTTATTAATGTCAATAATTTTTATGTACATTAATGTCAATAATTTTTATAATTTTTATGTAAAAGTATTGACAAGTTTTAATGATTGTGATACACTTATTAACAGTGGGATATGTTTTAAGATACTGCTGTGCAAAGAGAGCCGCCGTTTGGTGAAAGGCGGAGACGGCATGCTTAAGGTACCACCCGCGCACGAAAAACCGTGATAATTTAATAAATGAATGAGTTAATCGCTCGGGTGGAACCGTGCGGGATTTTTTGTCCTCACCCCGAATACCTTTTCAGGTTTTTGGGATTGGGGCTTTTTTTATTGATTAATAAAATTTCAGGAGATAAAAATTATGGCAAAACTGCATTTTTCAACAGGTGAGGTTTATGAGTTTTCCTCAGAGGTCTCGATTTATGACGCAGCCTCCGCTCTCGGAATAATGTCTCGTGACATCATTACGGCAAAACTCAACGGAGAAATGACGGAGCTCTCAACAAAAGTTTCAGGCGACAGCGAAGTTACTCTTTATACATTTAATGACGACGAGGGAAAACAGGTTTTCAGACACACTGCGGCACACATCATGGCACAGGCTGTAAAAAGACTCTTCCCCGAAACAAAACAGACGATCGGTCCCGCAACCGAAAACGGATTTTTCCAGGATTTTGACTCGGATGTAAGCTTTACTCCCCAGGTGCTCAAAGACATTGAGGCGGAGATGAAAAAAATCGTCAAAGAAAATCTGCTTATCGAAAAATTTGTGCTCAGCAAAGATGAGGCAATAAAACTCATGACAGAGCTCGGCGAGCCTTACAAGGTTGAGAGGATAATGGAACTGGGAGATGATGCAGAACTCAGATTTTACAAGATGGGCGAATACATCGACCTTTGCCACGGTCCGCATCTTCATTCTACAGGAATGGTTAAGGCTTTCAAGCTCACTCAGTCCACAGGCGCTTACTACAAGGGAGACCAGAAAAACAAAATGCTCAAGAGAGTATACGGAATTGCATTCCCCTCAAAAGAGCAGCTCAACAGCTATGTTACGGCGCAGGAGGAGGCGCTCAAGAGAGACCACAACAAACTCGGCCGCGAGCTTGAGTATTTCACAACCGTTGACACTATCGGACAGGGCTTGCCCATTATGATGCCAAAAGGCGCAAGAGTAATCCAGCTGCTTCAGAGATTTGTCGAGGACGAGGAGCAGAAGAGAGGTTACCTGCTGACAAAAACTCCCCTTATGGCAAAGTCTGATCTCTACAAGATTTCAGGTCACTGGGATCACTATCTTGACGGCATGTTTGTGCTCGGAGACCCGAACGACGAGACAAAGGAATGCTTTGCCCTGCGTCCTATGACATGCCCTTTCCAGTACCAGGTATTCCTTAACAAAAAGCGCTCATACAGAGAGCTTCCTATGAGACTCGGCGAGACATCCACCCTTTTCCGCAACGAGGACTCCGGTGAGATGCACGGTCTTATCAGAGTGCGCCAGTTCACAATTTCGGAAGGTCACCTTATAATTACTCCCGAACAGCTCAGAGAAGAGTTCAAGGGCTGTCTTGACCTCGCCCGCTACATGCTCAAAACCGTCGGACTCGAAGAGGACTGCTCATACAGATTTTCACAGTGGGATCCCGCCCGCACAGACAAGTACGAGGGAACGCCCGAGCAGTGGGAGCACGCTCAGAGCGTTATGAAACAGCTGCTTGACGAAAACGGAATTGACTATAAAATCGGTATAGACGAAGCGGCTTTCTACGGTCCGAAACTCGATATACAGATCAAAAATGTTTTCGGCAAAGAGGACACGCTTATCACAATTCAAATAGATATGCTTTTGGCAAAGAAGTTCGGTATGGAGTACACAGACCGCGACAACACAATGAAAACTCCCTACATCATCCACAGAACATCTCTCGGATGCTATGAGAGAACACTTGCGCTTCTCATTGAGAAATACGCAGGCGCACTGCCCGTATGGCTTGCTCCCACACAGGTTACCGTAATACCAGTTATCGCTGATTTTGCAGATTACGGAAAAGAGATCGTCGACAAGCTTAAGTCTGTCGGTGTAAGAGCCGAGCTTGACGACAGAAACGAAAAGCTCGGATACAGAATCCGCGAGGCACAGCTGTCAAAGGTTCCGTATATGCTCGTTGTAGGCGAAGAGGAAATGAACAGCAGAACCGTTACGGCAAGAGCGAGAGCCGAAGGAGAAGGCGGCAAGTTCAGCCTTGACGATTTCGTTTCAAAGATCCTTCATGAGATCGAGACCAAAAAACACTGATTTTGAGGTGAAAAATGCTTTACGAGATTAAAAACAACTTTTACACCGCAAAAATATCCACATGCGGTGCGGAGCTTGTCTCCCTGAAGTCCGAGGCGGGATACGAGTATCTGTGGCAGAACAACAAGGATTTCTGGAACAAGCACGCGCCTCTGCTCTTCCCCGTTTGCGGAAGGCTCAAAGACGGAAAGTACACATACTGCGGCACGGAATACAAAATGAAAGGTCACGGCTTTATCGGAGAGGCGGAGTTTTCCGTAAAAGAAATATCTTCCGACAGAATTCTCCTGTCCTTTGTGAGCAACGAAAAGACGCGTGAAATCTATCCGTTTGATTTCAGAGTTAATGTCGAGTACAAACTCACCGCCGATAAACTTGAGTTTTGCACCGATATAACAAATCTCTCAAAAGAGGCAATGCCGTATATGTTCGGCTGGCACCCCGGATTTAACCTTCCGACCGAAAACGTGGCGGACATTGAGGATTACAGCGTTGTGTTTGAAGGATGCGACTCTCTTACCTGGAACCCCCTGCAACACGGCTGTTTTGTCAGACCGCGCGGCGAGGCATACCCTCTCACGAACAACAGGTACAACCTCTGTGAAGATGAGATATACAAAAACGACACAATGATTTTTACAGGACACGAAAACCGTCTGAAACTGATAACCGACAAAAATCAGTACAATCTGGAAATGAGCTGGAGTGACAATCTCCCTATTCTCTGCATTTGGAAACAGCCGTCAAATGAGGCAAAATTCATCTGCCTTGAGCCGTGGAGCTCCGCTCCGAATGACGGAGAGACTGAAGAGAATTTCAACGAGAGAAAGATGCTTTCACTCTCCCCGGGCAACAGCGAGAAATTCTCATACACCGTAAAAATCAGTATGTAAGATTTCTTTTTCGGCTTAAATATATCACAATAAAAGGGGCAGCGTATGCCCCTTTTAGAAATACTGAAGTTTAGGAGAAAAAACATTTAATGATTAAATTCCTCAAGGATTTGAAGCCTTATTTCAAAGAATCGGTACTTGGCCCCCTGTTTAAACTGTTTGAGGCGTGCCTTGAACTCATAGTTCCGCTCGTTATCGCCAAAATAATCGACAACGGTATTAAACAGAGCGATAAGGGATATGTTTTACAGATGTCGCTTATCCTGGTTTTACTCGGCGCTGTGGGACTCGCTTTTTCAATAACGGCACAGTATTTTGCGGCAAAAGCCTCTGTCGGATACTCGACAAAACTGAGGCACAGACTTTTTTCACATATCCAAACACTCTCTTACAGCGAAATAGACACCCTCGGTACCTCAACTCTGATAACAAGAATGACCACCGACACAAACCAAGTGCAAACAGGTCTCAACCTTGCGCTGAGACTCCTGCTCCGCTCGCCGTTTGTCGTTTTCGGTGCAATGATCATGGCTTTTACAATAGATGTCAGCTCCGCACTGACTTTTGTGGCGGCTATCCCGGTTCTGTCAATAATTGTATTCGGAATTATGCTTATTTCAATTCCGCTTTACAAGACTGTTCAGTCAAAGCTTGATGCGGTACTGAGAAACACCCGCGAAAATCTCTCGGGCGTCAGAGTTATCCGTGCTTTCTGTAAAGAGAACGACGAGATTGACGAATTTAAAGGATACAACCAATCTCTCACGAAATCACAGCGGTATGTCGGAAAAATATCCGCACTGATGAATCCGCTGACATATATAATAATCAACTTTGCAATCCTTTGGCTTATAAACATAGGAGCGCTTAAAGTTGACTCGGGTGTTTTGACACAGGGCGAGGTAATAGCTCTTTACAACTACATGTCACAGATACTTGTTGAGCTTATCAAGCTTGCAAGTCTTATTATCACAATAACAAAATCCGTCGCTTCGTACGGAAGAATACAGAATGTTTTCAGAGTAAACTCGTCCATGCAGTTCGGAGATGTCAAGAACGCAGAGAGCGAGTATTCTGTTGAATTTTCAAACGCATCCCTTACATACAAGGGTGCGGGTGCGCCCTCTCTGTCGGCTATTGATTTTAAAATCAAAAAGGGAGAGACCGTCGGAATTATCGGCGGTACAGGTTCGGGAAAAACATCTCTTGTAAACCTCATACCGAGGTTTTACGATGTGACGGAAGGCACTGTCAGAATCGACGGATGCGACATCAAACTCTATGAAGAGGAAGCGCTGAGGAAAAAAATCGGAATTGTTCCGCAGAAAGCAGTCCTCTTCAGCGGTACAGTCAGAGAAAACATGCTCTGGGGCAACAAAAACGCCACAGACGAGGAAATTTACAAGGCTCTGAGTATCAGCGAGGCAAAAACGCTTGTTGACGGAAAAGGCGGTCTTGACTTTAAGATTGAGCAGGGCGGAAAGAATCTTTCCGGCGGTCAAAGACAGAGACTCACCATAGCGAGAGCGCTGGTCAAAAACCCCGAAATACTTATTCTCGACGACTCGGCTTCCGCTCTCGACTTTGTCACGGACGCAAATCTGCGCTCCAATATTCAAAAAATGGATGGCGAGAGAACGGTATTTATTGTTTCACAGAGAGCCTCAAGCATTATGTATGCAGATAAAATAATAGTACTCGAAGACGGCGAGGCTGTCGGTATCGGAACACACGAACAGCTGCTTCAAAGCTGCGATGTGTACAAAGAAATTTATTCTTCACAGTTCAAAAAGGAGGAGGCTTAATATGAAAGAAACAAAAAACGGCACCCTCAGAAAAGTAATTAAATATATAGGAAGATACAAATTTTTGCTTCCCTTTACCGCTCTCTTTGCTGTTATAAGCGTTATGCTCACGCTCTATCTGCCTCTTCTTATCGGAGACATGATTGACCTGATTGTGGATTTCGGCAATGTGGATTTTGACGGCATAAAACGGCTCACTCTCATAGGTATTGTGATTATCGTATTGACAGCGCTGTGCCAGTGGCTGATGAGTACAATCAACAACCGCATAACATACGGCGTTGCAAGAGAGGTGCGCCGAGACGCAATTGAAAGAATAGAAAAATTGCCTCTCTCATATCTTGACACCAAAAAACAAGGTGATATTGTAAACAGAGTTATAAACGACACAGAGCAGTTCTCCGAGGGCTTGCTTTTAGGATTTTCACAGCTTCTTGTCGGCATACTTACAATCTTAGGCACACTTGTATTGCTTTTGTCAATAAACTGGAAAATTGCGATTGTTGTTGTTGTTCTGACACCTCTTTCACTCTTTATTGCAAAGTTCATTGCATCAAAAACATACAATATGTTTAAACTTCAGTCAAAGACAAAAGGTGAACAGACCGCTGTTATCGACGAAATGATAGGAAATCAAAAGATTGTTGTGGCATTTTCTCACACAGAAGAGGCGACAGAAAAATTCGACGAGGTCAATAACAGACTCGCAGACTGCTCGCTCAAGGCGATATTCTTCTCTTCCCTCACTAACCCTGCCACACGGTTTGTAAACAGCATGGTATATGCCGCAGTTGCGCTTACGGGTGCGATTATTGCCATTACGACAGGTAACACCGCCGAGGCGTTTACGATAGGTCAGCTCTCTTGCCTTTTGGCTTATGCGAACCAGTATACAAAGCCGTTTAACGAAATCAGCGGCGTTGTAACAGAGTTCCAGAACGCACTTGCATCCGCATCAAGAGTTTTTGAGCTTATAGAGGAAGAGGTTGAGTCATCCGACGAGAACGCAAGTGAAACACTCGGCACAGCGCGTGGAAATGTTTGTCTTGAAAATGTAGATTTCTCATACACAAAGGACAAGGAACTGCTTAAAAACATTAACCTTGACATAACCCCCGGTCAGAGAGTTGCAATAGTAGGTCCGACCGGCTGCGGAAAAACAACCCTTATTAATCTTCTTATGCGCTTTTATGATGTTGACAGCGGAAAAATAGCGGTAGACGGCAAGGATATACGAAATATTAAGCGCCGGGATCTGAGGAAAAACTACGGTATGGTTTTGCAGGACACATGGCTCAAAACCGGAACGGTTGCGGAAAACATCGCAATCGGCAAAAAAGACGCAACGATGGAGGAAATTGTAGCCGCCGCAAAGGCTGCACATGCACATGGCTTTATAAAGAGGCTCTCAAACGGATATGATACCGTAATAAACGAAGGCGGCGGAAATCTTTCGGTAGGTCAGAGACAGCTGCTCTCTATCGCAAGGGTAATGCTGCTGCTCCCGCCTATGCTGATTCTTGATGAGGCAACATCCTCAATAGATACCAGAACAGAGCTTAAGATACAAGAAGCCTTTTCAAAAATGATGCAGGGACGCACAAGTTTTATTGTAGCCCACAGACTTTCAACTATCAGAGAAGCTGATGTAATCCTCGTAATGAAAGACGGAAACATCATTGAAAAAGGAACGCACACAGAACTTCTCTCGCAAAATGGCTTCTACTCCAAACTGTATAACAGCCAGTTTGCTCATATTGAAAAAGGCGCTTGATAAACTCAGCAATAGGACAGTTAACACAAAAGGGGCGGTTTTTCGCCCCTTTAATTTATGCCGAAAGCAGTTTCCTTTGCTTTTGTAACACCGCTTTTTATATATTTTCACCTTAATATGATAAGAGAATAGCTTGACGAAATAATCCGCCAAGCTTTTTGTTTTTATGTTTTTAAAAATTATTCTGCTTTCGGTTCTGCGTCACGCATAGAGAGGTTCACTCTGCCCTTTTCATCCGTGCCGAGGAACTTAACTCTTACAGTATCGCCGACATTTACGACATCGGTAACCTTCTCAGTTCTCGCCTTCTGAAGCTTGGATATGTGAACCATACCTTCTTTGCCCGGAGCATACTCAACAAAAGCACCTATCTCAATAGTTCTTGTAACAGTACCCTCATATGTCTCGCCTACAACAGGCTCGAATACAATGGCGTCAATGATTGCCTTTGCCTTATCCGCACTGTCACGGTCAACAGCGGCAATATATACGGTACCGTCATCGTTGATATCAATCTTTGCGCCGGTATCAGCCACTATCTTCTGAATAACCTTTCCGCCGCTGCCGATAACCTCACGGATCTTATCCGGGTTAATTGTCATGGTTATCATCTTGGGTGCATATTTTGAAACCTCAGCTCTCGGTGCGGGAATTGCGGCAAGGAGAATCTTGTCGATAATCTCATCTCTGCCCTGGTGCGTGGTAACAAGCGCCTGCTTGATAATCTCAGGTGTAAGTCCGTCAACCTTAAGGTCCATCTGAATAGATGTAATACCCTTATGTGTTCCGGCAACCTTGAAGTCCATATCTCCGTAGAAGTCCTCAAGTCCCTGGATATCTATCATAGTATCCCATGAACCGTCCTCTGCTGTGATAAGTCCGCATGAAATACCTGCAACCGGAGCCTTGATCGGAACGCCTGCGTCCATAAGTGCAAGTGTTGAACCGCATACGGAGCCCTGTGATGTAGAGCCGTTTGAGCTTACAACCTCGGACACAAGTCTTATCGCATACGGGAACTCCTCCTCGGACGGAAGAACCGGAACAAGCGAACGCTCTGCAAGAGCGCCGTGTCCTATCTCACGGCGGCCGGGACTGCGAAGTGCCTTAGCCTCACCGGTTGAATAGCCCGGCATATTGTAGTGATGCATATATCTCTTTGACTCCTCGTCATCAAGTCCCTCAAGTTTCTGTGAGTCGGAAAGTGTGCCGAGTGTAGCGATTGTAAGCACCTGTGTCTGTCCTCTTGTGAAAAGTCCCGATCCGTGAACTCTCGGAATAACTCCAACCTCAGCGGCAAGCGGTCTTATCTCATCCATTCTACGGCCGTCAACACGCTTCTTGTCCACCAAAAGCCATCTTCTTACTATCTTCTTCTGAATTTTATAGATAAGCTCGGGAAGCACAACCTTGATATCGGGATATTTCTCCTCAAAGTTTGCGGCAATATCGTCGATAATCGGCTGCATTCTTGCATCTCTTACATTCTTGTCGTCTGTGTCAAGCGCCTCCATAACTCTTGTTTCACAATACTCGAAAATTTCATCGAACATATCGTGATCAAGCTCGCCTGAGGGATACTCAAACTTCGGCTTACCGATCTCGGCAACAATATTGTTGATAAATGCAACAAGCTTCTTAATCTCCTCGTGAGCCGTCATAATAGCGTCAAACATGACATCGTCAGACACCTCGTTTGCGCCTGCCTCAATCATTACAACCTTCTTTTCAGACGCCGCAACGGTAAGTTCAAGATCGCTGACAGCTCTCTCCTCTGCTGTGGGGTTAATAACAATCTTGCCGTCAACAAGTCCTACAAATACTCCGCCGATAGGTCCGTTCCACGGAATATCAGAGATTGAAAGAGCTATTGACGCACCTATCATAGCAGTAATCTCGGGTGAGCAGTCAGGGTCAACAGACATTATTGTGAGAAGAAGGGAGATATCGTTGCGAAGATCCTTCGGGAAAAGAGGACGGATGGGACGGTCAATAACTCTTCCCGCCAAAATCGCCTTCTCTGTCGGCTTTCCTTCTCTCTTCAAAAATCCGCCGGGGATTTTTCCTACCGCATAAAGCTTCTCATCATAATCAACCGACAGCGGAAGGAAATCTATGCCCTCCCTCGGAGCGTTTGACGCTGTTGCGGTAGCAAGAACGGTTGTCTCACCGTACTGAATAAGCACGGCTCCGTTTGCAAGTCCTGCTATCTTGCCTGTTTTAACCACAAGAGGTCTGCCTGCCAGATCATAGGTAAACTCTCTGTAGTTATCAAATGTTTTAAAATTCTCTACCATTTTATTTCTCCTTTTAATTTTTCGGAGCACAGGAACATAGCACTTAAATATATGTTTAACATACAGCGGTCAAGCACATATTTAACTGCTACCTCCGCACTCCATAACAAACATTTTATAAGAAACGGGAACGAAAATTCGTTCCCGTCTGAAATGAATCCCGGGAAGTAAAAATTACTTTCTGAGACCAAGCTTTTTAACAACAGCTCTGTATCTCTCAATATCCTTCTTTGCAAGATAATTAAGAAGCTGCTTTCTGTGACCAACCATCTTGGAAAGACCTCTCTGAGAGTGGAAATCCTTGGGGTTCTTCTTCATATGCTCAGTAAGGCTGTTAATTCTGTCTGTGAGAATAGCAACCTGAACTTCGGGAGAACCTGTATCTCTCTCGTTAATCTTGTACTCCTGGATAAGGGCTGTTTTTGTTTCCTTTGAAATCATTGTCTTCACCTTTCTTATAATATATTTCCTATACCCAGCAAAGTGCGGGTGAAATGCACAAGCTACGCAAGGTAAATGGCACCAAGCGGAGCAAGGCCATACACCAAACCGAGTTATAGGCCGTCTTACATTATAACACAAAAATATATAAAAGTAAATAGTTTTTTTAATTTTTTAAAAATTAATTTTTTGTTTATATTTTCTGAAAACAAGCCGAAAATATGCAGTGAAAACGGAATGCCTCCGTTATCAGAAAAATGCTTTGCAAAGCACAGCAAAAACAGTTCTGACAGGAATTAAAATATACCTTTTTATCAGTTCCATTAAGGAATAAATGTTTGTTTTATACCATTTTTCGCTATTTTTCCGCACCGTTTTGCAAATTTTCGGGAGTGGGCATCGGAGCACGTGCGCTCTTCTCCACAAGAAAGAAATACGGTGAGGCGGGCGAATTGAGAATTTTAAACTCGGACGGGCAGATATAAAAACGGCTTGTGGTTTTAAAATATTCACGGAGCATCTCACCCTCAAGCGCCCCTTCTTCGTGCCCCGGATATACGGCTATTATCAATGCGCCGTCAGGCAAGAGCAAATCTATCGCCGCTTCTACAGCCTGCATAGTTGTCTCACGCTTTGTGGTCAGTGTCTTTTTGCCGCTGCGAGGCAGATACCCCAAATTAAATATTCCCGCCTTTATCGGCTCCTTTACATATTCCTTCAGTTTGTGGTGAGAGTCGCATATAAGGGTGTAGTTGTGCTCCGCCCCGGCTTCCGTCAGTCTCTTTTCCGTTGCAATCAGAGCCTCATTTTGTATATCAAACGCATACACCCGTCCGCCCTTGCCCACAGTCTCGGATAAATACAGAGTATCGTTGCCGTTACCCATTGTAAAATCAACCGCAACATCCCCCTCTTTTAAATGCTCTGACAAAAAATGCCTTTGCAGTCCTATTAAATCAACCATTGTACTCCTCTTTTACAGCGTCAGCCGGGTCAACATATGCTGTGTAATTTGTTTTGTATATTACAAAGCCCGGTTTTGCGCCCTGCGGCTTCTTTATATTCTTCACTCTTGTGTAATCAACCGCAACATGATCCCCCGTCGCCTTTGAATGCCTTGCGGCAAGTGCCGCCGCCTGTGTATAATCAATATCTCCAGGTTCCTTGCCATCGGTTATAAGTATTACATGCGAGCCCGGTATATCCTTTGTGTGGAACCATATATCATTTTTATCCGCGATTTTGAATGTCAGGTTATCATTTTGAATATTGTTCCTTCCGACAAGAACATCAAACCCGCCGTCTGTGCGGTATCTGTGAGGTCTGAGCTTCAACTTTTTCTGCGGTCTGTAATCCTTCATCTTAGATGCGTATCCCGACTTATAGAGCTCCTCCCGTATTTCGGTCAGGTCCTCCTCCGACTGCGCTCTGTCAAGGAAAACCCGTACGCTCTCAAGATACAAAAGTTCCTTTTCCCAGAGGGAAATCTGCTCTGTCAGCACCTCTTTTGCGGTTTTACACTTGTTATACTGCTTGTACATTTTCTGAGCATTTTGGGACGGGTGAAGAAGCGGATTGAGTTTTATCACAATTTTCGGACAAAGCGGGTCATAGTAATCCACAGTCTCAAATGAATCCATACCTCTTTTCAGCTGATAGAGGTTTGCGGTTATTAAATCTCCGTATTTTTTATAACTCTCCCCCATCTCACTGTCTTTCAAAGCCGCTCTCTGTATCTCAAGTTTTCGGTTTATCCTTGCAATCGAATTATTCAGAATGGTTATCAGATCATGCGCTCTCTGATGTATGCGCAGTATTCTGTCCTTTTCACTGAAATACTCGTCAAACATATCCGCAAGAGTGTCAAAGCTCTTCTTTTCAAGTCCTGCGAGATATGTTATATCCATATAAGAATAATCAATCGGCTTGCCCTCTTTATCATACACCACAGTCGGCGTGTACCTCTCTTCAATAAGCAACCTCTGCCATTCGGAAAACGCCTGATAGAATCTCTCTTTGTCAGCCATATAAAGCGGCACATCTATATTTCCCGTCGCGCGGTAAACGATCTCGTGTGCAATCTGCGTTGCAATGCCGCTGTAATTTGTTGTAATAAACTTTTCAAGAGTTTTCTCCTCGGAAAACTCGGAATACTTTTTATCAAAAGCCTCGCTATCTATCACAAGTGGCGAGAGTTTGTCCGCCATTTTGGGGAGCTCATATTTAAGCCCGGGAAGCACCTGTCTGATTGAGCTTGCGGAAAAATCAATTATTTTCATTGCTGTGATTATTTTATCATTCTCATCAAGCACAATGAAATTCGCATATTTTCCCATAATTTCACAGACAATTTTTTTCTCGCTCAGATATCCCATATCGTCGTACACCGAGACTGTAAAAACCGCTATTCTGTCAAATGCAGGCTGCTGTGCCGAAATTATTCTGCCGCCTGTAAAATGCTTGCGCAGAAACATGCACAGCATCGGCGCCTTCAGCGGATTTTCCTTTACCGTATCGGAAAGTTGAAGTCGGGGAGCGTTCGGCCCTACATTGAACACAAGTCTTTTTGATTTGTGATTGCGGTGTATCACCATATCTATTTCATCATTGCGAGGCTGCAACACCTTCTCTATTTTTGCCTCGTTAAAATCGGTCCCAAACTCTGTCAAGACCGCCCTCATCATACAAGCGTCAAAAGCCATAATATCCCCTCACTTACTGAATACTTATTATATTTTAACACAGATAAGCATACTTAGTCAACACTATTATATTAAGCTTTGCACCTGATTTATATTAAGCTTTGCACCTGATTTTGCACAAGTTTTTTGCCCGATACGGATTTCACTCTGCTTTAAATGGAGTAATAGAGCGTGCCTTTATCAAAGTAATAGAGAATTGGGTGGTTATCTATCTTTATAAGTCCCTCTTTTGAAAACATTTTTTCTCCGAGCAATTCCAAAAGCGTGCCCGCAATACTGAGTTTTGTCCTGTGAGTATTCAAAAAAGGAGAATATGTAACTATCTCTTTTGTGTCAAAAAGTGCAATATTTCTGAAAAGGCAAAGCGAAAGGTACGCAAACAAGCGATTGTCAAAATCTTTTACCGATGAGGTTTGAATATATGCCGTGTCTGAAAATCCGTCAAACAAATAATACTGAACATCTGCGCCCGACACCTCAAGAGTATTTGCTTTTATTTCTTCAGAGACTCCGCACCCCTGTCTTTTTACGGCAAAAAAATCAAACATTCTCGTCACTTCGAATTTATTTTTTGCAAATATTATATCCGCCTCTTCAAGCGGCATACCCAAGCACTTTTCAAGGTATAGAAAGCCTGCGTATGCGCCTCCTATATCATTATTAAAAAGCGTAGGCACTGCCTCTGCCTCAATATCAGCACAGGACGCCGTAGAAAATATAAACGAAAAATCAAAACGGTCGGCAGATTTATTTTCAAATTTATTTCTCTTGTCGAAAAAACCGTACCTCTCTCCGAGAACAAAAAAACTGTCAAAAAGCATAAAAACACCCCTTGACAGTATATGAATTATTTAAAATTGTGACCTGACGTTTTTATCCGTTCTTATTCTCTGAGAACTTAAGCTCCTTTGCTTTGGAGATAAGACTCTCTTTGCTGTTTTCAAGCCCTTCAATACAGACGCAGCGCACAAGTTTATCAAGAGCCCAACCTATACTGCGCTCTGAAATTCCGATTTTTTTCAAATCCGTGCCGCTTACGGAAAGCATGGATATTTTATGGCAAACAGAGCGCTTCAGAATATCATCAACTAAGTTTATATGCGACAAGGCGTCACTATCGGTGAGTGCCTTCAGTTTAAGCGCACAAAGCGCAATATCTTCTCCGAAATCTATAAGCAGGTTCAGTACATCCTCCCGTGTATCCGTTTTCAACTTTACGGCGTCTAAAACTCCGCAGCCGAAAACAAGGCGCTTTTTATCCGAACGCAGTTTGCGCATGGCATTTGCAAAAGCCTCCCTCGGTTCTGTGGAATTCATAAAAAACACCGCAAGTCCCCGCAGATGCGGCGGAAGAGATAAAAAATCCTCCTCTTTGGGCAAAGTGATATTCTCAAGTCCGAGAAGAGGTGACAAAACTTCACTGTACCGTGTAATAACTCGACACGCCCCTATGCCTTTTACTATCTTTGTCCATTCAGACATCACCCGCTCGGCGGATATATTAAAGAGCAAATTTTTCAGAGAAAAGATTGCCTGCTCGGTATTTTTTTCAATTTCAAAATTGAGCACGGAAGAAAAACGGATTGCGCGCAGAATTCTCAGTCCGTCCTCGGAAAATCTCACACGCCCGTCACCTACAGACCTGATGCACCCCTTTTTTAAATCCTCCCTGCCCCCGAAAATATCGACAAGACCGTCAAAATGATTATACGCCATGGCATTGACAGTAAAGTCGCGCCGTGCGAGGTCGCTCTCAAGCGACTTTGTGAAAATCACCCTGTCGGGATGGCGGTTATCTCTATATCCGCTCTCTGTCCGATAAGTAGTTATCTCTATCGGTCTTGTGCCATAAATCACCGTCACGGTACCGTGCTTAATTCCAGTATCAACTGTTTTACAGTCGCAAAAAAGCGCTTTTACGGTCTTGGGGTCGGCGTCGGTTGTCATATCGTAGTCATCCGGCTTCTTGCCCATCAAAATATCTCTGACACTGCCTCCGACTATATGGCATTTGTATCCCGAATTATAAAATCTTTCTATCACCAGACACACATCACGAGGCAGAAAAAAATCCATATTCCCTCCAAATTTTTTCGTTAGTTTTAGGGCAAACAGCCGTTACTCAGTTAATTATATCATTAACTTTCGGTTTTGTCAAAAAATATTCTTTATTGACATTTTCAAAATAATTTATTATAATAAAATCGGTTCTTTTAATTTCAAAGTTATATTTGTGTTTTGGAGGAATTTATGGATATTGTAGAGCACGCTGTCAAAGACAGAAAGATCCCTTCTCTGCTCAAATTCAAAAACGGAAAGCCTGTTTTGACGAAAGAGGACTTTATCCCCCGCAGAGAGGAACTTAAAGAAATTTTACAGAGCGAAGAATACGGATTTATTCCCCCTCGCCCAAAGCATCTCAAAGCAAAACTTTTAAAAGAAGACCCGAATTTCTGTGCGGGCAAGGCACCGCTGACCGAATACGAACTCTCAGCGGAACTTGAAGACGGAAAAGAGGCATCACTCAGATTTTTTGCCGTTATACCGAAAACCGACGGCAAATGTCCCGCATTTGTGCTGATTAATTTCAGACCTGATGTACCCGACAGATACCTGCCGTCCGAAGAGCTTGCTGATATGGGATTTGCGGTATTTTCATTCTGCTACAAGGATGCGGCAAGCGACGATAACAATTTTAAAAACGGTATAGCACCCGTCCTCGTAAAAAACAGAAGATCATCTTCAAGCCCCGGAAAAATTGCATTATGGGCTTGGGCGGCTATGAGAGTTATGGATTTTGTGCAGACACTCGACTGCATAGATCATGACAATGTGGCGGTTGTCGGCCACTCAAGACTCGGAAAAACCGCTCTGCTCGCAGCGGCATTTGACGAGAGATTTAAATACGCCATATCAAACGACTCCGGCACATCCGGAGCCGCCATTACAAGAAATAAGATAGGCGAAAATGTAGCAGCTATCACAAACTCTTTCCCTTTCTGGTTTGCGCCGAAATATAAAAAGTATGCTGCCGCAGAGGACAAAATGCCGTTTGACCAGCATTTTCTTACAGCTCTAATTCCGCCGAGGCACCTGATTATTTCAAGTGCGGAGGACGACAGCTGGGCTGACCCAGAGAGCGAATTTCTCACATGCGCATTAACTAACGACGCATATAAATTTTTCGGACTTGACGGACTGATATACGACAAAGAAAATTATCCCAAGGCAAAATGCACGCTTGATGCCGGAGATGCGGCATATCACCTGAGGCACGGAAAACATTATTTGAGCCGTGAAGATTGGATCTTCTTTGCAAGCTATATCAAAAAGAAGATGGACGAAATCAAGCCATAAATCTGCTTTAAATATTATAAAGCTCTCGCCGCAGACTTATCAATTTGTGCGGTGAGAGCTTTTTTGATTTGTTTGTCTGTGTCTAAATATCAGATCTGTCGTTTTCTATTTTGTCAACATCATCGACTGTGAGATTAAACGAAGCAAGAAATTCCGCTATCCGCCCCTCACTCATATCTATGCCGGGTGCGCTGCCTATTACCTTGCCCCTATCATCAACAAGAGAAATCTGCCCGCCGCCGAACTTTACGCTGTATTTGCGCACCTCAGCCGTAACAACGGTAAGAGAGCCCTCTATCATAAACTCTCCGTATGACGCCGGCACAAAAAATGTATCTCCTGTCTTTATTTTTAGTCCGTCTATCACACCCTCGCCGCTCACACAGCTGACTGATATAAAACTGCCCTTGTCGGCAAAAAACTTTTCCTTCCCGTTTATACGATGCAAATTTACGGTAAAATATTTGCTAAGCGCAAGAAGGGGCAATTTAAGCTTTGCCGTCTGCGTTTTGCCGAGATTGGTAACCTGAAGCGCTTTATCAATATGCAGCTCTCTCGGATTGCCGCTCTTGTCCCGTCGGTCATAATCGTATACCCTGTATGTAAGGTTGCTGTTTTGCTGTATCTCGCATATCAAACATCCCTTGCAGATTGCATGCAAAGTCCCCGACGGAATAAAAAAGCAGTCCCCTGCCTCAACCGGATAAAAATTGAGAAGCTCGGTTATCCTGTTTGTTTTTGTGCTCTCTTCAAAATCCTCTTTGCTCACAGCCTCTTTAAATCCGAGATATATTCCGGCGCCCCCGTCAGCCTCGACAATATACCACATCTCCGTTTTGCCGTATGAGTTTTCATACCTCATAGCATATTCGTCAGACGGGTGCACCTGCACCGAAAGATTGTCCTTTGCGTCAATAAATTTTATGAGCATCGGAAAATACGGAAACTGTGTCGCATTGGCACCGATATCCGCCTGCGTTGCAGCTTCACTTATCGGCAGCCCCGTTGATTCTGCATAAGACGGAGAATCGGGATAAAAGGAGAGCTCCCACGACTCCGCAAGCGGAGTTGTGTCGGTATGCTTATTGTATTTTGTTTTCAGTCTGTCTCCACCCCATGTATAATTTTTATATGCCGGTACAAGCTTTTCTATTTTCATAAAAATCCTCACAGATATAATCTCACTGAGTAATTATATAAAATTTCCGTCAAAATGTAAAGACTGTTTTTAACTTTAAATATTAAAAATTTACTTTTCTTGAAAAACAATTACAGACTTTAAATTGTCTCAAAAAATGCAAAAATGCAAGAAAATATTTTTAAAAAAATTATCAAAAAGTATTGACAAGCATGATTTTTTTTGCTATAATGTATATCGTTCCGGGTACGCTGGTGTGGCTCAATGGCAGAGCAGCTGATTTGTAATCAGCAGGTTGTTGGTTCGACTCCGATCACCAGCTCCAGGGGGAATTCCCGAGCGGCCAAAGGGGGCAGACTGTAAATCTGTTGTCACTGACTTCGCTGGTCCGAATCCAGCTTCCCCCACCAAACCACCGATTTTTCGGTGGTTTTTTCTTTTGATATAGAATATGAGAATTTTATTTGAAAACAGCGAATTTTATATATTTCAGTCTGTATTTTATTGGTTTTTCCCTATTGACATATCAAACTTTATATGCTATAATTTATAGGTCTTATTTAGGGGTATAGCCAAGCGGTAAGGCACAGGACTTTGACTCCTCTATCCGCTGGTTCAAATCCAGCTACCCCTGCCACCGGCAGTGCAGTCTCCCAATTTCGGGTGTCGTCACTGCCGATTTTATACTTCTTAAACGACGGCGAAATCGGTTATCAAGAATGGTATCATGTTTAGGTCTGCATGGTAAGGCATGAAGACAGCTCCATAGTAAAAACAACAGAGATATCGAGAAATTTCTCAGGCATTTTATTGCTGTTTTGGTCTTTAAAGTCTTTTCTATTTGAGAGAGGAGAATACTGTGAGTTCAAAATCAAAACGGAAAAAGAATAAAAAACAACTTTGTCCCCCACTTACTTTCCTTGATAAAAGTATATATATTTTGCTTCTTGTTTTCTCTTTTTTGGCGGTTCATCTGCTGAAGTATGGTTTCGATGATGTTCGAAGTGTGATTGCATTCAACAAACCCGACACCGTTGCATATGAAAGTAATGCAAGTCATTTACTCGCCCTTCCGTTTATGCTATATCTTGTAATCAGCGTTTGGGTTATTGTTATAACGGGGTGGGAATCAAAGAAGCCTATTTTCGGAAGCAAGAAATACCAATATGGGGAATATCCTTACAGAAAAGATTGTGTGCCGTTTTTTTGTCAAAATAAATATATAAGAAAAACTCCTTCACAAAAGAAATTTACTCGTATAATAACGTCTTTGTGGTGTGTGGGATTGCTTCTGTTTGCTTGTTTAATTCCGTTCAGTTTATTTGGTCGGGATGCGATGTACCGGGATGATCGCATAGAAAAGATTAACTTCATGAATCTCACGAGCGAGACATACACCACAGATGATTTTGATCACTTAATTATCAAGGCGCAATATGTTTCCCAATATAGAGCAGCGGACTATTGGAAATATGAAATCACTGTTGTAATGAAAGACGGAAAAGATATTTCCTTTTCAAATAGAGATTTTGATAGGCGCGTATCGAGTAAAGAAGATTTTTGTCTTGACAAAATGTTGGAAATAAAAAGCCTGTTTGATTCCGAAGCAATCACGGTTATAGGGGTAGAAAACCTTGGTAAGTTAGCCGACGATTTAGACTTAAGCGAAGCGCAAAAAGCCAAATTAAACAGATTGTTTGCACAATAAGCTTATTATAAAAATGATAAAACAAAAATCGCTGCAAGTAATGATGTTGTACAGGTAGACTGCGAATACTTATGTTGCCGTCATCGTCAAGGAAAACAGCAATGTAAAGAAAATATCACCGGTTCACCCGGTGCATATAAACTAATAGAAAGCAAGGTAAAAATATGAGTAATATATGGCACGATATTTCACCGAAAAGAATAACGCCTGAGGATTTTATCTGCGTTGTAGAAATCTCAAAGGGTAGTAAAAAGAAATATGAGCTTGACAAGGAAACCGGGCTTATTATGCTTGACAGGATACTTTACACCTCAACTCACTATCCGGCAAATTACGGATTTATACCGAGAACCTACGGAGATGACAACGACCCGCTTGATGTACTGCTGCTCTGCTCTGAGCCGCTGGAGCCTTTGTGCCTTGTGCGAGCATACCCTATCGGCGTAATCTCCATGATAGATAACGGAAAAAGAGATGAAAAGATAATCGCTATTCCGTTCAAAGATCCTAACTACAACCAATATTCAAATATAGACCAGCTGCCGCCGCATGTCTTTATTGAGATGAAGCACTTTTTCACTGTATATAAAAATCTGGAGAACAAAGAGACAGCTGTCAATGAGGTCAGCGACAGAAATGAAGCTGTAAAAATCATTTCCGAGAGTATTGACAGATATGTTGAGCATTTTTGCAAGTGATAAAAATTCCCCCGTCAAACGGGGGGTATTTCATTTTCGGGTAAAACCATAAATGTTACTGGCGACGCACAAGTGCGTTTTAGATTGGCCTGCCAGCGAATCACATACAAGTTACGAACTTTATTCTCTTTCTGTATTCATTATATATTAAAATTAATATATTTTCAATATTATAATTTCAACATTCTCCAATAGTATAGATTATTTTTTGTTTTAATGGT
>CALWTU010000099.1 GCA_944384515.1 uncultured Clostridia bacterium
AAAATTCCTATCACTTAAGCACCTGAAAGCAAAAGATTTATAAAGCTGTCAGAAAGTCCCATAGACTCGGTAAGCTTCGGATACAGGCTGCTGTCTGTCATTCCGGGGAAGGTGTTTATCTCGTTAAAGTAAACATCTCCGCTCTTGTCTGTCAAAAAGTCGACACGGCACAGCTTCTTTATTCCGATTTCTTTGACAAGCATACGCGCGTATTTCCCGCACAGCTCGGTTGTCGGAGTCTTTGCCGAGTTTATCCTTGCAATATCTTTTTTGTATTTTTTGTCATAGTCGTAAAAACCGTCCTCTGCCTTTATCACTCCGCCGGGATTAAAATATCCATCCCCCACGCCGAGATATGCACACTCTGTTTCGCAGTCAACATCAATAAGTTTTTCTATTAAAACTCTTCCCATGCCGATACGGCATGCCTCTTCATAATATTTTTCAAAGTCTTCTTTATTTAGCACGGGGTGCGCCCCAAAGGAGCTTCCAAGCCTTGCGGGCTTTATGAACATGGGATATCCTATCCGCTCTTGTGAAAGCGAGAGGGCAGAGGCGGTGTCCAAGCCGTTTGCGTATACCCAGTCGGCGGTTTTAATGCCGATACTCTTTGCGATAAGCTTCGTATATGCCTTGTCGGCACATATCACCGAAACTGCCCAGTCCTCCGCAACACTCTTTATTCCGAGGCATTCGAGCAGTCCTGCCACCCGTCCGTCCTCGCCGAACTCGCCGTGCATGCAGGGGACGGCTATGTCAACGCCGATAATCTCCCGCCCCTGTCCGAGAAAGCCGCCAACGCCGCCGTCCCGCATCGGACTTGTCGGAAAGAGATGTGCTACATCCTTCTCCCACCTTCCGTCCTTTATCAGGTCAGGACTTCCTTTGTATATGTAAAAATCTCCTCGCTCGCCGATTCCGACCGGGAGTATGTTGTATTTATCCTTGTCGATAAGCCCCAGCAGATTGTATGCCGACGCCATCGAAACATACCTTTCCACTCCCACGCCGCCGAAAATAAGCGCAACGGTTTTTTTCATAATCATCACCTCGCCACATTCTATGCAGCGGAGTGTTTTCCTGCTACAGTCGCCGTGCGGCAAGGGTTCAAAGCACCGCTATGGCGCAGTCTTGAGAACCGCTCCTGTCGCCTATCCTGAGTTTTCTCGGCGTCTTGATGTGTTGTACTCCCGCCTCGCCGAAAATTCGGATTTTTGCCAACCGTTTTTAAAATAAGAAGGATTATATTTTCCTTAAAACCGCAACACGGTCCCGCTGTGAATAATCCTTGATAATACTTGCCGAAAAACCGTGTTCGGCGGCAATTTTCATAAGGTCCTCTGCCTGGTCAAATCCTATCTCAAATGCGAAAAAGCCGCCCTCCTTGAGTTTGTTTTTATACAAATCGACTATCCGTCTGTAAAAAATCAGCCCGTCCTCACCTGCGACAAACGCAAGCTTCGGCTCGTAAAAAATTTCTTTTTGCGCCGCCTCATAGTCTCGCTCTCTTACATACGGCGGGTTTGAGAGCACCGCAAAATACTCGCCGTCGACCGCCTCGCTCAAGACGTCCGCCTTTATAAAGGTTATATCGTCCTCTCCGTTTTTGATTGCGTTTTCTCTCGCAACCCACAGCGCCCCGTCAGAGATGTCGACCGCCGTTGCCAAGGTGTTTTTTGTGTTTTTCTTTACCGAGATTGCAATGCACCCGCTCCCGCAGCACAGATCTATAAAGTTCTCACCGGGTGGGATAAGCTTTACCGCAGTGTCCACAAGTATCTCGGTGTCGGAGCGGGGGATAAGCACCTTTTCGCTCACGGCGTATTCCTCACGGTAAAAGCCGACCTTGCCCACAATGTACTGCAATGGCTCGCGCCGCATCCGCCGCTCTGCCGCCGCCAGAAGCTCGGGGGCGTCGGACTCCGCATTTCTCGGTATGAGCGGCGTGTCAAATTTCTTGCCGCCGAACTCCCGCATCAGCACTCTTGCGTCGTGTTCGGGATTGTCAACTCCCGCACTCCGCAGTTTTTCCGTCAGCTCGGCAAGTGTCATACGGCACCGCCCTTGCTCTCTGCCGTGCCGTCTTGCATGCCGTCTCTATTTTCTCCGTTTGCGGAATTGCCTGTTTTCGGGGTTTCTCCGTTCAGGTCAGCGCCGTCCGAGGTCGCACGGCTCTCTTCAGATCTGCGCAAAGCGCCGTTTTCTGTATCGGCGTTTTCGCCGTTGTTGCTCTGCACGCCATCAAAAGTGCGGGCGTCCGCTCTTGCCTCGCTTGCCGCAGTGTCCGTTATCGTTTCGGTTGCCGCAGATTCCGCTATCCCTTCACTTGCTTCACACTCTTTTTCAGATCCGTTCGCCGTGCCGTTGCCGTTTGTGTTCTGCTCGGCGTCGGTGTCAGACTCCTTCTGCTTTTCCCAGCCCCTTTGACGGTAGAACTCCATAAATTCGGGAAAATCATCACGCAGTGCGCATTTTATCGAGGTGATAGCCACCTCAAGCATATCGGGTGTAGGCTCTTTTGTGGTTATTCTCTGTACCCACAGACCGGGGCGTGAGATTGTTCTGGTCAGAATATTGTCCTTTTTGCCCGCAAGCATTATCACCTCATAACCGATTCCCATGACGATGGGCAGAATAAGCAGTCTTATTCCCGTATATGCCAGTGTGCCGAGCCCGGGGATCAGAATTTTTACGAAAAAGCCCGCGAAGATACCGAGAAGTATCATAAAGAACATAAAGCTTGTTCCGCAGCGCGGATGATATCTTGTATAATTTTTCGCCGATTCGGGGGTGAGCTCTGCGCCCGCCTCAAAGCAGGCAATGGACTTATGCTCCGCACCGTGATACATAAACGTACGTTTAATGTCGGGAATAAGCGAGACAAGGTAGAGATAAAGAATGAAAATCAGTATCTTTATAAAACCCTCAAGCACAGCGCCCCAAGCGCCGAGCTTGCCGCCGAAAATATATTTGTCAGACAGTGCCGACAAGAGGTTCGGCAGGTACATGAAGAGCAGCAGTGAGAGCATAATTCCGAGCACCGTGCCGATAAGCATTATTAAGTCTGTAAGTCCGATGCCGAGGTGTTTTTTGAGCCACTTTTGCGTCTTGCTGTCCTCTTCTTCAATACCGAGTGCCTCGGCTGAGGCGTTCAGCGTCTTGACAGAGAGTACCATCATCTCCACAAAGTTTATAACACCTCGCAAAATCGGGATATTGAGTATTTTGTGTTTTTTTCTGACGGACACAAAGGACGAGTCTTTTACGACGATATCCCCCGACTCTGTGCGCACCGATGTCGTCACGCGGTTACCCGCCTTCATCATAACTCCCTCGAGCACAGCCTGACCGCCGACTTTATTCAGTCTTGCCGGGTCTTTTGCCCCGCATTTTATATATTTTTGTTTCATCAAAACAGCCTTTCAAATATTTTAAAGTATATAAATATAAGTAATTATACCACAAACTTACGGAAAAATAAATACCTCGCTTAAAATTTTTACAAATACACCGTCTTTTTCTCCCGATGTCTTGGCGGGCTTTGAAAATCCAAGCAAAAAGCGCTTTTTAAAGGGCTCAAACCCAAAAAGCGCTCACTCGGTATTTTAAATGTAAAAGAACGGGGAAAACCCAAAAGCTCAACTGCACGAAAAAAAAGCAATAACGCACCGCAGAACAGCGAAATTTGACACGGCACCGCAATAGTTTTAAACCACAATAAGCTTGAAATCCATGCGCCGAGATAATATCAGAACAAAAACGCACCAAACTAAAGGCGCCGAAGTAATCAAAAAATCCAGATAAATTAAGGGCGAGGCAGAAAAAATTCTGCCTCGCCGATTTGTTTTGGTTGTGCCAAAATTCAGTTTCACCGTGTGTTTTATGCGACACGGTGCCGAGCTTTGTAATGAGCAATATGTATTACTGTCCCTCTTTGTGCATGTCGTAGAAGATTTTTGCCTGCATCTTCTTCTCACACTGTCTTATATAGAAAGCGGAGAATGCGTTTGCAATCGCATCAATAATAATAATAATTCCGATAAGAAGAGACTGAGTTTCAATCTTAAGCTCAACAAGGTCGAGCAGTATATAACTTGATATGATAACCGGCAGTGCAAAGATAAGCATAAACCACCAGCTTTTAACGTCGTATCTCTTTGCGTTAATTGATGTGCCGAGCTTGAATGAGCCGTCTATTATGAGCAAGAGCAAAAATACGGATGTGATAATTGAAGCGCTCTTTTCATTGAAGATCATTGTTATTATACCGCAAATAAGCGCTGATACGGCGATGACGATTTTCAGAACAAAAGCAAAGTTTCTGCTCTTCATTGCTATGCCGAGAATACCTATTATAATTCCGTAGACGGTGAGCAGAGCTCCCAAAACTATAGTAAGCACTTTGATACTCTGTGTGAAAGAGATAAGGCATATTCCGACAAGAGCCATCATAAGCGCAATAATAAGATAACCGTAAATCGGTTGATTTTCTTTTTTGTATAACATTTTTCCTCCGATAATCCGAATTTGATTATAATATTTTAAATGATGAAAATTACTGGCAATAACAAAATAATTGTATCACAAATTAAGAATTATGTCAAGTTGTGTCGGCTGGTAATTTGTAGATACATTGAATAAAAAAACAGGATAAATTTCAGTTATTTGCGCTTTTTATAATTTCACCGCAAAACGGAAAAAAATTATTTCAATCGCCGGTTCCGAGCTTGGTCAGTGAAAGTTAATTTGCTTATAAAAAAGTTTTATCAATGTATAAACCACAGAGTGATGTTCATAAACTTTACAAAATTAAAAAATTGCTAAAATATTGTGATATTTAACAAAAAAATCAAATAAATATTTGACAATTAGTTGAAAATGCAACAATTTTTCCGACGAGCAAAGAAAACTGTTGACATAACAGTCTGTATGTGATAGAATAGGTCTCGTTGTCATCAGCAAAAACAGATGTTTAAAGCGTATTGTTAACAGAAAATTTATATTTTGTTAATAATATTTCCGTCTTTGTTTTTGCACGGTTTTTTCCGCCGTCAGTCGGAATTTGAGCTATTTATCGGCTTGAAAAATTTTATGCTTGATAAGGAGCACAGAGTTAACCTCGGGCGAGTGAAAATGTGCGGCGACAGATTTTGGGTGCGATGGAGCCTAAGCTTTGCGGAATAATATTGCAACTTGTAAATACTGTTTTATAAGCCGACTTATAAAAATGTAATTTTCAGGAAGTATAAAAACAGTCTCGCTTTTAAAATCATCATTATTATTTTGAAAGCGTATATAATTTTAAGGAGAACTACCTATGAAAAAGAATACTGCTTTGCGTGAAAAAATAATTTACAAGGATTTCAGAGAGCTTGTTGAGTGCTCTTGCGAGAAATTCTCTGACAGAATTGCGTACTCTTACAGAAAAGACCCCAGAGACAAGGAGATTTTGCACCACTCCTTTAAGGAGCTCGGCGAGGATATCCGTGCGCTGACGGCAGAGCTTTCAACAAGAGGCTTTGCGGGAAAGCACTGCGCCGTTATCGGCAGACTTTCGTATTCCTTTGTCCGTATGTACTTTGCTCTGAGCATTGTCGGTGCCGTTATGGCTCCGCTTGACGCGGATTGGTCGGCGGAGGATCTGTGCGACACGGTAGAGAACGCCAATGCAGATTTTCTGTTCTGCGACAGAGAAGTTTTTGAGAAGGGAAAGTATATTAAAGATAATCTCGGACTTTCTTTCCTCGGCATTCTCAGCGGCGAGGTTGAGGGCTATAGTAGCGTTGACAGCCTTGTTGCGGACGGAAGAGAAAAGTTCAATAAGGATCCTTCACTCTACTATGACTGCGAAATCAACCCCGAAAAGCTCTCTCTTCTCGTGTTCACATCCGGAACAACCGGCAAGGGCAAAGGCGTTATGCTTACACAGAAATCAATTCTTACAAACCTTTCTGATGTTCTTCCGTATGTCGATTTCGGTAAGAAGACTGTCGGCGTGCTTCCGCCCCACCATACATACGGCTCGACCGTGCTGTTTGCAGGACACGTGATGATAGGCGCCGAGGTTTACATCTCATCCGGACTTAAGTATGTGCCCAGCGAGTTTAAGGAGCAGAAGCCGGAGCATCTTATACTTGTTCCGCTCTATCTTGAGACATTCTACCGTAAAATGCAGAGCGCAATTAAGGATAAAAACAAAACCGGTCTTATTAAGTTTATGATAAAAGTTTCAAATGCGCTCAGAAAAATAGGAATAGACCTGCGCAAAAAAATCTTTGCACAACTCAGAGAAGCTCTCGGCGGAGAGGTTAAAATGGTTGTGTCAGGCGGTGCACCGATTAACAGCGAGATAATTTCATTCTTTGATGCGATCGGAATCAGTTCGATAAACGGATACGGTATCACCGAGTGCTCGCCGATAATAGCCGCTAACCACTCAAAGCACACAGTTGACGGAAGCGTGGGCTGGGTGTGCGACTCCGACCATGTAATCATTGATTCTCCCAACGAGTATGGAGAGGGAGAAATTCTTGTTAAAGGTCCCAACGTAATGCTCGGTTATTACAACAATCCCGAGGCAACAAAGGAAGCTATCGACGAGAGGGGATATTTCAAAACCGGTGACTACGGCAAGTTCGGTAAAGAGGGAGCCCTCTTTATCACAGGAAGAAAGAAAAACCTTATTATCCTCTCAAACGGAAAGAATGTTTACCCCGAGGAGATTGAAAACGAGTTTATTGCAACTCCGGGAGTGCTTGATATTATTGTATATGAGGGACAGAGCCGCCGCGGACTTGAGCACAACGCAATAGTTGCGGAGTTCTATTTAGACAAGGATTATCTTTCTAAAAACGGCGTTACCGATG
>CALWTU010000100.1 GCA_944384515.1 uncultured Clostridia bacterium
ATGGAGGCACAGATGACGGCGCTCGCAAATCTCGGTATGCTCTCAAGATTTGTCGGAATGCTGACGGACAGCCGCAGTTTTGTATCATATCCCAGACACGAGTATTTCAGAAGAATACTCTGCAATCTTATCGGAAAATGGGTTGACGAGGGCGAATATCCCGCAGACTATGACATGCTCGAAAAAATCGTCCGCGGAATATGCTATGAGAATGCCAAAAGCTATTTTAACTTCTGATTAGTTTATTGAAGCTTTTTATTGTTTTTTCTTAAATTTTCAAAATATGAATGCAGAGTCTTTTGCCTATAAAAATATGACGGGTAAAAATAAGACTCTGCACAAATGCAAAAAGCGACGAAAACCATACGCCACGGACGAGAACGCACATAAAAGTGCAAAAATCATCCGAGAGGTAGTATGGCAATCGTCGCTTTTTATTATCCGAAAACAGCTTCTCTCAGCACATCCTCAATATTTTCTCTTATAATAAGCTGTGCCGCAAAATCGTACGGTGTAGGCTCATTATTTATTATAACAAGGTTATCTCCGCCGAAAAGCCCGACAAGCGAGGCGGCGGGGTTCACCGTCAGCGAACTGCCTCCGACAATCAGGCAGTCGGCGGCGCAAATATATTCTTGCGCCAATGAGAAAACATATCCGTCAAGCCCCTCTGTGTACAGTACAACATCAGGTCTCACAACACCGCCGCAACGGTCGCACAGCGGTACCGTGTCGCTTGATAGGATATAAGAAAGGTCAAATTCCTTTGAGCACTCCGTGCAGTAATTTCTGTGCACCGAGCCGTGAAGCTCAAGCACGTTCTTGCTACCGGCGAGAGTGTGCAGTCCGTCAATGTTCTGCGTTACGACGGCGGAAAGCTTTCCCTCCCGCTCAAGTTCTGCAAGCGCAATATGGGCACTGTTCGGCCGTGCGTCGGGACATAGCATATTTTCACGGTAAAAGCGGTAAAACTCCTCTGTGCGCTCCATCAGAAATTCGGGCGTTAAAATCTCTTCGGGCGTATATGAAAAGTCATACTTTCTGCGATACAAACCTCCATGCCCGCGAAAGTCCGAAAGTCCGCTGGCAACAGATACCCCGGCTCCGCCGAAAAACACAATATTCCGAGATTTATTTATAATCTCTTTAAGCAATGCGCTATTTTGCATTCTATCCACCTCCGAAGGTCAGAACTGTTTTTATCCGACACATCAAGCCGTGCCGAACAAACTCATTTTCACAAAAACTCATATCAGAGAAAACTCAAAATTTTCATAATGAACACGGTTGCCGACATCAACACCGGGCGGCAGGAGCGCCATGGCTATAAACATCTCTTCCCCGTTATCTACTCTTTTGAGCGTGGCATACTCGCCCTCGATTATTAAAAGAACATAATCGTATCCGTCCATAAAATTCACCTCACCTTTCATCTCTATTTTAGCACAAATCAAACCTCTGTTCAAGAGATTTTATTAAACCCGTGTAAAGACCTTTAACACTCCGCGCATTTTTTCATATAATGATATCAAGTGGCGGCAAAATGCCGCATATTATGGTGTTATAAAGATTCGTAAATTGTGATTTTTTATAAAAGATATTGACAAACACAAAATTCTCTGCTATAATATATAAGCGTTCAAGCGGCGTCATAGCCAAGTGGTAAGGCAAAGGTCTGCAACACCTCTATCCCCAGTTCAAATCTGGGTGACGCCTCCAAAAAATTAAGCAACCCAATGGGGTAGCTTAATTTTTTATCCAAGCCGACGAAGGAGGCTTGGTATGTAATCAACGCGCTTGCGCGTTGTATGTAATTGCGACGAATTCGCGCATGGCATCACGCGCAAGCGTGCATTACTGTCGTCGTCATATCCCCTTCTCAGCTGTGCGATTTGATGTTCATGGCATCACGCGCAAGCGTGCATTACTGTCGTCGGCTTGATAACATGCAACACTTCGTGTTGATTCCATACCGCAACAAGTTGCGGATTACATACAAGGCTTCGCCTTGATTTCATACAGCCCTTCGAGCTGATTAGGATTGCGAAAGGAGCGAATTATGGCTAAAAATTTATTGCTTGAATATTCAGAAGAACTTGCCACCAAATGCGAGCGGCTCTGCAAATCCATCAGTGGCAACTCCAACACCGTTTTCCAGCTCCGTAAGTCCTCTTCAAGCGTGTTTGCTAACATCACCGAGGCGCAGTATCCCCAAAGTCTCGCTGATATGCTCTCCAAATTCAAAATTGCAAGAAAAGAGTGCGCTGAAACGGAATCTTGGCTCAAATTGCTCCATAACACAAAGGTTATCGATGAAGAAACTTTCAAAACCTACCGCAATCTCTGCGGCAGAATACAAAGAACGCTAACGTCGTCATGTATTACGATTGAACAGAAAATTGATAACAAATAATTTTCAAAAACTTATCTGGACTTTCGACTTCCTTTCAGTATAATGGTGTTACCAAACTGAAAGGAAGTTTTTTATGGAATACGAAATCAAGCACTATTACCGAGTCAAATACGCCCTCGTCTGCGCGCGACAAAGTTTTCTTAAAGAGCCACCGAAGGACGACTGCGAAGAATACGCCCGAAAGGTGATCAACCGCGCATATTTTATCATTCTCAATAAAATCGACGAGCTTGACGGTACGAATGAGAACCTTTTAGAGTATTATCAAAAATTATTGAAAGATGTATAAAATTGTGATATAATAAACTCACCGATAAATAAGAATTTGATGAGGTGTAATTATGGTAAGAATTGCAACAGTAAATGATGCAGAGCAATTAAATATCTTAAATAACGAATTTAATGGTGAAGGTGCAAGCATAGATAATATTGGAAATTCTCTTGTGAG
>CALWTU010000101.1 GCA_944384515.1 uncultured Clostridia bacterium
CGAGAACGGTACCGAAAAGCACTGTTATAAAGGCGAGAAGAAGTGTGTTGACAACGCCCTCGAACAAAAATACTTTCCAGTACCTTCCGAATATGTCAACCATATCCTTAATCAAATTAACAAAATACAAATTTTTACTCCTCCGAAATTAAAATTAACCTGTGTAAAATGAATTATCTCGTATATATAATGCCAAATTGAGCCGCCGTATAATGTGTACGGCAGCCCATTCGGTACTTTTTTACTCTTCTATCTTGTTTCCGTTCTCATCGTAGCCGAGATCGTCCATGGTCTTGATCTGGGAGTAAATCTGGCATGCTTCGTACCATGTATCGTAGTAATTTGCATTCAATGCTTTCTCAAGAGCGGCGTTGATCTTTTCTGTAAGTTCGTCATTGCCCTTCTTACAAAGAATTACGTTGTTCTTATAAAGATCGGAAACCACAAACTTAAAGCCGGAAAAATCAAGCTTATCAGGATTGTTTGCAATATAAGCCTCTCCGTTACCTAGCGCAACTGCAAGAGCGTCAATCTTGCCTGTAAGCAATGCCTCAACTGCAAGTCCGAGATCTGTGTAAAGCATTGGCTTGCCGCCGTCTATGTACTGACCAAGCTGTTCGTTTACAAGAAGTTCCTGAAGAGAACCACCCTGTGCTCCAACCTTAAGGCTTGTATAATCTTCAGCCTTTGTAAGTTTGCCTGCATTTTCTTTTGTGGTGATAAGCACCTGCTCGGTCTCATTCTCACCTGCAATGTAGTAGTCCGTGATATTGAAGTTCTCTGCACGCTCAGCTGTATAAGAAAATCCTGAAATACCTGCGTCTGCCGTGCCGTTCTGAACCGCTGCCATACATGCGTCAAAGGACATGGGCTTAATAACGAGCTTCATATTAAGCTCTTTTGCAAGATACCTTGCAAGGATGATATCAAAGCCTACATACTTGTCATCGCCTGTCTTGGCAAGGTCAACAAACTCCATCGGAGCAAAGTCGGGAGATGTTGCAACTGTAAATGTCTCGGTGCATTTTGAGTCATCAAACTCAAGGTCTTTTATAATGTTGTCATATGCCTTGCTGAGATTTTTGTCGGGATCTGTGCAAGATGTGAATGTGAACATTGCGCCGAACACTACAGCCAATGTCAATACAAGTGAAATAATCTTTTTCATGTTTTCTTCTTTCCGGCTCACCTTACCGTGATGCCTGCGTTTTTTATTGATGTTATAATTATACACTCCATCTTGCATAAAGTCAATAGTTTTTGCAATAAAATTCATTTTTGTTGTATCTTTATTCATTTTATAAATAATTGATTCATAATTTGTATTTATTGCACAAAAATTTCTTATATTATACTATTTTTAAATTATTTTTAATTCTTTTATTTAGTTTTGATTTTGCTTTAACGACTTCCAAAAATGTGTTTTTCAGCCTGAAACAAAGAGAAATTCACTGTATATTTTGCATATTTATGCATTTTATTCATGCATATTCAGTCGAATATCGGCGTTTTTGTGTCTTTTGTCTTTGAGGTGATATTTTTATCGGTTTGCAGGATCTTTAGTGGCTGTCGGTTTGCCGATTCTCTTGAGAATATTTCTCTGATGAAACCGAGTAGGCAGAAATCAATCCGCCTCTCGCACCGTCGTACGTGACATTCGGCATGCGGCGGTTCAATTCATATTAAATACGAGCTACCTTTAGGTAGCAATCCGAAAGACTGACTAAGCCTCGCTTGGTCAGTCTTTCTTGTATGACGGGAATACCAAAAAGGGCAATCTTCAGTGAGACTGCCCTTTAATTCTTCTTATTTGGTTTTATTTGACGGACTATTTACTAAGGTTGACTCCGTGAGTTTCAATAATCTTCAACTCAGCTTACACCACGGGATGCACAATTCCTTTAAAAAACCGTCAAACTTCAGCTACTGCACCGAAAAGGTTATATTTTGTTCGTTCGCTTAAAATATTACTTTTCTTCTATCTTGTTTCCGTTCTCGTCGTAGCCGAGATCGTCCATTGTTTTGATCTTGGAGTAAATCTGGCATGCGTCGTACCATGTGTCATAAACACCTGACTCAAGCGCCTTTTTAAGTGCGGCGTTGATCTTTTCAGTGAGTTCGTCATCACCCTTCCGGCAAATAATTACATTGTTTTTATAGAGATCCGCAACTTCAAAAGCAAATCCTGCAAAACCGAGTTTGCCGGGGTTGTTTGCTATAAAGGACTCTCCGTTGCCGACAGCAACAGCAAGAGCGTCAATCTTGCCGGTAAGCAGAGCCTCAGCCGCAAGTCCGAGTTCTGTATAAAGTACTGCCTTGCCGCCTTCTATATATGCGCCCAGCTGCTCATTTACAAACATCTCCTGAAGTGAGCCGCCCTGAGCGCCGACTTTAAGTCCGGTAAAATCTTCGGCATTTTTAAGCTTACCCTCATTTTCCTTTGTCGTGATAAGCACCTGCTCTGTTTTGTTTTCGCCTGCAACATAATAATCTGTAATGTTAAAGTTTTCCGCACGGGTAGGAGTATAAGAAAATCCGGAAATACCCGCGTCTGCCGTGCCGTTCTGAACCGCTGCCATGCATGCGTCAAAGGACATGGGCTTGATAACGAGCTTCATATTGAGTTCTTTTGCAAGATACCTTGCAAGGATGATATCAAAGCCTACATACTTGTCGTCGCCTGTCTTGGCAAGGTCAACAAACTCCATCGGAGCAAAGTCGGGAGATGTTGCAACAGTAAATGTCTCGGTACACTTTGAGTCGTCAAACTCAAGGTCCTTTATAATGTTGTCATATGCCTTGCTGAGATTTTTATCAGAATCTGTGCAAGATGTGAATGTGAACATTGCGCCGAACACTACAGCCAATGTCAATACAAGTGAAATAATCTTTTTCATGTTTTCCTCTTTCCGGCTCACCTTACCGTGATGCCTGCGTTTTTTATTGATGTTATAATTATACGCTATTTCCTGCATAAAAGTCAATAGTTTTTGCAAATTTATTCATTTTTGTTGCATTTTTATTTATTGACGGGTTTTGCTTGGTAATTTTTATTATTTTTGCCCAAATATAAAGCGTTTTCTGACAAAATATACTTATTCAATTAACTTTTTTACGATTTAAATGCAAATTATATTTTTATAAAAATCTGAAATCTGCATCTTTATTTGGTAATTTACGCATTCAACTGAATATTTATTTATTGTGTTTATGCATTGCAAGTGCATATTTTTACAGTGACATAGAAAAAACGATATAAACAGTTCTCTTTCAAATTTGCCAAATTTAAAGGTTATGCCTTGGAGGTGTGAGACTGTAAATATTTTAACTCAAATAATCTCGGTGAGAAATATCCCGAAAATCAAGCGGCAAAAATATCTTTATATAAAAAAGACCGAGAATTTTTCCCTCGGTCTGCAAAATAAATGCTGCTGATACTGTATGTATTTTGCGTGTTGTTAAGAACATCCTTTTTTCCTTGGTATTTGCGGTCTGTTTGAGTTTTGAAGTTCCCTGTTTTAAATGATTTATTTATCCTTTATAAATTAAAAAAAAAGCAAAAAGCAGATTTTCGGCGTATTTTAATCTTATCAATTTATAATGCATTCTTAACAAGAAAATTAATTTTTTAAGTTTATCTCCGTTGTTGCCATATATTCAGTATGATTTTTTCTTATCGGAGGTTCTTTGCGACTGTGTCATATTGATTTTAGTAAGATTTTATGGTAGAATATAGTCTGTATGAAAATTTTAAATAATGTTTTCGGTGCGTTTTTTTACTGCTCCGAAACATTTCAGCAAAACGGAGAAATTTTATGTTAAGCTTATCGGTCAGCAATATAAATCTCTCTTTCGGTACGGACAGTATTCTGAAAGACATCACATTTTCGGTAAATGACGGCGACAGAGTCGGCATTGTAGGTGTAAACGGCGCGGGAAAAACCACACTGTTTAAAATAATAAAAGGAATAATGCGCCCTGACGGCGGAGAAGTTCATATTCAAAAAGGACATACGGTCGGACTGCTCGAACAAAATCCGGATTTGACAGCACTGCCGCAGGATATAAGCTGTATTGATTATATGTATACTGCGTTTGAGTATCTGCTCTCGCTTGAAAAGGAAATTTCAGATCTTGAGAAAAGACTTAAAGATACAGAAAAATCAAGCGACCACGACATGATTGCGTCGATCGCAGCATCACTTGCGGAAAAGACAAGAATTTACGCAGAGGCAGGCGGACTTGAATTCAGATCAAGGTGCAGGAGCACTCTTTTGCGGCTCGGTTTTGACGAGATTACAATAAATCAAAAGATACGCACTCTGTCCGGAGGACAGTATACAAGACTGGCACTGGCGCGCCTTTTGGCGACGGAGCCGGATATACTGATGCTCGACGAGCCGACAAACCATCTTGATATAGACGCTCTGAGCTGGCTTGAGAGTTTTATCTCCTCTTACAAAAAAACGGTGCTCATTGTCTCACACGACAGGTATTTTCTTGACAAGACAACAAACAAGACTCTGCACATCATGTACGGAAAGGCGAAACTCTACAAGGGAAACTACTCAAAATTCAAAGAGGAAGAAACAGCGGAATATCTGCAAAACGAAAAGAGATACAAGGAGCAGCAAAAAGAAATTGCAAGAATAAAGGCAAATATCGAATTTCAGCGCAGATGTAACAGGGAGCATAATTTTGTAACGATACGCTCAAAGGAAAAGCAGCTTGAGAGGATGGAGAAAGTCGAGCTCTTGCCGAATGCGCCGAAGGATATCAGACTGAGCTTTGCCACAGAGGAGCAGAGCGCAAACGATGTCCTGGAGGTAAAAAATCTCTCCTTTTCTTACGGTGAGAAGACGCTTATAAAAAATCTCTCCTTTCTTATAAGAAGGTATGAGAGAGTTATGTTCCTCGGTGCAAACGGAACAGGCAAATCAACTCTCATGAAAATAATCAACTCCGAGATAACGCCCCAAGAAGGTAAAGTCACATTAGGATACAATATAAAAATCGCTTATTTTGATCAGGAGAACCGAGGTCTGTCGCAAAACAAAACCGTGTTTGAGGAGATGCATGACGAGTACCCGGAAAAAAAGGATGTTGAGATACGCTCAACCCTGGCGCTCTTCCTTTTCGGAAGCGAGGATATGGACAAACCGATAAGCGCCCTGTCAGGAGGCGAGCGGGCAAGACTGACGCTGGCAAAGCTCATACTGAAAAAAGTAAATCTGCTTATAATGGACGAGCCGACAAACCATCTTGACATAGGCTCATGCGATGCTCTCGAAAATGCACTCGACGCTTTTGAGGGTACAATAATTGCCGTCTCACACGACAGATATTTCATAAACAAGATTGCAACAAGAATAATAGAGCTCGACCCGTGTCGGGAAAACGGCATGATTGACTATCAGATTGAGGAGTATGACGACGCTTTCTCAGAGTATTTAAGGCGCCGACAGTTGCATGCCATAAGCTCCGCTCAGAACGCGGCAAGCGAAAAGTCAGCATCCTCAAAGCAGTCGTATGAAATGCGCAAGAAAGAACTTGCCGAAAAGCGTGCGCTTGAGAGAAAAAGGGAGACGGCGGAAAAAAGAATCGCGCAGCTTGAAGAAAAGCTCAAGCAGCTTGACGAGGAGCTGTTCGGCCCTGCTGCAAGTGACTATATAAGAGCCGCGGAAATAGACAAAGAAAAAAACGAAATAGAGGAGGAACTGCTCTCGCTCTATGAGATTGTAATGTAATCTGAAGTTTACATTATCCGCAGTTTAATAAGACAGTTAACGGGACTCGGTTTTTAGCAGATTTCATGGCTGTTTTCGGCGCTGTCAGCTGTTCAGTTTTATTTTCCTTTGTGAGTAACAATTCAGGAAAAACGAAGTATATTTTTTACATTTTCGGTATATTGTAAAAAATCCACAAATCACATTGTATATTATTAACAAAATTTTGCTGCGGACGGAGACTTTTAAAAAACTTGTTGAATTTAAATGCCTGTTGTGCTAAAATTATTTAAAAATATCAAAGGCAGGTGACAGTCATGTACATTGGAATTTTAGAACAATCGAAAATCACAAAGATAAATCACATGAACTCGGCAGTACCCTTTTCCAAAGCAGTAAAAAACGGGGATTCATACTCCGTAAACTGGCAGGATATTTTTGACACGGGGATTGATCTTATTGTTGACCTTACAAAAGAGTGCTTTGTGGGAGCGGTAACTGTTCCCATGTCGCAAAATTCACTTTACTCATCTATAGAAATACTGACCGGCGGAAAAATGGTTGCAAGACACGACGCCGAGACGGGAGGATTGTGTGGTGGTGAGGTCAACATACCCGTCGGTGTTTGGTGTGATGATTTTACCGTTCGCATACACGCAAACCTCAAATCAATCGAATTTAAAGAGCCGGTTGTATTCGGCGCATACGAGGACAAAAACTCTTTTGTATGGCCTGCCCCGAAAAAAATTGACTGCGGCGAGGGGTTTGTGAAAATCAAAGAAACCGTCACAAACGGGCATGAAGATGAGCTGTTTGCGACAGAATACCTTGACGACAGACTTAAATACTCTTTCCCCGCAACAGACAAAGACGGAACACAACTCAAAATTTCTCTGACAGACGACAGTCAGCTTGGAGATGAGGGTTATCGTTTAAGCGTTTCGGACGACGGCATACTTCTTGAGGCAAATACGAGAATCGCCCTGCTCTACGGTGTTGACACGCTCATTCAGATTTTAGAGGAAAACGGATTCAGAAAGTGCAAAATTCTTGACAAACCTACACAAAAACTGCGCGGTTTCCATGCAGGACTGCCGAGCCGTGACAACTTTGAATTTGCACGTAGATTTCTCAGATATGTTTTGATACCCTTGAGGTACAACACACTTTTTATTGAATTTAACGGCGGAATGAAGTTTGACCGTCACCCTTTGATAAGCGAAAAGTTTGCCGAGGCAAACAAGCTTGCAAAAGAGGGCAAAATCCCGCCTTTCCCGCACGGGGACATGGGTGCTGACGGAGAACCGCTTGAGAAGAGCGAGGTGCGCACCTATCTTGATTATGCGGAAGAACTCGGACTTGAAATTATACCGGAAATACAGAGCTTCGGCCATGTTCAGTACATAACCAATGCATACCCCGAAATTGCGGAGATTTGCGAGGAGGAGCAGGAGGCTACAGACACAAGAAAGGCTGACGCAAGGCCTGACAGTTATTATTATCACTCCTACTGTCCGCAGAACCCCAAGAGCTATGAGATAATTTTTGATATAATTGACGAGATACTCGAGGTTGTAAAGCCTAAAAGATATGTACATATGGGTCATGACGAGATATATCAGATAGGTCTTTGCAAAAAGTGCAGTAAAATTCCCAAAGACGAGCTTTACGCCGCCCATGTCAACAAGCTCCATGACTACCTTAAAGAAAAAGGGCTCGGAATGATGATCTGGGCTGACATGCTGCATGACACAAATTATCCCGAGGTTGCGCCTGCAATTGAGAAGATTTACAAGGATATTATACTTCTTGATTTTATATGGTATTTCCATTTTGATAAGGATATAGAGGATCAGCTTTTGCCGCACGGCTTCAAGGTTGCAATAGGAAACCTGTATTCATCTCATTTTCCGAGATATGAAAGCCGTATCTCTAAAAAGAACATTATCGGAGGACAGTGCTCTACATGGACAAAGTTCAACGAAGAGACTTTTGCTTTAAACGGCAAGTTCTATGACCTCATATATCTGTCAAACATGCTGTGGAACTCTGAAAAATATATGCATGAGTTACGCCCTGTGTATAACGAGTTCATATCAAAGAAGATACAGCCGGCAGTCCGTGAGCTGATGTACGGAGTACTTACACACAAAAAATTCAAGCTGACGAGACTTGACGGTATGCGTGGGGACACAGAAAGAATACCCGCAGAACTCTTGAGGATTTTGCCTGAGGCAAGAGTGGTTTCGGAGGGCGAGATTGCAGTAAACGCCTGCTATGACAGAATTACCTTCAGCCACGCGGCTCTCAACTGCGCAAAGAATGTCGCATGGGTGCATTCCGAAAAACTCGGTCAGTATATAATCACATTTGAAGACGGTGAAAAGGAAGTTTTGCCAATATACTTTGATGAACAGATCGGTCCGTGGAACAGAGTATATGCAGCGCCGAAGCCGCAGCAATATTACCGCCACACGGGATACCCAGCAACATGGTACTCCGACCCTGTTATAACCGAAAAAACCGACACGGGTAGGGATATAACCGTTTATGGTTATGTTTGGTACAACAAAACTCCCCAAAGAAAAATCAAAAAAATCAAATATGTGCAAGAGAAAAACGACTATGTCGGTCTGATACTCTTCTCCGTTGACGGAGAAAAGATGCAAAAAGACAGATAAACTTTTCCCTTCACCCAATATAAATTCTCAAGGAAGGAAAACATCAATGATACTTACCGATGAACAAAAAGCCATACTCAACGGAGAGTCCGGCGAGACAATGGCAAAAATCATGAAAACTCTTGTGATGTACGGCGAGGCATTCGGTGCAGAAAAGATGGTTCCCGTTACTTCAAAGTACAACCATCTCGTAACATCGTTCGGTCTCAAGGCGCTCACACCTGTTTATACCCTCATGGAGAAGCTTATCGCCGAGGGAGTAAAATCGAAACAGAAGTTCTCGGCAGATCCGAGGCCGCTTGACAAAAATGTACCTCAGAATTTCTTGCAGAAGCTTGTTTTCAATAAATTCATGTACACAAAGCAGGACTACTACGAAGAACAGTTAAGAGAGCTCGGTCTTATGGATAAAGACGCCTTCACATGTACTTGCTACATGGACGAGGTCGGCAACAAGCCAAATATGGGCGATGTACTCAGCTGGTCCGAATCAAGTGCGGTAGTTTACGCAAACTCCGTTTTGGGAGCAAGATGCAACAGAAACTCAGGACTGCTTGACCTTATGGGCTCGATTGTCGGATATGTTCCCTACTTCGGTCTTCTGACGGATGAGGGAAGACGGGCAAGCTGGATAGTTAAAGTCAATACAACAAAAATGCCGCCCGCACAGCTGCTCGGCTCAGCTATCGGAATGAAGGTTATGGAGGATGTTCCTTACGTTATCGGTCTTGACAAATGGCTCGGAAATGAACTTAACGACTCTGCGACAACTTATCTTAAGGATTTCGGTGCCGCAACCGCTTCAAACGGCGCTGTCGGCCTCTATCACATAGACGCACTCACCCCCGAGGCTAAGCTTTACGGAAAAGAACTTGTTCTTCCGGGCGCAAAGGAATATGTTATTGACGACGCAGAGCTTGAGAGAGTTAAAGCGTCCTACCCCGTTATCTGGAAAAATCCCGACGCCAAGCCCAAGCTTTGCCTTGTCGGATGTCCGCATATGTCACTCAGACAGCTTCAGGACTGGACTGTCAACATCGAAAAATCTCTTTCAGAGGCAGGAAACAAAAAGGTACTTATCCCTACGGTTTTCACTGCCGCTCCCGCAGTTTTAGAGAAGTTTAACAAGACGGAATATGCCGAGAGATTAAAGAAAATCGGAGTTATCACCTCATACATCTGCCCCCTGATGTATATGAACAATCCCTTGTGCGCAAAGATGCCTGTTATAACATCCTCAAACAAGCTGCGCACTTACACAACGGCAAAATACTATAATGAAGACGAACTCTTGAAAATAATCACAAAGGGGGACAAATAAAATGAGGGAATTTAAAGGCAGAGCGATCACACCGGGTACAAAGACCGCAAAAGCCGTTGTTTCTCACGGCGGTTTCAACACCCTTGCATCATTTCAGAAAGCGCTTCAGTTCGGTGACGAGCGTGCAAAGTGCTCCGATCAGAATAACCCCGATCTTTACGGAAAAGAACTGGCAGGTGCGGCATTATGCTTGCCGCAGACTATCGGCTCGACAACCGGCGGCCTTGTGCTTTACTGCGCATGCGCAATGAAAAGACAGCCGGCATGCATGCTGTTTTCAAAACCGATAGACTCGCTTGCGGCGGCGGGAGCAATCCTTGCCGATGTGTGGATTGACGACATATCAATGCCTGTTGTCGACTCGCTGGGCGACGAGTTCCTTGAGTATGTAAAAGACGGCATGACAGTGACAATCAAGGAAGACGGAGTTGTAGTTGTAGAAGAATAACAATTCTTAATGAAAATGGAGGTCTTTATGACGGATCAGGAATACTATAACAATCTGAAAGTCCCTGAAAGATGTATTGACGCCGTGCTTGACACTGACGCATACAACGAAATAGATGATCAGTTCGCAATAGCGTATATGCTCCGCTCAAATGAGAAAATAAATGTAAAGGCAATTTATGCCGCTCCGTTTTTCAACTCAAATTCCACATCCCCCAAAGACGGTATGGAGCGCAGCTACAACGAGATAATAAATCTTCTCACACTGGATAAAAGAGATGATTTTGTTAAAAATGTATACAAGGGCTCTGAGACTTATCTTACTGACGAAAAAACACCCGTGATATCCGACGCGGCAGAGCATCTTGCAAAGTTGGCTATGAATTACTCATCTGAAAGTCCGCTGTACGTTGTTGCTATCGGCGCCATAACCAATGTTGCCAGTGCAATTCTGATAAATCCAAAAATAGTTGAAAACATCGTTATTGTATGGCTCGGAGGTCATGCTTTGGAATGGGGAGACACAAAGGAGTTTAACATGTGTCAGGATTATGCTGCCGCACGGATTGTGTTTGGCTGCGGTGCCCCGCTCGTTCAGCTGCCGTGTTTCGGTGTGGTCGATAAATTTTACACATCCGAGCCTGAGCTGCGCTATTGGCTCGGCGGCAAAAATCCGCTGTGCGACTATCTTATAAAGCATACGGCAGATGCCGCACAGACTTACGCAAAGGGACGGGTCTGGACAAGAGTTATCTGGGACGTTACGGCGGTTGCGTGGCTGCTCAACGACAACGACCGCTTCATGAAAGGAAGACTCGAATACAGCCCCATACCCGAGGACAGCGGTCATTATTCAAGACCGAGAAGACACATGATAAATTATATTTACGATATACACCGTGATTGTTTATTTGAGGATTTATTCAAAAAACTTTCAAAATAACCGCCTGACGCATTTGTTCGGGTTTCACGGTTTATAAAATGCGACAGTCCCGAAGCAGTATATTTTCTATGCTGATCCTTGTCCTTTGTGACAAGCGGTCAGCATATTATCAATTTAAAAGGAGAGAAAATGAAGATAATTGATTTTCACACACATGTATTTCCGTTTCACATAGCGAAAAAAGCAATAGACTCTCTTGTCAAGGCAAGCGGAGGAGCTTTCCCTCCTGTAAGCGACGGAACAGTCGAAGGTCTTAAGAGAAATATGGAAAATTTCGGTGTTGACATTTCGGTGGTACAGCCTGTTGTCACAAAGCCGTCCCAGCTAAGGTCACTTAACGAGTGGAATAAATCCATACAGTGCGATAAAATCATTTCCTTCGGCGGCATTTATCCTAAAAGCGAAACTTACAAAGAAGATATAGACTATATTGTTTCATCCGGTTTCAAAGGAATTAAACTCCACCCGGAATACCAGGATTTTGTCGTAAACGATAAAGAGCTGCTTAAAGTATACGATTATGCGCTCTCAAGGGGGCTGATGATACTCTTTCATGCCGGCTTTGACCCCGCATTCAGACCGCCGACACGCTCCAACCCAAAAATGTTCCGTGAAATTATTGATGAGCTGGGCGGCGGAGTTATTATTGCCGCACATCTGGGCGGACAGAGTCAGTGGGATGATGTGGAAAAGTATCTTTGCGGAACAAATATTTATATGGACACCTCTATGGGCTTTAAGTACTACTCAAAAGAGCAGTTTGTCAGAATAGTAAAAGCGCACGGTGCGGACAAAATTCTCTTCGGTTCCGACTCTCCCTGGAGCAATGCGAAAGAGGAAATAGCAAGTATCAACTCGCTTAACCTTAAAGATGAGGAAAAAGAGGCGATATTCTGTAAGAATGCGCAAAGACTTTTGGGATTATAAAGCTTTATCGCATAAATCCTTGGGGTTTTAACCTCTTTTGGGTTTCAGTCATAGTTATGGACTGTATTTTTAATATCGGAGATAAAAGTTTTCAGCTTTTGTGCTGAAAGGGGCTGTCTCAAACGCTGCAAAAATTGCGTTTGAGACAGCCCCTTAGTTGTAAGGTGTTTTTTTATATAGTTTGTTTTGCAAAGAGACACTTTGCTTTGATATTTTTCGCCATTATGTGCGGGAGAGTCTCTTTATTTTCTTCCCTCCCGTGTGAAAATCAATAATTTTTCAGCCGGTGCAAAATACATTATGTATAATTCTTTATAATCTCCTCGGCGACCTGCCGTTTGGTAACACATCTGTCCATCGCCGCCTTTTCTATATATCTGTGGGCGGTCGGTTCGTCCATCCTCAGAGAATTGATGAGAATCCATTTAGCCCGGTTGACAATCCTGATCTCCTCCATCTTCTCTTCAAGCGTCAAAGTCTTATCCTCATACCGTCTTATCCTCTCCCTTGCACAGATCAGCCAGTTCAGCGCAATGCCGATCATCTGCTTTGATGTGGGACGCTGTAATGTAAATACTCCCGAGGGAACAAGCTTTGCACGCAGATCCTCATATATTTCCCCTCTTATCAGCATAAGAACGACGGTTCCCTTCATACTCGACACGTCTATCGCAAAATTTGTACCCATGTCATCCGCCAGAGGTGAATTTATTATAACCATGTCATAACTGCGCTGTGACACCTCTCTCTTTGCACTGCTGATATCTGAAACCAATTTTACGGGAGTATAACCGGATTCACGCAAAATCTCTGCCATGGCAATATTGAATTTTTCACTTGAAGAAACAACGAGCACGCTGTAACTTATCTGTTTTAACCCCATGGTTAGCCCTCCGTCTGATTTAACTTACTGATATCAGCGACTGCAATAACCGTCAAGTATTGCCTTTGGAATATGCTTTCTTATAAACTCAGAACTGCGTGCGGCATCTATTGCCTCCTCAAGACTTAGCGGCAGTTTTTCGTATCCTGTCAAATAAGACGGGTTCGTTTTATATAAATTAAGATTTACCGGCTCGGGCGGATTTCGGCGCTCCTGCACGCTCTCCACCGCAGCATATATGAGCAGAGCAAACGCAATATAGGGATTGGTCGTAGGATCCGGAGAGCGAAGCTCAGCCCTGCAATACTCTCCGAAAGCTGCAGGCACCCTCACAAGCTGAGAGCGGTTCTCCCTCGACCATGTTATATATATCGGAGCTTTGTCCTGACCGAAACGCAGATATGAGTTTTGCGTGGGATTGAGAAAGAGCGTCATATCACGGACATATTTCATCATTCCGGACACAACATATAAAAGTTTGTCCTCTCCGTCGTCGCTCTTTACCGACATATTGATGTGAAATCCGTTTCCGGGATAGTGAATAATAGGCTTTGCGGAAAAATCAGCATACAGCCCGTTCCTTCCGGCAACAGTCTTAACCACCGTCTGGAATGTCATCGCATTGTCAGCTGTGGTGAGCGGGTCGGAATACCTGAAATCTATCTCATTCTGTCCCGGTCCCTCCTCGTGGTGCGAGCGCTCCGGCTTAATGCCCATCTGCTCAAGCGTGAGGCAAATCTCACGCCTTACATTTTCGCCTTTATCTTCCGGCGCAATATCCATGCACCCGGCATTATCGTAAGGGGTGTCTGTTACCTCGCCGTTTTCATCGAGTTTAAAAAGATAAAACTCCTCTTCCGCTCCGAAGGAAAAATAAAGTCCTTTGCTCTCGGCGTAACGAACAGCCTCTTTGAGCAGTGTTCTTGTATCCGAAGGATAAGGCGTGCCGTCAGGATAAGTAACCGACGCAAACATGCGGACAACCCTGCCATGCTCCGGTCTCCACGGAAGTATTGAGAGCGTCGTCGGATCCGGATGCAAAAACAAGTCCGATTTCTCCTCTCCCTCAAATCCTTCAACAGCCGATGCGTCAAACGCAATTCCGTCTTTAAACGCACGCTCAAGCTCATGCGGCATAATAGAAATATTTTTCTGCTTGCCGAAAATATCGCAGAAAGCTATACGGATAAATTTTACATCCTCTTCAATAACATACTGCATAACTTCATCTTTGGAATATTTCATATCTCTGCCTCCTATAATTAAAAGGGTGTAATCTGAAAATAAAAAAAGCAAACGGCACAAATAATCACAGATTAATCGAACGCCTTTGCTCGAAAAAATTATATCAGAAAAATTTTTATAAGTCAACAGTTTTAATGAAAAAATTCAAGATTTATTTTTATGAAAAAATTCAAAAAATCTGAAAAAAGACTTGACAAAGCTGAAAAAAAGTTGTATAATTCCCCATGTAAGGCAATCCTGCCTTGGCTTAAAGACTTTTTAAAAAATAATATATGACATAAAGGCAATGGCGTCTTTAAGGTATATGCTGAAGTTATACCCTAAAGGCGGTTTTTTGTTTTTTTGTGCAAAAGGAGGCAAATTATGAGTTATGTTGACGAGGTCATCGAAAGAGTAATCAGAGAGAATCCCGCTGAGCCGGAATTTCATCAGGCTGTTAAAGAGGTGCTTCAGTCTCTGAGAGTTGTAGTTGAAGCAAACGAGGAGCAGTACAGACGCGACGCCATCCTCGAGAGAATTGTAAACCCCGAAAGACAGTTGAAATTCAGAGTTCCGTGGGTTGACGATAAGGGACAGGTGCAGGTTAACACAGGTTACCGTATTCAGTTCAACAGTGCAATTGGTCCGTACAAGGGAGGTATCAGACTTCATCCTTCTGTTAACACAGGTATTATTAAGTTCTTAGGCTTTGAGCAGGTATTTAAGAATTCTCTTACAGGTCTCCCAATCGGCGGAGGTAAAGGCGGATCCGACTTTGACCCCAAGGGCAAGTCTGACAGAGAGGTAATGGCTTTCTGCCAGAGCTTTATCACAGAGCTTTACAGATACATAGGCGCTGACACCGACGTTCCTGCCGGTGATATCGGTACAGGTGCAAGAGAGATCGGTTATATGTACGGTCAGTATAAGAGAATCAGAAACGTTTTCGAGGGAGTTCTTACAGGTAAGGGACTTTCATACGGCGGCTCTCTGGCAAGAAAAGAGGCTACAGGCTATGGTCTTATCTACATCACAGACGAAATGCTGAGGTGCCACGGTATTGACATCAAGGGCAAGACAGTTGCAGTATCAGGCGCAGGAAACGTAGCAATTTACGCAATAGAGAAGGCTCATCAGCTCGGCGCAAAGGTTGTAACATGCTCAGACTCCACAGGCTGGGTATACGATAAGGACGGTATCGACCTTGCCGCTCTTAAGGAAATAAAAGAGGTTAAGAGAGCAAGACTCACAGAGTACAAAAATTACAGACCGAACGCTGAGTACCACGAGGGCAAGGGCGTTTGGAGCGTTAAAGTTGATATCGCACTTCCCTGCGCTACTCAGAACGAGCTTAATCTTGAGGATGCAAAAATGCTTGTTAAAAACGGCGCCATCGCTGTATGCGAGGGTGCTAACATGCCCACTACTCTTGAGTCGACAGAATATCTGCAGAAAAACGGCGTATACTTTATACCCGGAAAAGCCGCTAACGCAGGCGGTGTAGCTACAAGCGCACTTGAGATGTCTCAGAACAGCGAGAGACTCAGCTGGAGCTTTGAAGAGGTTGACGCTAAACTTAAGAATATCATGGTTAACATCTATCACAACATAGATAAGGCTGCAAAGAAATACGGCTTTACAGATAATTTTGTTATCGGTGCCAATATTGCAGGATTTGAAAAAGTTGTAGATGCTATGAATGCACAGGGAGTAGTATAACTATATATTAAGGCAAAGAGGTCTTACTGAAAAATCAGTGGGTCCTCTTTACTTTTTGCTGATTTTTCGGTAAGACTCGGTTTGTCGGTCAATCGGTCTTTTTGGCGGCCGTAAATTTGTTCTGATTTTTTAAAATCAGTTTATCCGTGTCAAATTAAATCTTACCGAAAGCAATAAATATCATTTGCTTGTTTTTAAAAATGCTTTCGGCAAATAAAAGCGTTTGAAAAAAGAGAAGTAACACAGACAAGCGGACTTACAGAGAGTACGGAGAGGTGTGAGCCGTGCAGCCGCCCTGTGTGAATAACACTTTTTGAGCTGCGAGTTGAAAGTTATTACAAGTAGATGAGCCGTTTGTTACGCGTTACGGTAACAGCCCTTTTGGGAATGAGATAAAATATAGGTGGCACAGCGAGCACAGCACTTGCCCTATTGAATGCTGAAAAAATATTTTTGAGGTGATATTATTATGTGTTCAATTATGGGTTATTGCGACAGCACAGCTGACTTAAATGCATTTTTTGAAGGATTTGAAAAAACCGTTTCAAGAGGTCCGGATGCAAGCAGATATGTTGACACGGGTAAGGGTATACTTGGTTTTCACAGACTTGCAATCATGGGACTTAACGATGCGGGAATGCAGCCTTTTTCTCTGGATGGCTCATATGTTGTGTGTAACGGAGAAATTTACGGTTTTGAAAAAATAAGAAAAACTCTTCTCGGCAAATACAAATTTGTGTCCGACTCGGACTGCGAAATTCTGCTGCCGCTTTACAAGGAATACGGCACCGATATGTTCGGCATGCTTGATGCGGAATTTGCGCTTATCATATATGACGGCGATGCAAAAGAGTATATTGCGGCAAGAGATCCCATCGGTATACGCCCCCTTTATTACGGCTATGACAAAAACGGCGTAATTCTGTTTGCCAGCGAGGCAAAGAACCTCGTCGGTATCTGCAAAAAGGTCATGCCCTTCCCTCCCGGACATTTTTACAAGGGCGGAGAGTTCATTTCCTACTGCGATATAACACACACAGACGGATATCTTGATGACTCTCTTGAAGAGGTTGCAAAGAACATAAGAGAAAAGCTTATTGCGGGCGTCGAGAAGAGACTTGTGGCTGATGCAAAGGTAGGCTTTCTTCTTTCGGGTGGTCTTGACTCTTCGCTTGTATGTTCCATTGCGAGCAAATGCTCAGAAAAACCGATCAAGACATTTGCAATAGGTATGAGCGAGGACGCAATTGACCTTAAATACGCAAAGGAAGTTGCGGATTATATCCACTCCGATCACAGCGAAGTTATTATCACAAAAGAGGATGTGCTCTCTAACCTCGAAAAAGTCATTGAAATTCTCGGTACATATGACATCACCACAATCAGGGCAAGTATGGGAATGTACCTCATCTGCAAGACGATACATGAGAACACGGATATCAGAGTGCTCCTGACCGGAGAGATCTCCGACGAGCTTTTCGGCTATAAATACACGGACTTTGCTCCGTCTGCAGAAGAATTCCAGAAGGAAGCCGTAAAGCGTGTCAGAGAGCTGCATATGTATGATGTACTTCGTGCGGACAGATGCATTTCGGTAAACTCTCTTGAGGCAAGGGTGCCCTTCGGCGATCTTGATTTTGTAAAATATGTAATGGCTGTCGATCCGTCCCTGAAAATCAACACATACGGAAAAGGAAAATACCTTTTGCGCCATGCTTTCGAAGAGGGAGATTACCTCCCCCGCAGCATTCTCTTCAGAGAAAAGGCGGCATTTTCAGACGCAGTAGGACACTCTATGGTGGATTATCTCAAGGAATATGCGCAGAGCTATTACACCGATGAAGAATTTTCTGAAAAAATAAAGAAATATTCCCATGCAACGCCATTCACAAAAGAGTCGCTGCTCTATAGGGAGATTTTTGAAAAATACTATGCGGGACAGTCGGAAATGGTAGTCGATTTCTGGATGCCGAACAAGACATGGGAGGGCTGCGATGTAAACGACCCCTCTGCCCGTGTTCTTAAAAACTACGGAGACAGCGGAAAATAATAATTTTAAGGAGATAAATATGGAAAAGAGAAATCAGTTATATGAGGGCAAAGCAAAGAAAGTTTTTGCCACAGATAACGACGGGCTGCTTATAGTGTCTTATAAGGACGATGCAACGGCATTTAACGGACTTAAGAAAGGCACTATTGCGGGAAAGGGCGTAATCAACAACAAAATGTCCAATCTGCTTATGCAGATGCTTGAGAAAAAAGGTGTTAAAACTCATTTTGTTAAGGAACTGAGCGACAGAGAAACCGTTGTTAAGAAGGTCAGCATTCTTCCCCTTGAAGTTATCATAAGAAATATATCTGCCGGCTCTTTTTCAAAAAGATACGGAGTCGAGGAAGGAATTGTTTTTGAAGAGCCAACTTTTGAATTCTCTTACAAGAACGACAAGCTCGGCGATCCGCTGCTTAATGAGTACCACGTAGTTGCACTCAAGCTTGCAACAAAGGATGAAATTAATACAATAAAAAATTATGCTTTCAAAATAAACGAGCTGCTCAAGGAGTTCTGGCTTGAATGCGGTGTTACGCTTGTTGATTTCAAGCTTGAGTTCGGACGCCTTGGCGACGGAAGCATTGTCCTTGCAGACGAAATAAGCCCCGACACATGCAGACTGTGGGACAGCAAAACAGGAGAGAAACTTGACAAAGACAGATTCCGCCGTGATATGGGCGGAGTTGAAGACGCTTATGCCGAAATAATGAAGCGCCTTTTAAATCACATTTAAGTTAGGAGTTTATAATGTCTAATTGTGCGATTGTTGGAATAAACTGGGGTGACGAGGGCAAAGGACGAATGGTAGACCTTGTAACCGAGGAATATGATGTTGTAGTCAGATATCAGGGCGGCGGAAACGCCGGACACACCGTAATTAACGAGCGAGGCAAATTTGCTCTGCACCTGCTCCCTTCGGGTATTTTCAGAGACGGCGTTGTAAACATTCTCGGAAACGGCGTTGCTCTTGACTGTGAAAATCTTTGGGCGGAAATTTGCGATGTGGCAAAAAACGGAATTTCGGTAACTCCCGAAAATCTCAAAATAAGCGACCGTGCTTCCCTCCTGATGCCGTGGCACAGAGATCTTGACGAACTTGAGGAGGCGCGCCTAAAAGACAAAAAATACGGCTCCACAAAACAGGGTATCGCCCCCTTTTACTCGGATAAATATCAGAAGAAAACCATTCTGTGCGGAGAGCTGTTATATCCTGAAAAGTTAATGGCTCATATCAGGGATATTATGGAGTGGAAAAATCTGACGCTCAAGAATGTTTACGGCGCACCGGAATACACACAAGAGATGATAGAAAAGTGGATTACCGATTACTGCGATAAGATTAAACCGTATATTTGCGACACGGGTGCGTACTTAAAGTCTGCTGTTGCTGAAGGCAAGAAGATTTTATTTGAGGCACAGCTCGGTTCTCTCAGAGATCTTGACTACGGAATTTACCCGTACACAACATCCTCAAACACGCTTGCGGCATACGCTCCTATCGGTTCAGGCGCTCCGTTCGTAAGGATAAATGACGTTATCGGAGTTGTCAAGGCATACTCCACATGTGTCGGAGAGGGTCCGTTTGTATGCGAAATGTTCGGTGACGAGGCAGAGAAACTCCGCAGCCGCGGTTTCGAATACGGCGCAAAAACAGGCAGACCGCGCCGTGTCGGTCCGTTAGATATTGTAGCCACAAGATACGGAACAGAGCTTCAGGGCGCAACCGAAATTGCCTTGACAAAACTTGATGTTTTGAGCTACATGGAAAAAATTCCTGTATGCACATCCTATATTGTTGACGGTGTCGAGACCGACGCATTTCCCTTCCCCACCGTGCTTTACGACGCAAAGCCGAAAATCGAATATCTTGACGGTTTTATGTGCGATATCAGCGGTATTCGCAAATGGGAGGATCTGCCGGAAAATGCAAGGAAATATGTTCTTTTCATTGAAGAGCGTATCGGTTGCAAAATAAAATACATTTCCGTAGGTCCCGAAAGAGACAGCATTATAATAAGATAATTTTGAAAAAAGTGATTTTAAGCCTTTTATGCATTTACAACAGAAAAGAGAAACGGCGTTTTCTGCACATTTTAAAGTGTCGGGATATCCGGGCGGAGTTTTCTCCTTGGGCTTTAAATCATTTTGCATGATAAATATTTAAAATGTATGGGAGTTTTAATGATGACAAACACATATATGTCCCCTCTCGGTTCAAGATATGCCTCTGATTTTATGCTGAACCTTTTTTCCCCGGACAAGAAGTTTTCCACATTCAGAAAACTGTGGGTATCTCTCG
>CALWTU010000102.1 GCA_944384515.1 uncultured Clostridia bacterium
AAAATAGTTTTCTTCATCATCTTGAGTAGGCATTTGAAAACTCATTAAATATATCATTACACTATCCTTTCGTAATTTATAATCGGTATTTTACATAAAAGTATGTGTAGTTTAAACTCCAACAACAGACATTACTATAATACTTCACTGTGACATTACGCAGATTGCACTGTCACTTTTGTATTTACATGATACATTTTTTACCGTAATATTACGTGTTTATATCTTATTCAAAAAAAGCACTCTGTTTTTCGAGAAGTCTCTTTCTTTCTTTCCAATCAGGCATAAACATTGCAAGTTGCTGATAAAACTTTCCGGAATGATCAGGCTGTAAAAAATGTGTGAATTCATGAACAACAACATATTCAATGCAACAGATTGGTGTTTCAACCAATGCATAATTAAAATTGAGCAATCCACGTTTTGGCTGGCAGCTCCCCCAGCGAGAAATCATATTTCTATATCTTATTTCGGGAAATGAAACTCCGTATTTTTTGAATTTTGGATATACCGCTTCACACAAAGAATTGACAGTATCCCGACAGATCATCATCATCCATTTGTCCATCAATTTTTTTTTGAGTTGCGTATCATCAGGATTCTTTACGGTCAATGTAATATACGATTCATCGCTTTGGATATTATTCTTTTTTCCCTGTGTGACTTTGAGTCTTAAATCCCGTCCGAGAACTCTGAAAGACTCACCGTCTATATATTGTTTTGGTTTAGGTGCGTATTTTGCCAATTGTTCGTAGTGTTCTAAAGCCTTTACAATATAATCGGATTTTAATATTAAAAATTCTTCTATCATTTTATCTGAAACTTTTGAATTTGCCGAAACGAAAACTTGCCGATTAGCCTTGATTCTCAAATTTACATTTTTAACATCTTTTATTTGCAAATCATATCGAACGGTACGCCCATTTAATACTATCTCTTTTGTCATCTGAATCTCCTCAGTGCGACAGTGATAACATTCTCAATTATCTTATCAATTGAATCGAAATCGATCTTAATGCCTTTTTCTTTTTCAATTTCATAAAACATGTCATCAATATCTTGAGCAATTTTATTATGAATATCTTTGCTTGTCTGCCAATCGACCATATTGTGCTCATTGACAATTTCGGTAACACGGAGGGAAATATCCGAGATAAGACCGATATTGGAATTAATGTCCATTACATCGTCAAGAATGGCCGTAATTACTCCGTAGAATGCCTGAGCATGAACATTGCCCTTGATTTTTTCGGGATAAACTATATTGGTAGTTCCCTTACGGTAATCAGCCATAATAGACATCATTTTATCGAGGTATTCAGCCTCTGAGATAAGCATGTTTCTGTATTCCTCAAGAGCGCACTTGATTCGTTTTGAAAAACTGTCATAATATGCCGGATTTTCATCTCTGTTTACCTTGATACTCTTTGTCATATGTGAAACGATTGCATCAGCTTTAGAGCGCATAGAACCGAGTTGTTTTAGTTCTTTTTCAAGCTCGTCACGGTCAAGTATGTCAACCGGATTTGTGATTTGCTTAATACCTGCAACCGACATATAGGTATCAAGCAAATTCTGCATCTGTTTTTCATACTCTTTGTTGTCGATTTCATCTGCGTAACGTTTTTTTACACTTCGTCTGACTTTAGAATAAAAGATAAAGGATGATTGATATTTTATAAGTTCATATTTTTCGAAAGCGACATAAGCCTTTTCGGAATTCAGCACCATACCGAGAGCCCTTCCAAAAGAGCAAAGCAAATCATAGAATTTTGCTCGAATATCAGTATCGGCTAAATAGAGTTCTACTGCTTCAGTATCTTCCCTGTTTTTTATTGTTATAAATAAATCGCACAGTTGAGAATATGCCTCTCTCAAACGACTGACACAAGCCATAACATCCACAATAACGCCCTTCATATCAGCACTGTCGTATTCCTCAAGACCGGCACCGCTATACACTTCCATGGCATCATCCAGTTTTTGAATAAGTCCCCGATAATCCACGATCAAGCCATAGTCTTTACCTTCAAACAATCTATTTGTGCGGGCAATTGCCTGAAGCAGTCCATGTTCTTTCAGTTCTTTGTCGATGTAGAGGATTTGTGTACGGGGCGCATCAAAACCGGTAAGCAATTTACTGCAGACAATCAGAATATCAATTTCGCCGTCAATAAACTTGTTTTTTATAGCTTCTTCGTAATCGTCGGCATTGCCGTACTGCTTAATCATCTTGTTCCAAAAAGAGATAACCAAGTCGTCCGTAGAGGAATCCACTTCTTCACTTCCCTCTCTCATATCCGGAGAGGAAATTACGACGGCAGTGGTCAAATCACCGAAAGACTCAAATATTGTTTGATATTTGACTGCATCTTTTTTAGAATTACAAGCCAACATAGCTTTAAAGCCTGTGTTTTTATATCCGTCGCAAAAATGCAAATTTATATCAAGGGCAATACGTTTAATGCGGGCATCTGTAGATGTAAGACGCTTAATAGAACTCCACTTATTTTTCAAATTGACCTTCTGTGCAGCATTAAGCCGTTTTGTAACCTGATCGAACCAAAGGTCAATATTGTTTTCGTCAACATATTGTTCTACAAATCTTCCCTCATATATCAGCGGAACAATTGCTTTGTCGTCGACTCCGTCTTTGATAGTGTACTTGTGAATCAGTTTGCCGAACTTAGCGAGGGTGCTTTTCTCGTTTTTCATCAAAGGAGTTCCGGTAAAGCCGATATAGCATGCATTCGGAAACGCAACACGCATTTTAGTTGCTAAAGATCCATAGTTGGAGCGGTGACTCTCGTCAATTAAAACGAACACATCGCGTGAATAGTTTTTCAACCCGCTGCTTTCCACTGTATTGAATTTGTTGATAATAGATGTTATTATGTCTGCAGATCCACCGTTTACAAGTTCAATCAAATGTTTTCCGGAAGTTGCCCGTGCCGGAGAAAGGCGTGTATGAGCAAATGTTTTTGCGATCTGTCTGTCAAGTTCTTTTCTGTCTGTTACAATAATTACCCGAGGATTTAACCGTGACATTTCCATCAGTATATACTTTGCAACCATGACCATGGTAAGAGATTTTCCGCTGCCCTGCGTATGCCAGATAACACCGCCTTGACGATTGCCGTTAGGATCGGTTGTGTTGATAGTTTTAATGATTTCTTCAACCGCAAAGAACTGCTGATAACGGCAGATCTTCTTAATGTTGGCATCATACAATACAAAGTATTTCGTCAATGTAAGTAAGCGAGAGGGATCAAGTAAGGAAACAATGTTTCTATCCTGTTCGGTTACCTCACGACCAACTACAAACTGATCAAGGAGCTTGTTTTGCCAATCTAACGACTGTTCACGCCATACGCACCAGAAATTCTTTCCTGTTCCGCAGGTTGCATATTTTACTGCATTTTTGTTAGTCGCAACCACGACCTGTGCAAATTTGAAAAGTTGGGGAATATAGTCCTTGTGTTGATTACGAATCATCTGTTCTACCGCTTGATCAACATCTACGGTGGGTGCTTTGCATTCAATAACAGAAAACGGAATACCGTTGACAAACAGAACAATATCAGGACGTGCATTATGCTGTTTGTCCCAGCTGTCACAAGAAAACTCTTCTGTAATATGAAACACGTTGTTTTCCGGATGTTCCCAATCTATATACTTAAGATTGAAGCTCTTTGCAGTTCCGTCTACCAACTTTTCAAGATAACTTTTACCAAGCATCAATGCGTCATAAATCTTCTCGCTTGTACGGACAAGACCGTCCGTAAGCGGCTCGTCCAATTCAGATATGGCACGCTCTATGTTCTCGGCAGTAAACTTGTAAGTAATACCCGAATATGTGAACTGATTCAGCCTGTGAAGCTGTGCACGCAAAACATCTTTAAGAATTACGTCAGAAAGTCCTCCGCGCTGAGCTGCGCACTCCTCGGGAGAAATATATTTATAACCCAGTTTGCACAAAAGCTCAATCGCAGGGTATTTGCTGATGTTATCCTCAAGATATAAATCTGCTTGCATTTTATAACTCATTCCTTACTGTACCTCCGTGTTTAACGCTTCATAGATATGCTTAGTACCTACTTTGTTTTTTCGGCGGATCCGAATATCCCATCCCCGTGCTTCAGATAATGAAATCAACATATTTGAATTTTCACTTCCTAAAGTTCTCTCATCTATAATGATCCCTGATACGATGTCTGCAAACAATTTGTTTTCTGTATCTGACAGAAAAAGCCGCCATTCTTTTTCTTGTTGCCAGCCGATTTTCTTGGTTATAAGCTGATTAAGGATTTTCTTGTTTTCTTCACTGTATTTTGTACTGTCTCTTCCGTCAAAAAACCATTCAATCAATGGCTTAAAACTGTATTCTTCCGCTTCTTTATATTTAACCTTGTACAAACTTATTAGATTTCGTTTTGTGTCGACAGGAAGTTCTCTGCATTTATTAAAATCGTACTCTATACAAAAACCGTTATTGCTGTTTGCATAATAAGCCCACAATTGATCGTTGTCATAATCTTCGGACAACGAATAAATGTATGATTGGCTTCTGATACGCTTGTTGTATGATAAATGCATCTCAGCCAACGACTCAATAGCTTTTATGTTATCTTTTGGATATGACTCTATAAACGCTTTAAGTATATTCAGTTGTTTTACGGCTTTCTCCTTGGGAATGCCATTTTTGACCATTCTGAGAATAGCTTTGTGCTCATCCAACACTCCGGTTGTTCTGTCAAAGCAATTGCATACACATTTTATTTCAAACTCATCTTTTTTCGTCTTTCCGATTTTAAATTTGCGCTCGGGTGATGATATAACAGCACCCATAAACTCATACGGATGAGAGAAAATGTACTCTTTTATCTCTTCTACACTTTTCAGAGGATCATAATATAATACGGTATCTTCGTCATCATTCAAGTCTTCTGCTTTCGGGAGCCACAAGTATCCGTTTTTAAGTGAATCGAAGGCGTTATCAAATGCCGTCCCCTCCATAGAGCGATATTTATACAACTTACCGCCATTAGGTAAGAAAAGCAACATTCTGTTTAAAATTCTCTCAACCGCTTCGTCCGTGAACGGAGAGTTTATGTCGAACATCTCATCAAGATGCTCCATATATAATTCATCTGTTGTTTTAGACATAATAACACCCCCTATCTATAATCGGATTTTGTGAGACGGAAAAGTGCCATGGTTTTTCAATATTATTTTTCCTTGCGAACTCCTTTGAACGGCGTCCCGTCTTCTTTTACATCCATAAAACGTCCTGTATTGCTGTCACGCTTTACCCATTGATTTGTTTTTGGATTGTAAGTTTGTGAGCGCTCCTTTACAGCTCCGTTTCTGTGACCGTCACCTTTAGGTGGATTTGTTGCCATAGTTTTCATTCTCCTTTATCAAAAAATTTTCATGGATTTCTTGTAGTCAAATAAAATTTTAGTTTTGAAATAATAGTTTTAATATTTGCATTATAACTTTACTCTTACAATGCCTGTCAGTAATAACTGCAACAGGGCTTTTTTCTTTTTTTGTTCTTCACCAAGCTTACGCTGATGAAGGGTGATAAGGTGGTCGAGAATTGAAAAATACTCACCTATTTTCTTTTGTTCATCTATATCTTGTGGCACTAATAACTCTACGTTTTTCACCACATCCGAGTTTACTGACTCAAATGTAGAACCTGCCGCAAGTTTTTTCCAGTATCTTTCAGAATCCATTTTCACAAGAGTTTGATAAATAAATTCATTTCCGTTGATGCCGGCAACACCACGACCTAATACTACATCATAAGCTGTTTTACCTATTGCTCCTGCTGGTGCCCTAACACTCATAATTAAATCTCCAGCGTGTGCTGTTTTAGTCTTTTGAGTTGTCCATATTCTCGGAAATACCCATCCGTCTTTTAAATCAGCATTACCTTGAACTAGAATAAAATCACTCGGAGTTTCACTATATGTTGAACCATATGGAGATTGACCCATAGTTATTTCACATTCTTCTCCTAGCTTACGCTGTTCCCAAGCATCAGTAAAACCCGGGAAGCGGATTTCGGGGACATTACAACCTTTTTTGGGGAACAGCTTCGCCAGATACGCTTTTTTGAGCCTTTTGAGTTCGTCGATTTTCTTCTGCTGAAGTTTGATCACCTTGTCCTGCGTCTGCAAAATTTCGGCAATTTTCTCTTGCTCGGCAAGATGTGGCGAGACTATGTAAGCGTTAAAGAAATCTTCGACAGAGATGTTTAGAAGTCCATGATTGCGTGCACCTTCTTGCGCAATTGCTTTAATTTCCGAATTAATTTTCCCAGCTTCAAAATACTGAATGTAGAATTCAGGACATCTATTCTGTTTCGTAACTGAAAAACAAATATACAATGGAGATACAATGCCAGATTCATATTTTTCAAGTCTTTTAAATGCTCCAAACGGATATCCGTTTGAATAACTTTTATTGTATGCAAACTCACCTTTTCTAAGCAGAAAATAATTGTCAGTATTTTCACTTGCAATGGATTTGTTAAAAAAAGATTCTTGATTAATCAAACCATATTGTGCCGAAATGGTCAAAACATTTTTATTACCTTCTGTATTTTTGCGTGTTAAACGCTTAAATATGTTTTTAAATCTTAATTCTTCCCATTCTTCAGGCACAATCCCAATTTTCGTCTTTTTATATCCCTCCGGCACTTCTCCACGCCGGATTTTTTCAATTCGTTGTTTAATGTTATTGTTCATTTTTCCTCCGCAAAAACGTAAATTCAAATTCGGAGACGTTAATTTCAATGATATTGCCTTCTGAAAGTTTTTCACGAGAAATAATGAGTTTGGTTATAGTGGATTCTTGCATATCATACTCAATTTCGTATATGTAACTTTGAAAAATATTTATTGTAGGATTCATAAAAAATAAATTATTTTTTATATAAACAATTCCGAGAATTACTAACAATAGCCCCAAAACAATCAAGTCAACTGGATCTGTAAGCGAAAACTCAATTAGTGCCAAAATGAATAGAGAGTAATAGGCTAGATAATATTCTGCAGAACGATTTTTTGCACTTTTAATTTTGACTGTATAAGAAGCTGTTTTTTTGTTGTTTTTAAGAAGAAAAGCAACAAAAATTCCAATTAATATGATAATCAAAATTTCGGTAATCAAATAAGGATTTAAATATACATGCTTCCAAGTGTATATATAAGGATTTTTCAAAACATCACAAATGCATAACAAAAATTCCTTTACCCACATAATAAAGAACAAAGGGAGAAAAGTAGAGGTATACATTGTCAGCTTTTTAATCATGTTTATACCCCCTTCGTATGAATCAGACTTTCGGTAAACAAATGTCGTGCATATGTTTGCCTAAGAATATCGATAATCATATCCCGAATTGTTTGGTCAAACTTGATTCTGTCTTTTTCATCGTACTGTAAATTCTTAAACTCTTCATATTGTGAAAGCACTTGTTTTACAGTAGTTGGATTTAATAGAGAAAAATCTCTACTTGATTTTTCTAAAGCCCTGGCAAGTTTAGTTGTAGGGCCTTTCTTCCCTACCACAGTATCATAAAATGAACTCGGATTATCCAAAAAAGACCATCTTTCAATTTCATCTTTTTTGGTGTCAACAATGCGCTTAGATTTTTCATAGTAGTTAAATACTTTTTCAAATGAGGTTTCTTGTAGCACGAAAACATCTGTTCCTACAATTGCAGTTTCTATACAGCCATTAAGTACAAAAATGTCTTCATTCTTTTCCTCGATTGTATTTGCAATAAAACCAAATTTAATACTGCGCTTGTACCAAGTATCGATTTTTCGATACTGAGCAATCAAATATGCATTTTCAACACTGTTTGCGGACGCTTTTTCATAAACAAGAATTATAACAGAATAATCATCAGTAAAATTTTCTTTCGTGAGCAATATGTTGTTTTTATCCGCTATTGTAATTGCTTCTTTCATTCCATTCCAATATGACAAATCAATCAGTGGCAATCGCGCAATTGTACCTTTCTCACTATGTACAGCG
>CALWTU010000103.1 GCA_944384515.1 uncultured Clostridia bacterium
TACTGCCTTTAATGTTCATTTGTATCTCCTTTCTGCCGAGATACCTCTATTTTACACCTTTGACAGACTAATTTCACCTTTTCTCCCTTGCCTCGCTGAAAGGGGAATTTACTTTGGCAACTTACACCTTACAATTATTTAGCAGAAATATGAAGTAAAGCGGGTTTTTATATTGACTTAGAGAGTATTTTGTGATAAAATACCATTATAAATTTTTTGAGGTGGCAATATGTTGAATGCGGATATTGAAAAAGTTTTGGTCGACGAAAAGCAGCTTGACGAAATCACGACAAGACTTGCAAAGCAGATTGACGAGGATTATAAGGACACAAAGAACAGGCTTGTGATGGTTTGTATCCTTAAGGGATCGCTGATGTTTATGTCTGATCTTATGAAAAAGGTGACCGTGCCGGTCGAGATTGACTGTATGAAGGTGTCCTCTTACGGGCGCGGAACAACTTCAACGGGCTCAATTAACATTTATCTCGATCTTATACGCCCCGATATTGAGGAGTGCGACCTGCTCATTATCGAGGACATCGTTGACAGCGGAAATACTCTTTCATATCTTACAAAATACCTTAAGAACCGCGGTGCAAAGAGCGTGCGTACCTGCACTCTTCTGGACAAGCCGTCAAGGAGAGAGGTGGAGTATACTCCGGATTATGTGGGACTTGAGATTCCGGATGAGTTTGTGATAGGGTACGGACTTGACTATGCGGAGAGATACCGTGCACTGCCGTATATCGGCGTGCTTAAACCCTCAGTTTACATGCAGAAGTGAGTTTTTGGGCAAAGGCGCCTTATGCGCCTTTTGTGCTGTTTACTCCCGTGATGAAAATATGATTGATTTTGACTTTGTAGTCATATATTTTGGAGGTGAGCTCAATTTACAGAGTCGGACTTTATACTCTCGGTTGCAAGGTTTCGCAGTATGAGACAGAGGCGATAGGCGAGGAGTTTGAGAGGCGAGGGTTTGAGGTTTGTGATTTCGGTTCTGTTTGCGATGTGTACGTTATAAATACCTGCACGGTCACGGCGGAGAGCGACAGAAAATCGAGGCAGTTTATACGGCGTGCCATTAACAAGAACCCCGGGGCTGTGTGCTGTGTTATCGGCTGTTACAGTCAAAGGGGTTGGGATGAGATAAAGAAAATCGACGGTGTCGGCATTATTCTCGGCACCGAGAACAAAATGAGTGTGGTTCCGCTTGCGTGCAAAATGTTAAAAGAGAGACAGCTCACAGGCACCCCGTGTCAGATTATTTCGACAACCGATGTCAGCAAAGCGGAGTTTGAGCCGATGTGCATAACCCGTGCGCCCCGCACCCGTGCATATGTCAAGATAGAGGACGGATGCGAGTCAAGGTGCTCCTACTGTGCCATATCGCATGCCAGGGGGCGTGTGAGATCAAAGCGGGCAGAGGATGTCGTATCTGAGGTTGAAGGACTGTATAAAAACGGTACACGGGAGATAGTTCTGACAGGAATTGAGACCGGATCGTACGGTCGTGATTTTGACTGTGATTTTGACCTTGCGGACCTGATATGCCTGCTTGACAGGAGAAAGAGCTGTGAGAGAATCAGGCTCGGTTCGCTTGCGCCTGAGCTTATCGGCAAGGATTTTGTCAGAAAAGTCAGGGACTGTGAAATTCTGGCTCCGCATTTTCATCTGTCCCTGCAGTCAGGCTCGGACAGAATACTTGCGCTTATGCGCCGCAGATATAATATGAAGATGGTGTATGAACGGATGGATTATATCCGTGAGAATATAAAAGGCGCAACATTCACTACAGACCTCATGGTCGGGTTCCCGTCTGAGGATGAGAGAGATTTTCTTGATACCGTAGATTTTGTCAGAAGGGCAAAACTGCTTGATGCGCATGTCTTTGCGTATTCAAAGCGCTCCGGCACGGACGCCGCAGAATATAAGGATCAGGTGCCTGAAGATGTAAAGAGGATGCGCAAAGAGCGGCTTACCCGAGTGAAAAACGAGGTGCGTGGCAGCGTGCTCTCAGAAATGATAAGTAAAGCCACCGCGCTTTGTGCCGTATGCGAAACGCTGAAGGACGGCCTTTATTTTGGGCACAGCGCCGAGTTTGCAGAGGTGTCCTTTGACGCCGGCGGGATAAAAGAAAATTTGCACGGCGAGATGGTAAAACTCATACCCGTGTCGCACCGTAACGGTATATTGCACTGCGTTTTGAAGTAATTTTAATATTTGGTATTTTTTGAAAATAATAATATTATACTTGGAGATAAAAGATGGAAAACAGTAAAAAAACTATGGATAAAATAGTTGCTCTTTGCAAGACAAGAGGATTTATTTTCCCCGGTTCGGAAATTTACGGCGGTCTTGCCAACTCATGGGACTACGGACCTTTGGGAGTTGAGTTTAAGAACAATGTAAAGAAGGCGTGGTGGAAGAAGTTTGTGCAGATGTCAAGATATAATGTAGGACTTGACTCTGCCATCATCATGAACCCCGAGACATGGGTTGCCTCAGGACATGTGGGCGGATTTTCCGACCCGCTTATGGACTGCAAGTCATGCAAGGCAAGACACAGAGCCGATAAGCTTATCGAGGACTACGCATTTGTAAATGGCACCAATGATAATCCTGCAGGTTGGTCTTTTGAACAGATGTCTCAGTTTATTAAGGATAAGGGAATTACCTGTCCCGTTTGCGGAGGTAAGGACTTTACCGACATCAAAAAGTTTAACCTTATGTTTAAAACATTTGTCGGCGTAACAGAGGATTCCTCAAGCACCGTATATCTGCGCCCGGAAACAGCACAGGGAATATTCGTAAACTTCCCGGCAGTACAGAGATCCACAAGGAGAAAACTCCCGTTCGGTGTCGCTCAGATCGGTAAGTCCTTCAGAAACGAGATTACCCCCGGCAACTTCGTTTTCAGAACAAGAGAGTTTGAGCAGATGGAGCTTGAGTTCTTCTGCAAGCCCGGCACTGACCTTGAGTGGTTTGCGTACTGGAAGGACTACTGCCACAAATGGCTGCTTGACCTCGGTATGAAGGATGAAAACCTTCGTCTGCGTGACCATGACGCAGAAGAACTCTGCTTCTATTCCAAGGCAACTACGGACTTTGAGTTCCTCTTCCCGTTCGGATGGGGTGAGCTTTGGGGTATCGCTGACAGAACCGATTACGATCTAGGTCAGCACAGCAAGCACTCCGGCAAGGATCTGACATATTTTGATCAGGAGAGCGGTGAGCATTATATTCCCTATGTTATCGAGCCGTCACTCGGCGCTGACAGAGTTGCGCTGGCGTTCCTTGTAGATGCATATGACGAGGAGGAGCTTGAGGGAGGAGATGTGCGTACCGTGCTTCACCTTCACCCGGCTTTAGCACCTGTAAAATGTTCTGTGCTTCCTCTTTCAAAGAAACTGTCTGACAAAGCGCTTGAGCTTTACGATAAACTCGCCGAGGAGTTTACGGTTGAATTTGACGAGACCGGTTCTATCGGTAAGAGATACCGCAGAGCAGACGAGATAGGAACTCCTTTCTGTGTCACATACGACTTTGAGAGCGAAAATGACGGAATGGTTACCGTCCGTGACAGAGACAGCATGGAGCAGATCAGAATGGATATGAATAAAGTGTGCGATTATATCCGCGAGAAGATGAAGTTCTGATTTTTCGGTTTTCTGCCGTCTCGGTTTGTTAAACCGTATGAAAAATAATTTATTATTGATATTTAGGGAGATTTGAATTTTCATTTTACTTTGAAAGTCTGAATTTCCCTAAAACTTTAGTTTAAAAATCTGTTTTCCGCCGCCCGTGTCGCATTTTTTACTGTCACCGTGGCTTTCAGAGGGATAATCACAGTGATTGTCCCTTCCGCACTCGGCGGCGGTTTAACCTTCGGATTTTTAAACCGTACATGTTTTTAAAAAAGGGGAAAATATGAAAAATATTAACAGGATTGCGTCCTTTTCGGTAGACCACGACTTAATATCTGAGGGAATATATGTCTCCCGCATTGACGGCGATATTGTGACATATGATATGCGTACCCGCAAGCCGAATATGGGTGATTACATGGATAATCTCAGCATGCATTCCATGGAGCATATGTTTGCGACATATATAAGAAACAGCAAGATTGCCAAGGATGTTATATACTTCGGTCCTATGGGTTGCCAGACGGGTTTTTATCTTCTTGTGAGAGATGCAGACAATACCGAGGTGCTTGGGGCGGTGATAGATACGCTTGAGAAAATCGTTGCACACAGCGGCGAGATTTTCGGCGCGCAGCGCCGGGAGTGCGGAAACTATAAAAATCTCTCGCTTGAAGCTGCCAAAAGCGAGGCAAAAAGGTATCTTCAGATACTTAAAAACAAAAATAACGACTTTAAATATACGGGTGATGAAAATGGTTGATATAGGTTTTATCGGCGCTCTTGAGGCAGAGGTCAGCGAGCTTATAAATGCGCTCTCAAACAAGAAAGAAGAAAAAGTCGGAGGCATTACATTTTACACGGGCAGTATCTTCGGCAAGAAAATAGCGGTTGCCAGGTGCGGCGTCGGCAAGGTTTTTGCGGCGATGTGCGCCCAGGCGATGATAGTAAAGTACTCCCCCAAGCTCATTGTAAATACAGGTGTTGCGGGCTCACTTTCAAAAGAGCTTAAGGTTTTCGATATGCTTATTTGCCGTCGCGCGTGCCAATATGATATGGATACAAGCGCCACCGGTGACCCGATAGGACTTATCAGCGGTATAAACCGCGTATATTTTGAAAGCTGTAATGCGGCTGTCGAGTGTATCCTCAACTCTGTGTCTGATATCGGTATCAGTGTCAAGGTAGGTACAGTTGCAACGGGGGACAGGTTTGTCGCCTCGCCCGAGATGAAAAAATATATAAAAGATAACTTTGATGCCATGGCGTGCGAGATGGAGGGCGGCGCAGTGGCACAGGTCGCATATGTAAACAATACGGATTTTCTGATAATCCGCGCGATTTCCGACAGCGCCGATGACAGCGCCGATATGGATTATATGACATTTCTGCCGATAGCCGCCGCCAACTCTTCAAAGCTCTGCTTTAAACTGATAGAAAATTATAACTGTTGATAATATGCGTTTTTCTTTCGAATGATTAGGTTTGTCGGCGAGCGTTTTGAACTCGGAAATGCATTTTTTGAGGCACAATCTATAAAATGATGAATTTTTTCAAAGTTCTTCCGTGACAGAGCGAAAAGTAAAAACAGAGTTTGCGCAAAATGCGAACGCAAAAAAATAAAACCGAGTTTATACGAAAATGAGTATAAACTCGGTTTTTTGCGCTCTCCGGCGGAAAGCGTCGGCCGTACTGCGATGACGGCAAGTGCCGGAAAAACTTATTTTTTATTTTCAGCAGCCTTCTTGTATTCCTCTCTGGCACTTGTCTTGCCCTCGGGCTTGATATCTCCGGATTTTGTAAGAGCAATTTTTGTGAGCAGGGGACCGATAAGCTCGTATATGAGCACCGCAAACAGAGTTATATTTGCAACGATGATTCCCTCAGGGCCGAATGTCTGTGCCTTGATTGCCATACCGAGAGCAACACCCGCTTGAGGAAACAGGGTAATACCGAGATATTTGACGGTATTTTTGTCGCATCCGGTAGCCTTTGTACTGAGCATTGCACCGAAGTATTTGCCGAGTGAGCGAGAGATGATATATACGAGTCCTATGATTACTATAACAGGCTCTTTGAAGAGCTTGAGCTCAAGCTCTGCGCCGCTCAAAACAAAGAAGAGTATGAGCAGAGGTGCGCTCCATCTGTCAACACGCTCCATAAGTTCTTCGGAGAAGTCGCATATGTTGCAGAAAACAGCTCCGAGCATCATGCATGAAAGGAGAGAAGAAAACGCTACATTAACGCCGAAAATCTCAAACTTGAGCATTGAAAATCCGACAGTCAGGAACAGAAAACTTACCGAAACGGCAAGTCTCTTGGAACGGGAGTGGAAGAACTGCTCGGTTAAAGTAAAGAGGAAACCTATTGCCGCACCGAGGAGAAGAGACATTACAACCTCAACGATCGGTTCAACGGCGATGCTGATGATATCAACGGCACCTGAGTTGAGCGCCCTTGCAACTCCGAATGAAATTGCGAATACAACAAGTCCGACAGCGTCATCAAGAGCAACAATCGGAAGGAGCAAATCTGTGAGTTTGCCCTTAGCCTTGTACTGCTTTACGACCATCAGTGTAGCGGCAGGTGCTGTGGCAGCGGCTACAGCGCCGAGTATGATAGCCGAGGACAGAGAGAATTTGTCAGGAACGATGAAATGAACTGCAATCATCACGATATCTACAACAATTGTTGTAAACAGGGCTTGAGCAATACCGATAATGGTCGCCTGCTTGCCGATGGTTTTAAGCTCGGAAAGTCGGAATTCATTTCCTATTGAAAAGGCGATAAATCCGAGAGCTATATCACACAGCAGTGAATAACTTTTAACATCATCATGAGAAATAAAGCCCAAACCGGGTACACCTATTGTGCCCAGAACATAAGGACCGATAAGAACTCCGGCAACAAGATATGCCGTTACGGCGGGCAAACTTAAAAGTTTAGCAAGTCTTGAGAGCAAAAGTCCCGCAAGAAGCGCTACGGAAAGTGCAATTAAAATCTGCATATAAACCTCCTGAAACTGATACCGGGCAAAATTTATACCGAAGCCGCAATATTAGTGCTGTAAGTATAAGCCCTATCATTTATTACAAGATAACATTATACTACTTTTATATTTAGATGTCAACAGAGAAATTAGTAGTATATTTATAAAATATTTTAGATTAATTATACATTTTTAACAAAACAGGTCTGAATGTTTATAAATACAAGAGCATACCAAATAAAAGAAATAATAGGACGGTAATAACAAGGTCAATACAAAACAGCACACCAACATAAAAGATTGACATAAGGCAACAGAGCAGAGTAGCGTAAAACAGTAAAACAAAAGGCAACACATTAAGCCAAAGAGGAGAACCAACCGGTTCTCCCCTTTGGCTTAATGAATATGTTAAACTATAATAAAGTTCAGATGAGATATAAAACTAATTCTCACAATAAAACCGATGTAAACTTGACAGTCTGAAAAGAGAGTGTCAATTCGGTAATCTCAAAAAGGCTGTAAAAACAACTGAAAAATGAAATTGAAGTGTCAAAACAAAGTTTTATTTGAGCAAATCCGAAATGACCTCTGAGGCGATTATAAGCCCTGCCACAGAGGGGACAGTGGCGATACTGCCTGGGGCGTGTCGATTTTTTTCGTCATCGGCAACTGCTTTGAGCGGCGGCTCTTCGGAGTAGACAACCTTGAGTTTCTTTATACCGAGCTTTGATAGCTTGTTTCTCATCACTCTTGCAAGCGGGCATACTTTTGTCTTATATATATCAGCTACCTTGAATGCGGTTGGGTCAAGCTTGTTTCCCGCACCCATTGAGGATATTATTTTGACCCCTTCTTTTTCGGCATTAAGGATAAGGGTTGCTTTGCTCTGAACCGAGTCTATGCAGTCAATTACATAATCATAATATGATAAAGGATAATCAGCCTGATTTTCTTCAGAATAAAACACGGGGTAGGCTTTCACACAGCATTGCGGATTAATATCCAGCATTCTGTCCCGTAAAACTTCAACTTTAAGTTTACCTATGGTTGAAGTCAATGCAATAATCTGTCTGTTTATGTTTGTTTGCGACACGGTATCGGGGTCAAATATGTCAATACTGCCAACGCCGCTCCTTACAAGTGCCTCTGCGGCATATCCGCCTACTCCTCCGACCCCGAATACGGCAACTCTTGATTTTTTTAGTTTTTCCATCCCGTCTTTTCCGAGTAAAAGCTCTGTGCGTGAAAATCTGTTATCCACAATTCCTCACAAAATGCAAACTATTATGTACATTTTTGTTAAAATTCGCCTCTTACAATGACTTTCTTGATATTAAAATCATCATCCGCAATGATAAAATCGGCGTCATATCCCACCTCAATTTTACCTTTGTTCAGCCCCATAAGCTTTGCGGGATTTTCGGATGCCATCTTTACGGCGTCCTCTTTTTTTATGCCGAAGGATATTGCGGTTCTGACACAATCGGCGAGAGAGGATGTCGAGCCTGCGAGCTTTCCGGTCTCGGTCAGCGCGGTTGAGTTTTTAACTATCATTTTCTGTCCGCCGAACATATATTCTCCGTCTCCGAGTCCTGCCGCTCTCACAGAGTCGCTGATTAAAATAATTCTGTCGGTTCCGAACATCTTTATAAGCAGTCTCACACTCGCCTGGTGTACATGTTTTCCGTCGCAGATAAGCTCTGCATATACATTTTCGTTTTCCATTGCGGCAACAATAGGTCCCGGCATTCTGTGGTGAATACCCGGCATTGCATTGTATGCGTGTGTCAGTTTTCTTGCACCGAGCTCAAACGCTCTCTTCGCTGTATCATAGTCGGCGTCAGTGTGTCCAACCGATACGACTGCAGGGCAGTTCTTTATAAATTCGTCAGCCCCCTCAGTCTCGGGCGCAATTGTCACTGTTGCGATGTTTTTCATCTTGCCGAAAAACTCCATTGAGGGTTTAACTATGTACTCCTCATTCTGCGCACCCTTGTATTTTGAATTTATGAAGGGACCCTCCATATGAAAACCGGGGATGTTTGCGCCGTGACCGAAGTTTATGTTCCGACTTGTCGCTTTGGCGATATCTTCTTCGCTCATTGTCATTGTGGTGGGGTACCATGTCGTCACTCCCTGCGAGAGTTCCCAGTCCGCCATCTCTTCAAGCCCGCCTTCCATAGCGTCATATCCGATACATCCGTGACTGTGTATGTCGATGAGTCCGGGATAAATGTTAAGACCTTCACAGTCGATACCGTCCGTATCAGTTTTTCCTATCGAAACGATTTTTCCGTTATCTACGGTAATATCTGTCAACACACCGTTTAAAAGTACGTTTTTTATAGCTTTCATAAGCATTCTCCCAAAATATTTTTCTTTATTATATGATATCACACGGGCATGGCAATGTCAACAAATGTATTGATTTTTTTGCTGTACTGTTTTATAATAATAGATGTAAGGAATTTTTAATTATGCACTGTGTGCTTTTTGAGGTGATTATGCTTAGCAGAATTTACAGTTCGGGAATAATTGGTATTGACGGGTTTGAGGTGGTTGTTGAGTGCAGTTCTTTTGACAGAATTCCGAGATTTGACCTGATAGGATTGCCTGATGCGGCGGTAAAAGAGGCGAAGAACCGTGTTCAGTCCGCCTTTGAAAACAGCGGTATAAGATTTCCCGCTTTGGATATAGTTATAAATCTTGCCCCCGCCGACATAAAAAAGGAAGGCACGGCACTCGACTTGCCGATAGCGCTTTCCATACTACAAAGCGCAAGACAAATTCCCGCCGAATACTCCTTTTCGGATAAATGCATACTCGGAGAACTCTCCCTTTCGGGAGAAGTGCGCGGTGTCAGCGGAGTTCTGCCAATGGCGATTTCCGCAAGGGATATGGGCAAGAGCGAAATTTATGTTCCGCTTGAGAACGCAAAAGAGGCGGCGCTCGTCGACGGAGTCACAGTTTACGGTGTCGGCAGTCTGAATCAACTATTAAATCACATACGAGGTACGGAAAAAATACAGCCAGAGGTACGTGACGTATCAATGGAGGACAGCGCTTACGATATCGAAAATGATATGTCACAGGTTTTTGGACAGTTGAAAGCAAAGCGTGCGCTTGAGGTAGCGGCGGCAGGAGGGCATAATGTGCTTATGATAGGTCCTCCCGGCTCGGGAAAATCAATGCTCGCTAAGCGCCTCCCTACCATCATGCCTGATTTTACATTTGAAGAGGCTTTGGAGACTACCAAAATTCACTCTGTTGCGGGAATGCTCTGCGGAAATATCGTAAAACGCAGACCTTTCAGATCTCCTCATCATACTGTCAGTGCGGCGGGATTTATCGGTGGCGGCACAAATCCCCGTCCCGGTGAAATATCTCTTGCGCATAACGGTGTGCTGTTTCTTGATGAGCTGCCGGAGTTTCCTCGCTCGGTGACAGACGCACTCAGACAGCCGATGGAGGACGGACGGGTGACGGTGACGAGAGTCAACTCGAAAATATCCTATCCTGCCGAATTTATGCTTGTTTGCGCCATGAACCCGTGTAAGTGCGGTTATTTCGGCTCAAACGACAAACCGTGCAAATGCTCTCCGAAGGATGTAAAAAAATATCTTGATAAAATCAGCGGTCCCATGCTTGACAGATTTGATATACAGATAGAGCTTCCGAGCGTTACATACAGTGAGATTTCCGGATCTGCGCCGGCGGCTGAGAATTCCGAGACGGTCAGAAAGAGGGTAAATGAGGCGAGGAATTTTGCCCGTCAGAGATTTACCGAGGGCGGGGATGATCCAAGCGTCACAAATTCCAAGATGGGAGTGCGCATGCTCCGCAAATACTGTACCCTTGACAAGGGGGCAGACTCTATGATGAAAGAGGCATTTGAGACTCTCGGTCTCTCAGCAAGAGGGCATGACAAGGTGCTCCGTGTCGCAAGAACGATTGCCGATCTTGAAAAATCCGAGGTAATAAAAGAGGAGCATATAGCCGAGGCTATAATGTACCGCTCCCTCGACAGAAAATACTGGGGCAGATAAAGTTAACCGGTTGGGCGCTGTTTTCGGCGCCGAGACCGGTTTTTTTTAAAATTCCGATAAAAAAACTTATCAGCCGCCCTATAAAGGGCAAAGATTAACAAAATAATCTTGAAATGGCAACAAAAATGTGATATACTGACCAAAAGAAACTTGAAAAACTTAATTTTATTTTTAAAAGTGTTAAAAAAGAGAATAAAGCATATCATATATTATGTGATCTTTTAAACAGTGAAGAGGAAATATGGCAGAGATAAAATTAAATTATATTAACAACATGGCAAATGCCCCGGATGAGTTTATAAAACTTTGCGAGGATAAATATCATTGTCTTGTAGGTGAAATTGCGGAAAAAATAGTCTCTGATGAAAATATCAGGCTCATACTGCTTGCCGGTCCGTCCGGCTCCGGCAAGACGACGACGGCAAACCTCTTGTGTGACGCCGTGAAGATGAGGGGCAAGGGATGTATTGTTCTTTCACTCGATGATTTTTACCGTGACAGCACGGACATTCTATATCCGAAGCTTCCAAACGGCGAGAGGGACTTTGAAGCGCCGGAGGCGCTTAATTTGCCGGATCTCAAGGAGACGATTTCGGATATAGCCGAGAACAGGGAGTTTAAAATACCGAAATTTGATTTTAAGCTTGCCCGCCGTGTCAGCGTGCAAACACACACTAAACCCGGGCACGGCTGTGTTATAATAGAAGGACTGCACGCGCTGAATCCGAAAATATTTTCACACCTTGATAAGAGCAGAATGCTCAAGATTTTTATCAGCGTATCGACAAATATAAATGATGAAAACGGAAGTAGGCTTATTTCGGGCAGAAAATTAAGGTTTATAAGGAGAATGGTCAGAGATAACTTCTACCGCAACTCGGATGCCGAGCGCACGCTGTCTCTGTGGCAGAATGTGCTTAAGGGGGAGGACCTGTATCTTTATCCCAACAGGTCAAATGCGGATATAGACTTTAATACATTTCATGAGTTTGAGCCGTGCATAATGAAACCGTTTGCAATGAAGCTTTTACCTGACGAACTGATGCAAAAGAGCGAATTTCTCAACACCGTCAAGGTTTTTCTTGATAAAGTGGAGAGTATTGACGAGAAGTACCTGCCGCAGAACTCGCTTATCAGGGAGTTTATTATCGGCGGAATGTATGAGCATCTTTACTGAGGAAAGTTTAAAACGGCAGAGGTGACCGTTATATAAAAAACAAAAATGACCGTTTTGTGCATTGCGGTATGTCCGCCGCAAAGCACAAGACGGTTTTTTACTAAAAATATGATAAAACAAAGAAAAATTCCTTAAAGGAACGCTTAAAATTGTAAAACTGCTGTCCGTTGCCAGTCTGCGGCAGAATGATTTTTTCAGTAATTATATCTTGCTCGTAAATAAAAACCGTTGACTTGGGGATTAATTTATTGTAAAATATTATCAGGAGATAATGTTATGAAAAAAATTATTGTTATCGGAGCATTAAATTTAGATATATGCGGCAGATCGACGACAAAGTTCATGCCCGGGGATTCGACAATCGGTGAGGTAAGCCACAGTATCGGCGGTGTCGGATATAACATAGCGAGGAATCTGTCAAAACTCGGTATGAGCGTGAGTTTTATGAGCGCTATGGGAGAGGATGACTATGCACAGATGGCGAGGGAGGATGCCGCGTCAAACAATATTGATATTTCGCACACCCTCGTTGCAAAAGGTTTTAACACCTCAACTTATCTTTTTATAACAGATGAGAACGGCGATATGGTTGCCGCAATAAATGATATGAAGTGCATAGGCGAGCTTAAGGCAGACTATATTTACGAAAACCGTGACTTTATCAACTCGCATGACGCAATACTTGTTGACGCAAATCTCAGAGAGGAGACTCTTCATGCGATAGGAAATATTGCAAAGGTGCCGATTTTTGCGGATGCGGTCTCTGCACACAAGGCGGACAGGCTGTTGCCGATTATCGAAAAAATAAGTATTTTAAAACCTAATGAAAGGGAGATTGAGGCGCTGACCGAGATTGAGATAAAAGACGAGGAGGCGGCAGAGAAAGCGACGGGTGTGCTTTGCGAGAGCGGAGTCGGCGTAATTCTCATGACGTGGGGTAAGCTCGGAGTTTATCTCAGGACGAGGGAGAAGGGCGAGCTTTATGAGGCTCCCAAAGCCAGGGTGAAGAACACGTCCGGCGCAGGAGACACATTTCTTGCCGCCGCAATCTGGGGGCACTTAAACGGTTATAAACCCCAAGAGTATATCAGGGCGGCACTTCTTGCGGCAAAATTCACGCTTGAGAGTGAACTTACTTTCAGTCCTAAGCTTAATGAGAGAGTTTTGAGAGAGGAGATAGAAAAATGGCAGTAGCGATTAATCCATATCTTGAAGTATCTGATGAAGTGCTTGGGGCGCAGAGGGAGGGCAAACCCGTTGTGGCACTCGAATCTACGATTATTTCTCACGGCATGCCTTATCCTCAGAATGTTGAGACGGCGCTGAGAGTAGAAGAAATAATACGACAGAGCGGAGCTGTGCCCGCTACAATAGCGATAATAAAGGGAAAACTGAAAGCGGGACTTACAAAAGAGGAGATAGAGTATCTCGGCAAAAAGGGAACCGATGTTATAAAGGCGTCAAGAAGGGATATTCCCGTGCTTTTGGCAAAGGGCGAGGACGGTGCGACAACCGTTACAACAACCATGATGATTGCGGATATGGCAAATATCAAAGTTTTTGCGACGGGAGGTATAGGAGGAGTGCACAGAGGCGCACAGACTACGATGGATATATCCGCCGACCTTGAGGAGCTTGCACAGACGGGAGTTATTGTGGTATGCGCCGGCGCAAAGTCAATACTTGACCTTTCTCTTACCCTTGAGTACCTTGAGACGCACGGAGTTACGGTTATAGGCTACGGCACAAAGGAGCTCCCCGCGTTTTATACGAGAAAATCGGGTTTTGCAGTCGACTACAGACTTGATACTCCAAAGGAGATTGCACAGGCGTTTGATGTAAAGCTGAAACTCGGGCTCAGGGGCGGGATGCTTGTTACAAACCCAATTCCCGAGGAGTATTCAATGGACCCGGCAGTCATAAATTCCGCGATAGACAGGGCAATATCCGAGGCGGAAAAATCAGGTATAAAGGGCAAAGAGACAACACCTTTTTTGCTTGCAAAGGTAAAGGAGCTGACCGGCGGTGACTCGCTTGAGAGCAACATAAAGCTTGTATATAACAACGCCGAGCTTGCGGCGAAGATTGCGTATGAGCTGTGCAAGCTGCAGCAATCTTGCAATGGCAATTAAATACAAACACGCCTATGCAGTTAAGTTTTTTGTGCAGACTTTGCTTAAAACTTTAATAATACTCGAAAAACAGAAATAAAAGTTAAAGTTTAAGACGAGAGTAAAATTTAAAGGCTGAGGTGGCAATGAAAAATACAACAATTCAACGATACACATGCACAGTTTGAGGCTGTTAATTTGACACGGGGCTGAGTCAAAAGCTTAAAATTAAGCGAATAGCTCAGCCTTTTGCTATGCAATTTTGCACGTTTCGGTAAACCAAAAGAAAAAAGCCTCAAAATGAGGAAAAAAAGAGTATGACGAAAAGAGGATCGGTAAAATCCTCATTTTTGAGAGTTATACAATTCCGCGGAGAATTGGTTTAAGAGGCGTTCAATTTGAACAAATCTAAGCCAATTCTTCCTTTTTTCGTG
>CALWTU010000104.1 GCA_944384515.1 uncultured Clostridia bacterium
CCTTGGTCATAAATGCCGTAACTGAGTGTGGTATCTTCATATATCGGGTAAAGAACAAGTATTCCCAAGTTGGCGTGCACCTGTGTCAAAACCTCATCGGTCAGTGTTGTCACCACGCCGTCCATCACACCGTCAAAATCATAGTCGCACTGCCAGCCCACAATGGATCTATATACCGACGGATCTTCAGACGGGAAGAAAAGATTGCCGGTATATATAAGATCCGCATTTTTTACATAAGTACCTTGCTGCTGCGGCTCTGTTTTCACGGGTATTGCGTCATAGTCAACATACCAATACACATCACAATATTCGGTAGAATCAGCCAGTCTTACAACATATCTGTCCCCGACCTTGTCATATGTGTATTCTGTGGAATTTATACTGAACGAATATCCGTTGCTCTCTACATTGAATTCGCAGTTCGGCTCAAAGTTCTCAAGATCCTTATACAGGTGAAGCGTATATCCGTCACGAAGAGCCGAAGTTGCTCCTCCCATTACGAAATAACCCGTCTTGTTGCCGAGCTGATCCTCTACCTCTGCAACATGACTGTTCGGTAACTGGAATGTATAATTTTTGTTAAACACAACATCAGCGCAGTTGTAAATCGGTTTAGTATAGTTTCCGTCCTGCATATGCTCGTCAAGCGGACCCTGATAATCCTTCATGTAATAATTCATTGATATATTATCTATTCTGAAGGATGTGCTGAGCGTTCCCTTGGATTCCGGGAACCACCAACGGCACACATCGAGCTTGATGTCCACTTTTCCGTCCTTGTATGTAGACACCTGGTCTATCTTCCTATTCACATTAAAGATGTTATTAAAGCTGAACTTATACTCTCCATTGTAGTACAAATGCATCTTTGAATTGTAAAAATTATAAGCTGTCGGGTTTCCGTCGGCATCTGTCTCTTTTACGCTTGAGTCAATATCAATTACAAATGAAAAGTGGTTCCACTCTTTGGCGTTCTGAGAAATCTCAAATTTCTCTTCTCCCGCTAAGTTCTTTGCACAGTACCACACTCCACCCTGATTGATGAAATATAGAGTAACAGCAGAGTCCTGAGCCTGGCTCGTTCCGTTATAGCGGTATACAAACACCAAATATGAACCTGCCGAGTGAGAGAGTATTCCGTTCTCTCCTTTTTCTGAACTAAGCACCTGCTTTCCGTCCTCATTGGTTGTCAGATAAGCATCTGCACTCAGATCAAAATCGAATGTAGCCATGCTGAGATTTACAAGATTGTATGAATCCGTTTTTGCATTATAAGCAAAACCGTTGTTGTCAAACATGAAATCAATATACGGCTTTGTATCATAATTATACTGCTGTTCATAAAACTGCATGAAGGCATTACCTTCTTCGCTGCCGGAAGTCAATTTAAAATGCTTCGCAGCGGGTTTGTTTGTCGGAGTCGACGTTGATGTCGGTCCGCTGAGATTGTAAATCGCTGTCGGATCAGTCATATCCGCGCCATCCTTGTCATAGGATACTTGTGCGCCGGGCGGCACCAATACAGTTTCTGCTGCGCTTGTGCTGACAATGAAAACCGATATCAACATTGACAGTGCAAGCAATAATGTTAGAAATTTGCCAAATTTTTTCATGAGACCCTCCTTACTTCTTGGTTATAACTAAATACTACAATATATAGACTGAAAATGCAACCGTTTTTTTAAAAAAATGTTTATAAAAAATTAATTTTTCGTCATAACTCACAATTTTGTTCTTTCAATTTTGTTTCTTTATAAAAAAACTGAATTAAACTGCAAGCGCGGTTTAATTCAGTCAGGTATGAATTTAATTTCAGTCGATTAAATTTATCAGTATTCGGCGTTGCCTACCGTTCTCGGATAAGGGAGAACATCACGGATGTTAGATACACCTGTGAGGTACATAATAATACGCTCAAAGCCAAGTCCGAATCCCGCATGCTTTGTTCCGCCGTATCTGCGCAGATTCAGATACCACCAATAGTCCTCTTCTTTGAGTCCGAGCTCTTTCATTCTTGCAGTGAGAACATCAAGCCTCTCCTCACGCTGAGAGCCGCCGATAATCTCGCCGACACCCGGTACAAGAAGATCCATTGCCGCAACCGTCTTTCCGTCGTCGTTCTGACGCATATAGAACGCTTTTATATCCTTGGGATAGTCAGTAAGGAATATGGGCTTTTTGTAAACCTGCTCGGTCAGGTATCTCTCATGCTCAGTCTGAAGGTCAACACCCCAATATACGGGATATTTAAAGTCAGCTTTTGCCTTTTCAAGTATCTCGACAGCCTCGGTATAAGTAACCTTTGCGTAGTCGGAGCCTCTCAGGGCAGTAAGTCTCTCGATAAGAGTTTTATCTACAAACTGATTGAAGAAGTTTAGCTCGTCCTTGCAGTTTTCCATAACATGGTTTATGATATACTTAATCATATCCCACGCAAGGAGCATATCATCTTCAAGGTCAGCAAACGCAATCTCCGGCTCTATCATCCAGAACTCCGCCGCATGACGCGCGGTATTTGAATTCTCCGCTCTGAATGTAGGACCGAAAGTATAGATATTTCCAAACGCCATGGCATAGGTCTCGCCCTCAAGCTGTCCCGAAACGGTAAGGTTTGCCGCCTTGCCGAAAAAGTCCTTTGAAAAATCTACGCTGCCGTCCTCAAGTCTCGGAGGATTTTGTGCATCAAGAGTTGTAACTCTGAACATCTCACCCGCTCCCTCACAGTCGGAGGCGGTAATGATGGGAGTATGAACATATACAAATCCGCGCTGATGGAAGAATGAGTGTATCGCATACGCAACCTCGCTCCTCACTCTGAACACCGCAGAAAAGAGATTTGTCCTCGGTCTGAGATAGGCTACCTCACGCAAAAACTCAACAGTATGTCTTTTCGGCTGTAACGGATAGTCGGGTGTGCTGGCGCCTTCAACAGTAACTTTACTTGCTTTAAGCTCGAAAGGCTGCTTTGCGCCCGGCGTCAGCTCTAAAACTCCGCTGACAACAATAGCCGCGCCCACATTCATTGCCGCTATCTCATCATAATTATCTATTTTTTCTCTCTCAAAAACGACCTGTATGCTCTTAAAGCAAGAGCCGTCATTAAGGTCAATAAATCCAAAAGCCTTGGAATCTCTGAGATTTCTTATCCATCCGCCGACAGTAATGCTCTGCCCTGCAAAAGACTCTGCATTTTCATAAACGGATCTGAGTAATGTTCTTTTCATTTTTACCTAACACTCCATTACTTAATTTCTGTATATTTCAGCATAGAGTTATTTTAACACATCCTGAGTGTTTTTTCAATGCCTTTTTTAAAAAAGATGAAATTTATAAGGTAACTACATTATTTTTTTAATATGACTCTCGCCTATAACATTAATTCCCTTTGATTTCAGCAGTTCGGCAGTGCATCCGTCCCCATCGGTTAGCCTGCCCGAAAAGGAGCCGTCATATATCTGCCAGCATCCGCATGAGGGACTGCGCTCCTTGAGCAATGCCGTTTTACAATTAAAAATACAGCACATTTTATAGGCAATCAATGCGCCTCGCTTATAGTTTTCGGTTACATCTGTCCCGTCCTTCATCATTACCCGCTCGCCGACGCGCTCGCTCGGACATCTCGGAGTAGTCAGCCCGCCGTAAATTTCCGGACACATGGGAATAAGGTTGTATTTTTCTTTCAACGCTTCAATATCTACACTTTTTACCGATTTACCGTCATACCTGCACTCTATACCGAGAAGGCATGCGCTGATTAGCAAGTTCTCCATTTTTTGCTCCTTTTCTTTTTGGTTTTTTTCAAATTAATCTTCCTTCGTGTTAACCAATTCTTTTGCCTCTTTGAGATACTTATCCATATTTCCCGCACCCATTAAAATCAATGCTCCTTCAGTGCCTTCAAGCAATGTTTTAAGGCTTAAACTTGACACGCTCTCCCCTTTGACACCAATTTCCTCGGCAAGAGACAGAGATGTTATATTATAATCGTTATTCTCTCTTACAGCGTCTATATCAAGTATATATACTTTATCCGCAAGTGAGAGGGCGGAAGAAAAATCATGTAAAAACGCTTTTGTCCTCGAAAATGTATGCGGTCTGAAAAGCACCGTTACATCAGTGCCGCATTTGAGTTTTATCGCCCGGATACCCTCTCTGATTTCTGTGGGGTGATGGGCATAGTCATAATACAGTTTTACCCCTTTGTACTCCCCGAGATATTCAAGTCGCCTCTCAATACCCGAAAAACTCATGAGCGACTCGGCTATCTTCGCACTGTCTACTCCGAGCTCCCTCGCCCCCGCATACGCACAGAGCGAATTATATATATTGAATTTTCCTATGGCAGACAGATTAATTTCTGCCTCACACTTGCCCCCGTGTAAAATTTTATACGAAAAACAGCCGTTTTTTTCGCTTATATCGTACGCCTTATAATCCGCATTTTTCTCTATCGCATAAGTAACGGTATTTTTATTATCACTCATTTTTGCGCTGTCTTTGAGATTTTTATCATCCATATTATATATAATCTTTTCGGCGCTGTTCATAGACCTGCAAAACGACCGCTTCAGTGCGTCAATATCCTTGAAGTAATCCGCATGGTCATGCTCAAGGTTTGTATACAGCGATAAACTCGGAGAAAAGAGCAAAAACGAATCCTTATACTCGCATGCCTCAAACACTACATAATCAGAATTCCCCTTTGCATACGGCAAATCCGTTTTAGGAAAGTTTGCACCGAGAATTCCTGTCGGGAATTTTTGTGCGTCACTGAGTATTTTATACAGCATGGCACAGGTTGTACTCTTTCCGTGAGTTCCTGACACACTCACCGACACCGCAAACCGACTGACTAAAAAAGACATGTATTCCCCGCGTGAGACGATCGGAATCCCTCTTTTCTCTGCCTCTTTTATTTCTCCGTCATTTTTATCAACGGCAAGTGAATATACAACCAAATCTCTGTCGATAATCATTTCAGGTCGGTTGCCCACATAAATTTTCGGATTTTCTCTCGAAATCTTTTCAATGTAATAAGAATTCTTTATATCCGATCCGCTGCAATCCATACCGCACTGCACACTCATAAGATACAAAGAGAGCATTCCGACGCCGCCGACTCCCGTAAAATGAATTCTCATTTTACCTTTTGACATCATGTTTTTTATCCCTTCTTTACCCAAATGAGAATTGCCTATTGTCAATTTTTACCCTCGCTTCTCTACTTTTATGTTGTTCACTGTTTATTTTAACAATTTCAACAATTATTAAAAATAAATATACAAATGCAGATTAATATTATTAATAATCGTACAGTATAATATATGCAGGTAACAACAAATATTATATTAACTTTTGAGAAAGGAAAATGTTATGCAGATCACAGATATCAAAATCAGAAAATTCTTTGAGGAAGGACCCATGAAGGCTATTGCCTCCGTCACATTCGACGACTGCCTTGCAGTTCACGATGTTAAAGTTATTTATGCAAGAGACAGATATTTTATAGTTATGCCTTCAAGAAAAAATCCTGACGGAACATACCGTGATATTGTCCACCCGATTAATTCAGAGTTCAGAGCCGCCTTTGAAGAGGCTGTCATAGACGCATACAATGTTCAGCTTGTAGCTTCCATGCACGACGAGAAAGCAGAAGAAAATAACGAGAACGCCTGAGGTTTTGCGGTTTTGTCAAAATATATTTTTTGAGCTCGAGAGGAGTTGTGTACTCCTCTTTTTTTCGCCGTTTTTCTCTTTACAAAAGGGGATAACACGCCGTTTTGTGTGCGCGCAATCCCCTTTTATTTTATTTTTCCACCAACATATCTTCAAGTTCTACCTCATCGGATATTTCCGCGGCGGATTTCTTCACCTCGTCCTTATCCGATTTCAATTTGTCGTTAAGAACCTTCTGCGACCTGAGCAGTTTTTTGTTCGAGGAAAACGCCTCCTTTTGAAGTGCCTGTATCTCCTCCTGCTTTGCAATAAGAGAATTCTGCATATCCATGTTCTTTCGGTTAGCAAGCATAATCTGCTGCTGTGCCGTGACAATTTGCTTTTGAGAATTCATAAGCTCTTTCATTGACTCTTCAATCAGCAAATGGCTCTCATTTACAGTCTTTTGCATATCGGCAACTCCCGCCTGAGACTGTGAAAGTATACGCTGTCTCTCGATATTGGACTTCTGATGCTCAATAACAACAGCCTGCTCTTCGTATACATCGCCCTGTTCTTTGTTAATAAGCCTCTGCTTAACCTGCAGTCCGGCTATTTCTCTTGCAAGAGTTCTTTGCATATCGCTGATATTTTTTTGCATCTCAAGCGAATCCGTTTGCTTATTCGACAGCTCCATCAATTTCGCACCGATATCTATCATAGAGCGGGAAAGAGCGTCAAGAGTTTGCATATTCTCTTTAATTTTCTCAATGAGATTGCTCTGTTCTGAAACAACGCTCTCCGCCATCTTTATACTGCTTTCAAGCTCTGACTCTTGAGTTTGAGACGATGACGCTCCGTTTTCCTCTGTACGCTCCGAAACTTTTTGGCTCTCCTTTGCCGCATACTCCGACAAAAGCTGCTGACTCTTTCGCTCAAGCAAAACTCCGAACTTATCAAGTGCGTCTTCCACAGCTCTTTGCACTATTGCGCTTATATCAATCCGCACAGGCTCTATGTCCACCCTTTGATTGTTTCTGAGCGGTTCTCTGCTCGGGCTTGACTGCTCATTACTTATATACTCACCGTACTTGGTTTTTTGTCTGTCGTCGTCATAATATTGTCTGTAGCTCATAGCTTCACTCTCATAAGCTCTGCTGTTTATATCACCATACCTCATGCTTTCGCTCACTTTATCTTTGCTCTCACGAAACAGTCCGCATTTATCCTTTACAACTCTTAAAAGTTTTTCCTTCTGCTTCTGAGCATAAGACTCATAATCCCTCAGACTCAATTCTATCCTGCTCTCGTCCCGTGTACCGCTAAGTTTTTTCAACATAAAAAGATAATTACTGCGGACTTTTTCGATACTGTCATTGTACTCCGCATAAAGGTCATTATACTCTTTAAGAGCTTTCAGGTATGCGGTCTTCATTTTTTCAAGGGTATCCGCATCCTTTGCATTGTCTCTTTTCTTCATGTCAAACTGGACATATGCGTTATATGCTTCCACAAGTTTTCTTGCCGCATAAGAACACACCTCAAATTTCTTCAGTGATGCACTTTTTGCGTTCTCTATCATATTAAGCATCTGACTTACGGTATAATTTTCTGTTTTGCTGTTATTGAGGTAATTATTGTCCATACTCTTTCTCCTCGAAAACCTGTTTTGGTAAATAGTTAATTTGCGTATTTTCGGTTATTATGTAATTATTATTCCTCGTCTTGGGTTAGTAATTATAATTTTTCCAAAAGCTTTTTGAGAGCGTCGGCTCTGTGACTGATGCGGTTTTTCTCCTCATCAGATAGCTCCGCCACCGTCAGAGAATATCCGTCCGGCACAAAATGCGGATCATATCCGAATCCGTGCGTACCCCTCGCCTCATCAACGACTTTGCCGTACATATATCCCAAAGCTTCAACCGTTCTGCCGTCGGGATAGCACAGACAAACGGCACATGTATAGTGGGCTTTTCTGTTTTCTTCGCCCTTGAGTTTTTCTATAAGAAATTTATTGTTATCAAGGTCGCTACCGCCGGAAAATCTCGCACTGTATATTCCGGGCGCACCGAAAAGTGCGTCAACACATATTCCGGAATCGTCCGCAAGAGCCGCACAGCCTGAAATATCGCAGATTTCCTTTGCTTTTTTTCTTGCGTTTTCCATAAATGTATTGCCGTCTTCAACGGTTTCGTGACTGATACCTGCTTCCTTCAAAGAGAGAATTTCCTCAAATTTATCCTGAAGTATTTTTTTGATTTCATAAACTTTATGCTTGTTATTAGACGCAATAATCAGTTTCATATCTCTACCTTTTATTATGTTATCCCGGCATTATTTTAAAACAGACCTGTTATTTTTCCGTTCTCATCCACATCAATCTTTTCCGCCGCCGGCACTTTAGGTAGTCCGGGCATTGTCATTATATCTCCGGTAAGCACCACAACAAATCCCGCTCCGGCGGAAACCTTTACATTCTTTACCGTAACGGTAAAATCCTCGGGCGCGCAGATCTTTGTCGGGTCGTCGGAGAAAGAATACTGTGTCTTTGCAACACATATGGGAAGTTTATCAAATCCGAGCTCGGTGAGCATCTGTATCTGTTTTTTTGCCTGCGGAAGCACGCTTATTCCCTTTCCACCGTAGACTCTCTTAACCACACTCTCGATTTTCTCTTCAATGGTGGAGTCAAGCTCATATGCAAAGCTGAAATCGCCCTTCTCCTCTTCGCACAGTCTCACAACCTCATTTGCAAGAGTTATAGCTCCCGCTCCGCCGTCTGCCCAAACGGTAGAGAGCGCAACATTAACGCCAAGCTCCTTGCATTTTGAGATAATAAGTTCTATTTCTCTGTCCGTATCTGTCGGGAAGCGGTTTATCGCAACAACAGACGGAAGCTTGAATACATTCTTTATATTTGATATATGGCGGTAAAGGTTGGGCATACCCTTTTCAAGCGCCTCAAGGTTCTCCTCTGAAAGCTGTGTTTTCTGAAGTCCGCCGTGCATTTTCAGCGCTCTTACGGTTGCAACGATTACAACCGCACTCGGAACAAGTCCGCTCATCCTGCACTTAATATCAAAGAATTTCTCCGCTCCGAGATCAGCTCCGAAGCCCGCTTCGGTAATAGCGTATTCACCCATTTTCATGGCTGTTTTGGTAGCTATGACAGAGTTGCAGCCGTGGGCAATGTTGGCAAACGGACCGCCGTGCACAAATGCAGGCGTACCCTCGAGTGTCTGAACAAGATTGGGCTTGATTGCGTCCTTAAGAAGCGCTGTCATTGCACCCTGTGCATTCAAATCTTTTGCAGTTATGGGTTTTTCATCATATGTATACGCAACGATTATTCTGCCGAGTCTCTCTTTGAGATCGGATATTGATGTCGCAAGACAAAGCACCGCCATAATCTCGGATGCTACCGTTATATCGTATCCGTCCTCTCTCGGAACTCCGTTTACTCTGCCGCCGAGTCCATCTGTTATAAATCTGAGCTGACGGTCATTCATATCCACGCATCTGCGCCATACAATTCTTCTCGGGTCAATGTTAAGGCGGTTGCCCTGATAAATATGGTTATCAAGCATGGCAGCAAGCAGATTGTTAGCCGCACCTATTGCATGAAAGTCTCCCGTAAAGTGAAGATTTATATCCTCCATCGGCACAACCTGCGCATATCCGCCGCCTGCGGCTCCGCCCTTCATTCCGAACACGGGACCCAAGGACGGCTCCCTGAGTGCGACAGATACTCTCTTTCCTATGCGGCGCAGTCCGTCCGCAAGTCCAATGGTAGTGGTAGTCTTTCCCTCTCCCGCAGGAGTAGGTGTTATTGCGGTTACAAGAATAAGTTTTCCGTTCTCCCTATCCGTCTCCTTTAAGAGAGAAAGGTCAATTTTAGCCTTGTTTTTTCCGTACATCTCAACATACTTTTCATCAACGCCGGCTCTTTTGGCGATTTTAGTAATGTCTTCTGTTTTCGTATTCTGCGCAATTTCTATGTCTGTTAACATCTCATCTCTCCTGCTTTCATTTCTTGTAAAGTACTTATAGTATTAATTATATACTAATATTAACTGAATGTCAATGAATTTAAAGTTAAAAAATCTCCGTCTCACAACTCACAACAAAAACAACAAAATATAAAAATATTCGTTTTGCCTATTGACAAAACTGTATAAAAGATATATAATATAGTGTACGACTTTGGGGCGACAGCCTAAACTGCGCCCAGATGTTAAAAATACTATTATCCATAGTCTGAGGAGGTATTCTGTGAAGCTTGATTTGAGACCGCTTTTGGCAGGTGACAGACTGCTGAATTTCGAATATGAGCTTATGCCGGATATTGACTCGCAAGATACATCAAGTTTTCTTTACGGTGTAAGTTTTCCTTCTCCCATGAAGGTTAAGGGGGATATTACCAACACTGCCGGATACATGAGAATGCATCTTACAATGCAACTTGAATATAATTCTTTTTGCGCAAGGTGTCTGTCTCCTGTCAGCGGCAAGTTCTCTCTTGATCTTGAGAAAACGGTTGCGCCGAGAAATCTCTTGGGTGATCTTGATGACACTAAGCTGGATGACTATGCAATTATCGAAGATGGATTTCTCGATATGGACGAGCAGTTAATTGCTCAGATGGAAATGGAATTTCCCGTTAGATTTCTGTGCAAAGAGGATTGCAAGGGCTTGTGTCAAAAATGCGGTAAGAACCTTAATGAAGGTCCTTGCACATGCAGCTCTGCTGAGCTCGATCCGAGAATGGCTCCGCTGAAAAAATTGTTGGAGCAGATGAAGAAAGAAGAAAATAATAAAAATTAAAATAAAATGTCACAAACATTTGATTCGTAACGGAGGTAATCACAATGGCAGTACCAAAGAAAAAAGTTTCTCACGCAAGAAAAATGAAAAGACGCTCAAGCGTTTGGAAGCTTGAAGCACCCACAAACCTTGTAAAATGCCCTCAGTGCGGCGAGGTTAATCTTGCTTACCGTGTATGCAAGGCTTGCGGTTACTATAAAGGTGTTGAGGTTGTTGCTAAGAACAACTCAGCTAAATAATTCGGATATATTTGATTCTTGAATTTAAAGTCGTTTCGCTCTTGAAACATGATAACCCGTATATTTGGTTTTTGCCGAATATACGGGTTTTGTTTTCCCTTTTACGGTGCATGCTGAAACCGGACCGACAAGCCTTTCAGAATACACCCTATTTTTTAAAGTACATTGTCAGGTTGGCAAACCGTGCTCTTTTCGTCTGGCTAAGTAAAATATCCCGATTTCAAAACGGACAACACTGCCTGAAATCGGGATATTCTTTTATTTATCCGGTTTTTTTATCGGGTTAAGCCTTCAGGCAAATTTGCCGTCAAGTTAGCTTAAATGCCGGATGTGAGGATTAATAATTCTCTTTTCTCACTTCAAAAAATGCCTGAGGATGTTTGCATACGGGACAAATTTCAGGCGCCTTGGTGCCGACTACAATATGTCCGCAGTTTCTGCATTCCCAAACCGTAACACCGCTTTTTTCAAATACGGTCTTCATATCAACATTTTTAAGCAGTGCGCGATAGCGCTCCTCGTGGGCTTTTTCAATTGCGCCAACCCCTCTGAACTGCTCCGCCAAATCGTGGAAACCTTCCTCGTCCGCTTCTCTTGCCATTCTGTCATACATATCTGTCCACTCGGCATTTTCGCCCTCAGCGGCGTGGAGCAGATTTTCTGCCGTATCGCCGAGTTCTCCGAGAGCCTTGAACCACAGTTTTGCATGCTCCTTTTCGTTTTCTGCCGTTTGCAGGAACAGTGCGGCAATCTGTTCAAATCCCGCTTTCTTAGCTACACTCGCAAAATATGTATACTTGTTTCTCGCCTGAGACTCTCCGGCAAATGCCTCCCGTAAATTCTTCTCTGTTTTTGTGCCTGCATAAGGATTTTTCGCAACAGCCGCATCCTCAATTTTCACGAACTTGCTTGCAGGCTGCTTGCAAACGGGACATTTGAAATCATCGGTCATAGGACCTTCATGAATATATCCGCATACAGTACATTTCCATTTTTCCATTTTTTTATCCTCCGTTTTTTCATTGAAATCTAATGTTTTTAGCAGTTTGTCAACAATATCGACCGGAATATTCTCAATTGTTCTGATATTCTCCAAAAACGCCTTTGTATTGGCACTTTGCGGAAGCATATATCCGGCCTCTCTCACCAAATCCTCTGCCATAAGACGGCATGATTTTTCTATTGCTGCACCAAGTTCGTTATCAAGAGTCGCCGCCGCCTTTTCAGCTTGTGTCTTGCTTTGAATAATTGCCCTGAGTGCCTCGACAACCTCTTCTTTTTTAGCCTGCTGAGCAGGAAGCTCCTTTGGCATCATTGAAATTGCCCCCGACGGACAAGCCTCGGCGCATATGCCGCATCCGATACATTTGCTCTTATCAATAATGCTGTTCTCTGTATCTGTTGCTCCAACCGGACAGACATAAAGGCAAAGACAGTCCTTCGTGCAAAGTCTTAAATTTCTCACTGCATATTTATCTGCCATGTTTATGCTCTCCTTTCTGCCTTTTCAAATTTCCAAGAGGGCACCTTGCAAACAGGACACAGCTCCGGCGGACGGTCTCCGATATAAATAAATCCGCAAACGGTGCATACGTATACACCCGTATTTTCGAGCATACTCTCTCCCTCGGACTTGTATCTCGTTAAAATTGATTGCAACATTCTCGTTACTTTCTCACTCCACACTAAAGCGCGCTTTGCCCCTCTGTCGGCAAATTCATTTGCTGTTTCATTGGCGTACGGATAAGCTACCGACAAGTCTTTTTCAACGAGTTTGGCAATCTTATCTGCTCCTCCCTCAACTGCTCTTCCGTCTTTCGAGTTGAAGAACTCCGCAAGTGCCTTAAATGCCTCGGACTCCTCAGGCATATACTGCTTTTCACAGCTCCTTGCAAGGTTTGAGCAAATTACACTCATTTCCGCCGCAGAAAGTTCTTTTTCAAAGTGCGGTTTTTCGGTTTGCGTTTTAGAAGAAGAGTCTTCTTTCAAAACAAAAGCGTCTCGCCCTGCTCCGCAAATCGGACACACAAAGTCGTCGGGAAGCTCGCCTTTATGCACATATCCGCAAACACTGCAAACATATTCCTTCATACAACTCTCCTTTTTTATTATTTCTTTTGCCTTATTATAACAGATGAAATTTTAAAGTTCTGTGATATTGTCACACAAATCACCGATTGCCGCAATGTCCGTGTCCGCAGCCGTGTGCACCGCAAGTATGCGCCTCTGCTCCGTGTTCATGGTCATGATGGTCGCACTTGACATTCGGATTATACTCCAGACTGCCCGCGGCAAACGCCCCTACAGCGTCATCCGCACTGCCCGAAACGCCGCCGAAGATCTTTATTCCGAGTTCTCTGAGCGCAATCTGCGCTCCGCCGCCGATGCCGCCGCAAATCAAAACATCAACATTCAGCGCATGCAGCATTTCCGCCAAGGCGCCGTGTCCGCTGCCGTTTGTATCAACGATCTCACTTGATACAATATTTCCGTCCTTTACATCATATATTTTAAACTGTTCGGTGTGACCGAAGTGCCCGAAAATCTGTCCGTTTTCATGCGTTACCGCAATTCTCATAATGCCATCTCCTTTTTCTTTATAATATTTATCAATAAATTCCCGTTTTTTACAGAAAAGCTTTTCGCATGCGCAATCTCTGCCGTCACACAGCCTGTACTCGCCACCCTCAATTTTAAGCATAAATCCGTCAACAAGCATTTCGGCAATTTTTTTCCTCGCCTCTTCATAAATCTTCTGAACTGTAGTACGGGCAACCTGCATATATGCCGCGCATTTTTCCTGCGACATTCCCTCTTTGTCAATCAGGCGTATTGCTTCGTATTCATCAACGGTCAAGGTAATTATTTTATCGCTTTTATTGCTCTGTGACGGAGTAAAAAGCAAACTGCCCGGAAAATGGCACACCCGCCTGCATTTAGTCAATCTTGCCATACAAAAACCCCTTTCACCGCTATTTTAGCACAATTGATGACATATGTCAACAACTATATTATTTTTAGAAATACTTTCTGCTTTTACAATAATTTCTCCGAAAAAGCCGATAAACTGAATAACCCACATCACGCAAACGATGTGAGCAAATATCAAATAATATAAAAAAGCCGCATGTCCGGCGTATTTTAACTGCTGTTATTAAAAGTACAACTAAACTTAAAGCGAGGCAAAAATTTTTGCCTCGCTGATTTTTCGGCTGTGCCGAAGCACCGCTCATATTTCGTTTTCTGCTCTGTTCTGATACACGGATATTTATCAGGCATCCATACCGCAAGCCGTTGTTTTTTCTGCCAGGGCACGGTCTTTTTTTACCGCCTCCCAAAAACGGTATCCGCCCGCAAAATTGTAACAGTCAAAACCGAATGAGGACAAAATTCGAGTTGCGATATAACTTCTAAGTCCGCTCTGACACATAACATAAACGGTTTTGTTTTTGTCAAGCTCATCAATTCTTTGGCGAAGCTCGTCAACGGGAATATTTATAAATCCGTCGGCGTGTCCCCTGCCGTACTCAGCCACTGTTCTTGTATCGAGCAATATTACGCTTCCGTCACGGGGCAAATCCGCCTCATCTTCCACATACCACTGCTTAACCAAGCCGTTTGCAATATTTTCTATCATAAAGCCTGCCATATTCACGGGGTCTTTTGCCGAGGAATACGGCGGTGCATATGCCAGATCCAAATCCGTAAGCTCTATTGCGCTCATTTTCGCACGAATTGCTGTCGCCAGCACATCAATGCGCTTGTCAACTCCGTCATATCCGATAATCTGCGCACCGAGCAAACAATAGGTACCCTTCTCAAAAACGACCTTCATGGTCATCGCTTTTCCGCCCGGATAGTATCCGGCATGGTTCATCGGAGAGAGAATAACTTTATCGCAGTCAATTCCGTTTTGCTTTGCGACTGCTTCGTTAATGCCGGTAGTTGCCGCCGTCAGGTCAAATATTTTTATAACCGAACTGCCCTGACCGCCCTTATAAGTACTTTTTATTCCGCAAATATTGTCAGCCGCAATTCTGCCCTGCTTGTTTGCGGGTCCTGCAAGCCAGATCAAACTGTCCTTTCCCGTTACAAAATGTTTGATCTGTACAGCGTCTCCAACCGCATAAATATCCTCTGCCGAGGTTTGCATATGCTCGTTAACTATAATACTGCCCTTGATTCCAAGTTCAAGTCCGGCAGTTTTTGCAAGCGTATTTTCCGGAGTTACGCCTATTGCCAAAACCGCCATATCGGCTGTGACGGTGGGTGCGTTTTCGGACAAAACCTCAATTTTTCCACCTCTGTCGTTAAATCCGCTCACAGGGCTGCCGAGCATCAAATTTATACCGTGACGGCGAACCTCTGCATGGATAAATGATGCCATATCCGAATCAAAGGGCGTCATAAGCTGATCCATACCCTGCATCAGGGTAACTTCGATTCCGCGCTCGCGCAGATTCTCCGCCATCTCAAGTCCTATAAATCCGCCTCCGGCTACAACAACGGACTTTGGCTGATGTTTGTCAATATAATCCTTTATCCTGAATGTATCTTCAACCGTGCGGAGAGTAAAAATTTTGTCACTGTCCAAGCCCTTTAAATCAGGTACAAGCGGTTTTGCTCCGGGAGACAAAATCAGTTTATCGTATTTCTCATCAAAAATCTCTCCTGTTTTAAGATTTCTGACAGTTACAAATTTGTCCTTTGCATTAATATTTATAACCTCGTGGAGAACTCTGGCATCAACATTAAACCTCGAAGAAAAACTCTTCGGCGTCTGTAATGTAAGTGCGTTTCTGTCCTCTATCACCCCGCCGATATAATAGGGAAGACCGCAATTTGCGTAGGAAATATATCCCGACCGCTCAAAAATTATAATTTCCGCCTGCTCGTTTAATCTTCTGAGCCTTGCGGCGGCAGTTGCACCGCCCGCTACGCCTCCGACAATAATTACTTTCATTATCTTACAATCGCTCCTTTGTATGACATAATTCCGCCGATATCATTTATATTTGTGTACCCCATATTTTTAAGAATACTCGCCGCCTGCGAACTTCTGCCCCCGCTACGGCAATATACAAATATAGGCGCGTTCTTATCTTTTATGATTTTAAGTGTATTATCTATACTTTGAAGAGGAATGTTAAGACTGCTTTCAATATGGCCGTATGAAAACTCCTCCTCAGTTCTTACATCTATGAGAACCGCACCTTTGGTTTTCCTGTATTCCTCAACGCCTTTATTAATATCTTTGCTTTTAAAAAAATCAAAAAATCCCATATTTTCAACTCCTTGCTTTTGCAAAACACACTGCATTATACGATTTACAATTTATATTTCCTGTTTGTATGCAAAATTATCTTTTTTACAATTATATTATATCCCAAAACAAGAAATAATTCTGTGACAAAATCACTTTTCAATTTGAATTTGAAAAAACCATAATCGCCGTGAATTTATAAAAGCAAAAGAGGAACCTGTTTTCTTAAAAATCGGAATAATTTTGATTTTAATAAAAATTCAGTTATAAATCCGTGCTTTGGTCAGCTATATCAAAAAGTCGGCTATTTCCTTTGCGGAGGACACAATTTTTACAAAGCCCGCACTCATAAGCTCCTCCAAACTGCCGTGACCGTATGTTACGCCGAGTGCGTCAATACCGCACAGCGCCGCCCCCTCTGCATCAAACTTTCTGTCTCCGACAAGAATTGCATTTTGCCCCTCTTTGTAACCTACATTTTTAAGACTGTACGCCAATACATCCTTTTTATGGCTTCTGCTCTGCCCTTCAGTCGCACCTCCGATAAAATCAAAATACCGGCTGATATCAAACAAATCAAGTATTCTTTTGGCAAAATGCTCAGGCTTTGAAGTTGCAAGAACAATTATCTTACCCTTTTGCTTAAGGCTTTGGAGCATATCGCTGACGCCGTCGTAAATTTTGTTGTCCCACCAGCCGTAAACGCTGTAATATTCCCTGAACATATCAACTGCCCTCTGCGACTGTTCGGGTGTAAAACCGAAATCCTCCTGCCACTGTTCAAATATCGGGGGTCCGATAAACCTTTTGAGTGACTCTTTATCCCCGTAATCAACACCCATCCTCTTTAAGCCGTAGACAAACGAATTAATAAGTCCTCCTGAAGGATCGGTCAGTGTTCCGTCAAGATCAAATGCAACTATATCATATATTTTCATTTTTAAATTATCCCCTTATTTGTTTAAATTGAGTAATGCAAGAATTATTTGCCTGAAAAATTCAGTTTTCGTAATTTCCGGCTATTTTCTTAATGAATTTGAGCAAATCCTCTCTTACCGATACGGGAGAGAGAATGCGTATATCCTCTCCCAGCCCTAATATCCATGCATAAAATGTAGGGCTCACAAAAACCTTAAGCGTTAACTTAAAACCAAAATTCGTTTTAGTAAAATGCGGATTAAATCCAAAACGGTCAATTATGACACCTGCAAGTTTCTCACGGCACTCTAAGGTGACAAGCTCCTCGTTTCCGCCGTACATTCCGAATATTTTGTTAGAATAGTCAGCAGGATTAAACTCTCTTACACGGCTGTCATCCTTTATATTTTCATTAAGCACATTTACGCCGTCCATTTTATCGACACGAAAGTTTTTAACCGTATCTGCCGACTCGTCAAGCGCAACAAGATAGTATTTTTCATCATCCCAGATAAGTGAACAAGGTGAGACAATATAAGCCGTACCGCCGTGCCTGAAAACCTTTTCTTTATCACCGTTATAATCAAAATACTTAAAAGAGAGTTTCTTCTTCTCGTTGATTGCCGTATGAATATTATCTATACTGTATATCGCCGAGTTGTTTTCGCTTTTAATTCTGTCCTCGATATATACCTGTCGTGAAAGCTGTCTGTGCTGATATTTGCTGACAAAAAGCTCGAGTTTGTCTATTATCTCTCTGCTCTTTTTGGCGGTAATAAATCTTGAAGACTGAATGGCGTCTACAAGCATTTTAAGCTCCGCTATCTCAAATATTTTGTTGCTCAAAAAGTATTTCGGCGGTCTGGTTGCAGTGCGCTCAACATAAAATCCCAACTCTTCAAGCGATAAAAAATCATCGTAAATACTCTTGCGCTCAGCGCCGATACCCTCTTGTTTCAACAAATCAATAATCTCTTTGAGAGATAATCCGTGCTCCTCATCAGTCATTGAAATTAAAATCTCCAAGAGTTTAAAAAGCTTTATCTTTTGTCCTTCTCCCTTTGGCATAAGCCCCTCCTCGGTCATCTGTACTATAAATTGTACAGATATATTATACGATGGAAAAAAGAAAAAGTCAACAGCTGTGCAGTTGACAAAATGAAATAGCAAATTAAAGATCAAGGTTTTAAAGCGCAAAAAGTATTTAAAAATCTGCTTTAAGCAATAGATATTTCTCGATTAATTTTACACGGGGTACACCCTATGCCTCCGCAAAAGATACAAGAGATATAAAGCCAAACGAAAACAAAAAGCAACAGAAAACTACGCCGTCATAGTATCTGTTGCTTTTTGTATATACATTTTTCTGTTAATGCTCACAGAAAACCGAATAAGATAAGGAAACGAAAAGCTCAAATAAATCTCGCTGACTGCAAAGCTTTGCTAATAACAAAATGCAGTTCAAGCCCTCGGTCAATTAGTATCGCTCAACTCAATACATTACTGCACTTACATCTGCGACCTATCAATCTCGTAGTCTACGAGC